>JALQYE010000002.1:16527-64957 GCA_023254245.1 Emticicia sp.
TTTCATTTTATATCACAGTATCCTTTGTTGTCAGTTTTCATGTGATGCCTACCCCAATGATACATGCTGTCAATGATTGGTAAAAGTGTCTTTCCATAATCAGTTATTTTATATTCTACTCTTGGAGGAATTTCGGCATAAATTATTCGCTCAATAATTCCGTCTGTTTCCAATTCTCTCAATTGGTTGGTCAAAGTCTGCTTACTGATTTCGGTTATGTTTTTTAACAAAATACTGTATCTATTTCTTTCAGTTCGTATCATGTGGATAATACTTGGTTTCCATTTTCCACCAATTATATTCATGCAATACACCACTGGACAATTACCAGGTGTAAACTCTTTTGTCTTTCTAATTACAGCATTTTCCATTAGTCTAAAATTTTAGTCTATATACAAAATTATTGTCTATACTATTTATTTAGACAAAGGTAATACTTTTGCCTCACTATTAATTAAAAACAAAAAGCAAATGAAAGCGATACAGTATAAAGATTTCGGAAATTCTGATGTGATAGCGTTGGTTGAAGTGCCTAAACCAACTATTCAAACGCCTGATGATATTTTGATTCAAGTAAAAGCAGCAAGTGTAAATCCCTTAGATTTTAAAATTAGAATGGGATATATGCAAAAAATGCGTCCAGTACAATTACCGTTTACACCTGGATTAGATGCAGCAGGAATTGTAGTTGCGGTAGGCGAAAATGTAGAAAGTTTTAAGATAGGAGATGAAGTAATAGCCATAACTATGGCAAATGCGTATGCCGAATATGTGATTGCCAACCCAAATTTTGTTTCCTTCAAACCCCAAAATATTTCTTTTGAAGAAGCAACGGCATTTGCCGTAAACATAGGAACAGCAGAAAGCATTTTGTTTGCTGAAGGTAAATTACAAGCAGGGCAAAAAGTGTTGATTCAAGGTGCGGCAGGTGCTGTGGGTGCTACTATGGTACAAATGGCTAAACATGCAGGACTATATGTAGTGGCAACTGCTTCGGGTCAAGGTATTGATTTGGTAAAAAGTTTAGGAGCAGACGAAGTAATTGACTACAAAACACAAGATGTAACCATGCTTGTGAAAGATGTTGATTTAGTGGCAGATTGTGCTGGGGGACCATCGCAAGATAAACTTTTTGAAGTCATCAAAAAAGGTGGGAAGTTATTAAGCATAGCAGGCCTTCCATCGCAAGAATTAGCTCAACAATATCAAGTTGAAGCTCGTTTTGTATCTTCTAATTTATCTGCTAAAAGCCTTGAAAATGGTTTGAAATTAGTAAAAGAAGGAAACTTAAAAGGATTAGTGACAAAAACCTTCTCTTTAGCAGAGGCCGCACAAGCACAGGATATGGTAGCAAAAGGAGGCGTAAATGGTAAAGTAGTTTTGACAATTGGTTAAACAATTATTGTGATGAATAATCTAACATTCAAAGATAAAGTAGGGGTTTTCTTTTGGCGAAATTTGATGATGCCCTCAATTGCTACAATGGGTGGTAGAAAATTTCCTTCGGGTAAAATAAAAGAGTTTGCTTATGGGGCTTTGAAAGACGAAGCATTAGATTTCATAGCACCCGATTCGAGTACAAAGAAGCGTTTGGCGATTGTACACATTCATGGTGGGGCATGGGTAGCAGGAAGTAAAGGTAAGTTTTATTCAAAACCATTGATGAAATTTTCAAATGCTGGTTATCCAATTTTTAGCCTTAACTATCCATTAGCTCCAGAGCAACAGCATCCATTTTTACTGCGTTCGTTGTTGAAAGCATTGGTTTGGATAAAGAAAAATTACGCTGAATATAACACCATACATTTGATTGGCGACTCTGCTGGAGGAAACTTGGCAATGATGTTAGGTATTTATTTGTCAAATCCTGAGTTGTTGAAAATTCTTGATTCTGTTGATTCGAATGACTTACCAAAGATTACAAGTGTAGTAGATATATTTGGGGTCAATGATAAAAATTCTTGGATTGAAGACGGTTTCCCGAGTGCCCAACTGTTCAATAAAGTGTATGTAGAAAATACGAGTACTCCAAATATTCCATTGTTCCCAATGGATTTTGAGCACATTGAACACTTACCTCCATTATTTATTGTCGGAGCTGGAAATGATAAATTGTTACGTTCATCAAAAATTTGGGCAGAACATATTAGTAAAACTTTTAAAGATGTACAGTTTAAAGTTTATGAAGGAGCAGCACACGGTTTTTTTAGTTTCGGTAAAGGTTGTGAAGAATTAACTGATGATATGCTTACCTTTTTCGATAGATTTTAAAAGGCAATAAGCAAAAAGACATAGGATAGGTATCTTTTGTCTTTTTGCTTAATTTGTGTGGGTTTTTGTTTATTGACAACTGTAACTATGCAAAATGCCCAATATTTTATCGCCCCAATTTATTCAAATCAAAATAGCGTTTTATGAGTAAATTAACGAAGCGTTTGAGATACATTTCATTCAAAAAAGTGTTTGACCAATTATCAAATCGCTGGCATTGAATACCGATGTAAAAGAAGTAGAGGCTTACGCCAAGCATGGGTAATAGTCGTTTTTCTTCTTTCGAAATCGGCGTAATTGATTCGTAGCCCGCCATGAAACTATGCATCTTTGATTTACAAAGCGTTTCGTCTTTTTCGGTGCTGTGTAATTGCAGAATATAATAGGCAATATCCATACACAGCCAGCCATTTCCACAAAAATCAAAGTCGAAAATAGTGATGTTTCCGTCTTTTGTGATATTGAGATTATCGAACCAAATATCCAAATGTACTGTGCCTTTTCTGATTTCTTTGAGATTTACGTTAGAAAATTCATCCGATAAATACGCTTGTGTGGACTTCATAAAAGCCATTTCTTCGCAACTGCTTGAAAGAAAATTGGGTAAGTACTCAAATACCTTTCCGATTAAAACCTCGGAAGTATATTCCACTCTTTCTAAATGCAAGTTTTCGGTAACCTGATGAATTTGAGCCATCAAGCTGCCAATGTTAAAGTGGTTTTGCTCATCAAAATTGAGTAGTTTTTCACCCTCCGCATACGAAAACATGACCGCCAAACGCTCTCCTTCAGGAGCATTGATGGTCTGAATATAGTTATCCGCTTTATCAGTAATCGGGTAAGAAATCGAAATAGTGTGGGATTTTAGTAAATTTAGTAGCCTGATTTCTTCTAAGATTTCAACCTTACTTCGCCAATGAATGCTATAAACCCTAAAAATGAATCGTTGGCCATTATCTTTTATCAAATAAGTATGATTAATGCCTGCTTTCAATAAACTACAAGTAGTATTACTACTCAAACCGTATTTTTCTTGAACAAAAACCGCTAAATGAGTAGGCGAGAGGTTGGAACTGACAACAGGAAAATGATTCATATTGATTAGGGATTCATTGAAAAAACTGTGGCACATCTTTGCAGTGTGCCACAGTTTTTACTTATATTTAATGACAAAACTCAAATATCTTCAATTCTGAATAAGTGGAAAGGCAGAATATTTGGGTCAAGTTCCACATAATTAGTATCACCTTTCCAGATATAAGTTGCTCCCGAAATCAAATCGTGTACACGATAACTTTCCCATTCATTTTTACCGATTTTCCATAATGGAATCTTCACAAATCCACCTTGGCGATTGTAGCCATCAAGGCTCGTCACACATAGGATTCGATTTCCATTGCTGGCTGTTTTGAGATAGGCTAATAATTGTTCATTAGCTATTTCGCAAAAATCAATGTTGTTGGTACTATGGAAGGCAGTATTTTCTTTACGAATACGATTCACTTGCGAAATTACATACGTTAATTTATTGCGGTGTTCCCAATTCCACCATTTTATTTCATATTTCTCCGAGAAAGCATATTCTTCTTTGCCTGGGTATGGTGCATGATACATATACTCGTATGTTGGGCCAAAAATTCCGTAGTTACCAACGAGCGTTGCCGCCATAAAATAACGAATCAAAAACAAAGGTTCATGACCAGTTTGGAGCATATAAGGGTCAATGTCGTGCGTATTTGGCCAAAAGTTAGGTCGGAAATAATGTCTCATTTCACCCTTTGTTAACTCTGTCATATATTCGATTAGCTCGGCTTTTGACGTTCTCCAAACATAGTAGGTATATGATTGTGTATAGCCTAATTTTGCCAACTGTTGCATTACTTTTGGCTTCGTAAAGGCTTCAGCTAAGAAAATCATATCTGGATAATCCTTTTTCACTTCGGCAATTACCCATTCCCAGAAGCAAAATGATTTTGTGTGTGGGTTATCCACTCGAATGATACGAACCCCCCATTCGGCCCAAGTCATAATTACTGATTTGAGCTCTTGCCACAAGTTTTGCCAATCTTCGGTCTCAAAATTTACTGGATAGATATCTTGGTATTTTTTCGGAGGATTTTCCGCATATTTAATTGTGCCATCGGGCAAAATCTTAAACCAATCGGGGTGTTCTTTTACCCAAGGATGGTCAGGCGAACATTGAATAGCCAAATCCATTGCTATTTCCATGTCGTATTTCTTACATTCTTCTACCAAATGCTTGAAATCTTCCAAATTGCCGAGTTCCGCATGAATGGCCGTGTGTCCACCTTCTTCCGAACCGATTCCGTACGGTACCCCTGCATCGCTCTCTTCGGCATTTACGGTATTATTTTTACCTTTACGATGAGTTTTTCCGATTGGGTGAATAGGAGGAAGATAAAGTACATCAAATCCCATTTCAGCGATTCGTGGTAAGAGTGCCTCTACATCTTTAAATGTACCGTGTTTGCCCACTTCACGAGCGGCCGAACGAGGAAACATTGAGTACCAAGCTGAAAAACCAGCTTTTTCACGGTCAACGTAAAGTTTGAGTTCTTGATAACGAAATGCCGACTGACGTTCGGGGTATTTTGTGAGCCATTCGTGCATTTGGTCGCTCATTGCAATCTGAATCGCTTCGTTGTATCTGCTTTCACTGCCCATCGCTTTGGCTGCTTCTTGAATGGCCTTCTTATCATCGCCTTTGGCCAATTTTGCCATGCCATTCAAGAATAACTCACCTTGCATCATTTCTACTTTTAGGTGTTGGCCATCACGTACTTTGAGGTCAACTTCGTGTTGCCAGCTGGCAATATGGTCAACCCAAGCCTCAACTGTATATGTGTAGAAACCTTGCTTGGCAGCCGTAAATCTACCAACCCAGCGGTCGTTGCCCATGCTCGACATAACCACTTCGCTCCAGTTTTTATCAGATTCGTGTTTGTAAAGTAATCGAGCCGCTAAATTATCGTGTCCGTCAATCAGGATGTCGGCCTCAACCGTAATTGTTTCATTGATAATGGCCTTGGTGGCAAATCGTCCGCCATCAATTTCGGGCGTTACACGCTCCACAATCGCACGGCTTTGTCCAACAGCTGGGAAAGGAAAATGATTTTTCATAAGTCGAAACAGATGGGCCAATAAATATGAGGGTTTAATTCTCAATTATTAGTGGAAGTTATTCATCATTTTAGGTTAAAGAAATATTTTTCAAATTTCTTTTTTTTTCTGCTAAGAAACAAGTTTAGCACGGAGTTTGCTACCATTTAATCAAATTCAAATAAAAAATACTATGAAAAAAGTTTTGTTATCTGCGATTATTACGGTTAGTAGCTTAAGTTTTTCTTTGGCACATAATTACGATGGAATCGGTTCTATTGCCGCTCCTAAAGATAATTCTGATAAAATTATAATTATTTCAAAGACATCAAATGAGCAATCGAATAACATTCAATCAGGAAAAGCTCGTGTAATGGTGCAAGAGATTGAAAACGACGATTTAGGACAAGAATTGGCCTCAAATACCAAAGAAATAGAGGTTTCAAGCACTAAATTCAATGATGATAACTTCAAATACGTGAAAGAAAAACGTGATTTGATTGGTTATGCATTGCAATTTGCTTCTTTCTCTGATTTGACTTTGGCTAAAGAATATGCCTTGAAAATTGCTCAAAAAGGCGACGCCGAAAAACGCCAGTTATTTATCTATACAGTAAACAATCCCGAAAGAACTTATTATAAAGTCTATTTTGGTTTATTGAAAACTGATGAATCTGCTCGTGAAAAACAACGTACGTTTCTTTCGCTCGGATACTCACCGTTTGTAAAGGAGTTTAGATAAGAAACTGCACAAAAGAATAACTTTTATAGAGAACTCACGATTCAAAAATCGTGAGTTTTTTTATGTTCAAAATTGAATTGGCACGTTATTTGAGACCGTTTAATAAGAAAATGAGAAGTAAAAAGATTCATTCAAAACACTTATTACCATAAAAATATAATAACTATGAAGGCACACATTATCTATTTGCTTGGAGCTGTATTAACAACATTTGCTATAAAAAGTCAGGCACAAGAAGTTACAGCCAGTTTATCCGACGACCTCGGAATTGGTAAGCCATCGGCTTTTAAAGAAGAAAATTCCTCTTTATCTTTTAGTAAGAAGGTAAAGTTGACCAATACCGAAAATGGCAAGTCGGTAGTGGTAAGAATCAATGACCGTGTGAAATCTGCTGATAATAATACTACAGCTAATATCTCGAAAAGTGCAATGGACGAAATAGGAGCGAAGTCGGGAAAAGCGAAGGTAAAAGTACAAGAGATTCAAAGTGATGATGAAGTTGTACGTTTTTGGGCAACAGCAGATGCTTCTGCTTCTACGAGCTTAAACACTACTGCAAACACGAAAAAGACAGTAAAAGAAAGAGAAGTTGAGGTTGAAACAACCAAATTAGAAGGATTCGATATCAATCATGTATATGATTTGAATGGTAAAATGAAAGACCTTTCAGGTTTTGGCTTACAAATTGCCGCTTTTGGACAATTAAAAGCAGCAAAAGAATTTGCAGCAAAGTTGGCCAAAAATGGTGATGCAGAAATTGAGAAAATTTTTATTCAAGTAAGCAAATCAGCCGATAGACCAATGGTTTACCGAGTAGTTTATGGTTTGTTTGAAGATAAAGCAAATGCCGAAGATACCCAAAAGAAAATGGAGAATCTGGGCTATAGTTCATTTGTGAAAGGGTTCTAATCTAAATTTGTCAGGAAAGACGATTTTCACAATACTTTCATTAATTGATGTAAATTAATAATGAAAGGCTATTAGAAAAATCACCAATCGAAAGAAAAGTGATTGACTCCCCATGAAAGTGGGGAGTTTTTTTATTTTTATGCAATCTTTTACGGTATTATTTCGTCTATATCAATAGTTTTGTGGTATAAATTAAATTTTTGCTAATGCGTTTTTCGATAGCTATATTTTTTTGTTTTTTATTTCAGATGCATGGTATTGCCCAAGATTCTATGCCAGTTAAACCTGTTGTCTGTTATTTATCTGAGCAAAATGCTTTTACAGAGATTCCTGCACAAGCCTTTATTTCTAATAGCAGCCGCCTAACTTTTACTTCCAATATTGAAGTTACCTATATTGATTTCCCTGAACAGGCTAAAATCCCGTTTGAGTATGCAGTAGCAATCTGGGAAAAATATCTGATTTCAACACAGACAATCAGAATAAAAGCTACTTGGTCAAAAACAATGTCCAGCACAGTTTTGGCCGAAACAGGAGCAACCCGTATTTATAGAAGTAGTGCTAATATAACTAATCTACCTTATACCAATGTCTGGTATCCTACTCCCTTAGCCGAAGCTCTTGCAGGAAAAGACCTAAACTCTGGAGATTATGAGATAAACGTGACCGTCAATGGGGCAATTAATTGGTACTACGGTACTGATGCGAAAGCCCAAAGCGGAAAATATGATATGGTCACGGTGCTTCTTCATGAAATTGCTCATGGATTAGGGTTTTCATCTTCAATGAGTGTTAGTGATACTCAAGGTTCATACGGTCAATCGGGTAGTGCTTATATTTTTGATATTTTCATGCAGGATTCTAAAAAAGTGAAGCTTACAAATACGGGTGTTTATGGTAATCCATCAGTTGATTTAAAGACATCACTCATCAGTAATGCGTTATATTTTGGACTTAAAAATCCGACTTTTGCCAATACTTTGCCAAGGCTTTATGCTCCCTCTCCATATAAGAGTGGTTCAAGTTTTTCACATTTTGATGAGAGTTCTTACCCAGTTGGTTCTGCAAATTCATTGATGTCGCCAAGTGTTCGTACAGCCGAGGTGAATCATACACCAGGCGATATTTTACTGAATTGCCTCAATGAAATGGGCTGGCAAATAAACGGATTAAACGGTTATGTAGTAACTGGTGTAGAAACGATTCCTGAACAATTGTTTGATGTATTGGTATTTCCGAATCCCGTAGAAACTATTTTAAATGTAGCCTTTCCTTTACAATCGCAACCTCGTGCTATCAGAATTGAACTTTTTGACAGTGTCGGTAAAATATTGCAAAGTATTGAAAAACAAGATGTTACAGTCGAAACCTTTACGATTGATGTAAATGCTTTGAATGAAGGAATATACTTCCTGCGAGTTTTAGATGGTCAGAAAACGTCAGTTAAGAAACTTGTAAAATAACTTAATAATTAAATTTATCCTTCCATTTATTGATTGGTTTTTCAATCATATACCAAGAAATTGTAGAAACTGCAATCGTAACTGCATAAAGAAAAATGATTTTCAAAACCATGTTTTCTTCTATCACGGGCAATTTGTGAAGTAACTTTACCACTGGATTTGATGGCGAGTTATGGTAATGATTATAGATAAATTTATGGTAGATATAAATACCATAGCTTATACGACCGAGATAAACGGTTACCTTGTTTTCTAACATACTTTTCGTCAGGCCACCAAAACCATAAACGGCATTCCCAACCATAAAAAGTGAGAAAAATGACTCAAAAAGGCGTAGAAAAACAACCGTAATGATATTATGACCATCAGGAAATTGCTTGCCCCAAATCACAATTCCGATATACAAAAACAAACTTACAACTAACCAAATCTTATTTGTTACAAATCGTTTGATTGCTTCATTTTTATGAAAGTAAAAATAAGCAAATAACCCACCGATTCCGAAAGCGTCTAAGCAAGTTGGCATCAATACGTATGGCGTCATCCAAGCAGTACCATTGAGATAGAAAAACAAGCGAAGCCCGACCGATAAAGCAATGAAACCAGAAAGGATTTTAGGCAACGAACGAGCTGATAAAAAGAAAACGATAAACGGAAAAAATAAATAAAATTGTTCTTCAACCGCCAACGACCAAAGGTGGTCGCTCGAACCCATCCAAGTTTGCTTGATAGCAATGTACATATTGGTTGTGTAAGTGAGATACCACCAAATTTTTTCACGAACTGGCTCAACGTTCCAAATAAACAAGGCTAAAATAGTGAGATAATAAATCGGAAAAATCCTGACTGTTCGACGAATGTAAAATTGTTTCAAAGAAAATTTATGAGAACGGCCTAAACTCTCATCCTTTTGGCGAGCCTGTAACAGAATACGAGTAATCAGAAACCCACTCAGCACAAAAAACATACAAACCCCCAAATAACTAATCGGAAATTGTAGGGCATCACCCGACCAATGGTCAATTAAAACCATAGTTACCGCCAGAAAGCGAAGCCCATCGAGTTGTCTTAAATAGGAAGAATTTGTGGTTGTTTGTGTCATTATGAGAGAATTATCTTACCAATTTTGCTTAGGCCTAATTTTTTCAATTGCTTGAATATCAAGTATTTGATTACTCCAAGAAATCTTTTTAGTATTGTTTTCTACCACTACAATGCCAACACGGTATTGGCCCGATTGAATGTATAGTTTACTGATTTCGGCCGTAAAGTTATCAATTTTGAGTTGATTATTTAGTATAAAGTCACGTTCGAGGTAGGCTTTCATGCCCCGAGGCTTGATGTGTGACGGATATAAGTAACTATTTTTATCAGATTTAAGAACAAAATACAAACCTGATTCAGCTGCCGAAAAATCAAATTTTACACCCTTATTTGTTTTTGTTATCTCAAAACTTTCTAATTTAGGAGTTACTTTTAAGTTGTTCAATGAGCTATCTTTCATCTGCCATATTTCATCAATAATCGAATCGTAGAAAGCTTTTTCGGGCTGCTGTAGAACCCGCATTATCCCTCCATTCGGAAATGACTTGTCGCTGTATTGCTGTTTGAATTGGTCGGTGATACGCTCTTGGTTTAGGTATTTAATGTCTTGATAAACAGTCAGATACGTATATAAATTAAAGCCGATACTGAATACAATAGCCAGTTGAGTAAAGTTGTTTTTATACCTTTCAGCTAACGAATTGTAGGCTACTAAATAAAAAATAACCATTGATAGTACAGAGTATATTTTGTATTTACTGGTCATTAATATTTCAATTCCATACGATATACGAGCAACTGCAATTCCAACACTTGTAATACTAATAAAAGCTAAGCACGCTAACAAAAATAGGTCTACTGTACGCTCCGACAAATTGTATTTTTTAAAGATAACTTGATAGGCAAACAGACAAATAAATATTAATATAAATAAGCCAAAAGCCATTGCTAAATCTAAGTGTTTGGCTGGAGCAATTGCTGATGAATCAAGTACACTTCCGAAAGTAGCTAAAGTGCCTTTAATGATAGTTTTTACATCCGAAAAGTCAGTCTTTACTACATTATCAGGATTTTTTTGAAATCCATAGAAAAAGCCAAACACCAATACTACTGAACTACTCAAAAAAACTACTAATTGCGTTTTCCGTTGCTGAACAAGCAAAACTAAGCAACCAATAAGCGGAATAATAATACCATTACTGCTTGTAAAAACACCCAAGAAGCAGGAAAATATGGCAAAATAAAAGTAATGTCGATGTTTGTTTTCGACAGAGAAAACAAGCCAGTAGAAGGTCAAAAATGCGAAGAAAATCACTCCAAAATTCTGCACTGATGCCATTCCCCAGAAGGTATTTTCAAACAAGCCTACATTGAGAAAAATAAAAGAAATTGGTACGAATGCAAGTAGGGATGAATTGTACTTTTTTGATACTTTATATAAAAGAAAAAGAATGCCAAGCAATGCGATAATACCTACCAACATTAGACTTTTCAGATTGAGTGTTCCTTCCAAAAGGTAAACTATCCAAGCCGAAAAGCGAGTAAGGAAAATTCGATGCTCGTTATGCTGAGAAAACAATAATTTTATTTTTTGAAAGACAGACTCTGTCTCAATCATTTGGGCAAGTGTATTCCTTATCGCAAAGTCATCCCAATGAGGAATATTTACGGCATATTTTTGAAATACGAAATAGAATACTGCAATCGGAAATAAGATTAAAATAGTAGCAAGTATATTCTTGATAGAAAGGTTTGGCACTTGAAAAATGAGTAATTAAATGAAAAATTTCTAAAGTTTAAGAATCGTAAATTCTACACGACGATTTTTTTTGCGGGTTTCCTCAGTTGCGTTACTCGCAATTGGTTTCGATTGCCCCCAACCTTTGGTCTGAATCCGTTTCGCTTCAATCTGCCCTTTTTCTACCAAATATTTCTTTACTTCATTGGCTCTATCTTGCGAAAGTTTTACGTTGAGCATCATGTTATCGTCGCTTCCATCGGTATGCCCCTCAATGATAACCTGCATTGATGGATACTCTTTCATTAGCTCAATAATACGGTCGAGTTCGGGATAAGAAGCAGGCAAAATATCGAACTTACTTTGGTTGAAGAAAAGGTTATTCAAAACCATTGTTTGCCCTTCTTTTACTGGAATTAGGTTAATATTCTTCTTAATTTCTCTAAAACGGCGGTCTTTTGTAAGGTCAAGATTTTCGCTGATACTAATAAAGCCCTTCTTTGAAGCATTTAGGCTATACGCTTTTTTGAGAGGAACAACCATTTTGTATTCACCCGTTTCGGGGTCAAAGTCAGCCACAATCCTTTCTTTTCCTGTGCTATCATTCAGCAGCTCCATTACTACTTCGGCAGCGAGTGTTTTTTTATCAAAGGCATTGATAACTGTTCCTGAAATAATAGCTACTGGGTCAGGTTTGATGGATGGAAAAAGTTTTATTCTAAAAATATCCTCAGCACCAATGGAGCGTTCTTCCGAACTCAAATAGGCATATTCACCCGATGCTGGAATCGTAAAATAGCCATCCCATTTCGATGTATTTATTAAATCTCCAATATTTTCGGGTTCACTCCAATTTGTCCAAGTACTATCTAATCGACGGCTAACAAAGATGTCATTATCGCCATAGCCTGGAAAACCAGCCGTTGAAAAATAAATTGTTTTTGAATCGGCAGCCACAAAAGGGGTACTTTCATTTTCGGCAGTGTTAATATTTGTCCCCATATTCAAGGGTTTTGACCAAACCCCATCAGGTTTCAAAAATGACACATACAAATCCTTGTTACCTTTTGTATCTTTTCGTTGACAAGCCATCACCAGAACCTTACCATTTGGAGCCAATGAAAACTCTGTATAACTATTGGAATTATAATAATCTGTAATTTTTTCTTCTTTCGGAAATTCCCAACCCGTACGATTTCGTTTCGACTTTGATAATCCTGCACGGTAGGTGCCATCGGGCATGTATATATTTACCAAATAAATCGTTTTTCCATCGGCTGAAATGGTCGAAACAGCATTATGCTCATCTGTATTTATCGGTTCTTTTATGTTTTCTGCTTCTCCCCACGTGCCATCGGGCATAATTCTCGACATCCAAACATCTTGTTTTTTTAACTTCCCAATATTTTGTTCGTGCTTCTCACGGGTGAAGAAAAGGGTTTTTCCATCGGGTGTAATAATTGGAGCAACTTCCCGAACTTGCGAATTGATGCTTTTTCCTAAGTTTTCCTTAATGATTTCTTTCGGAATGTCTTTTGCGAGATTTATTTTTGCTTCAAAAGGTAAATCAATTTCCGAGATACCTATAGCATCTATCTGATTATAACCTGGTATTTTAGCTGGAGCAACAATCAATTTAATGGCATAAACTTTATATTCTGTTTGCGGAATAATGATATTCCACATTCTGCCTTTTTCAGTAGGGCCGTCTTCTTTATTTTCATGTATAATGTACTCTCTATCAGTAGAATCATACGCCAGTACTCGCACAACAGCTCCTGCTCCCCAGTTCTCTCCGATAGATACTTGTTTTATTCTAACAGGGTTTTCAAAACCGACTTTTATATATTCTTCGGCATAGGTATCTGCTCCTGCGGTTGACCATGCACACACACTTTCGCCCTTTTGAGGTAATTTATTGGGGCTTCCTAATACCTGACTCGCTCTATACTGTGGCCCAGGATTGCTGGCATCAACTCTTTCTGACGAAAACCCCAACACTTTACTGGCCCATTGGATTTTGGGTTGTGCGGAAGCTGAAAATGATAAAATTAATAAATAAATTATAATGCGAATCTCTGGTTTCATGTCATGATAGTACTTAGCATTTGATTATAAGTATGGATTAAAGTAGAAATTTGTAAAATAAATCTTATTAACGAGTAAGAATAAATTCTTTTTTAATCTCAGTAAAGGAATTAAAATTTGATAAATCTGTGACTGCTTTCAAAGGTTTAAAATTTTTATTTAAGATTGTTAATTGATAGCTATGTTGCACAGGTATAATCAACTTAAATTCTCCTGTGTCGTCATCAGATTCTATTGAAAAAGATGTATTCTTATCTAAAGATTCTACAAAAATACTGGCTTTTATAGGCTTATCATCAATTTCACTTTTGATTACACCTGAAAGTATAGCGACAGGCTCAGGTTGAATTGAAGGAAATAATTTTATCCTGAAAATGTCTTCGGCTCCAGTTGAATTCTCCTCTGAACTTGTGTAGGCGTAGTCTCCATCCGCTGAAACAGTGAAGTAAGCGTCCCATTTTGGTGTATTAATTTTATTGCCAAGATTTAATGGCTCGCTCCAATTAGTCCAAGTATTGTCTAAGCGACGAGTCATGAAAATATCATTATCACCATATCCTGGAAGTCCACTTGTTGAAAAATACAGTGTTTTGGAATCTGCTGCTAAAAAAGGTGAACTTTCATTTTCAGCAGTATTTATTGTGTTGCCCAAATTTATAGGTTTAGACCACGTACTGTCATTTTCGAGGAACGAAACATATAAATCCTTTTGACCAAATCCATCTTTACGTTGAGCTGCTATTATCAAAACTTGTTCATTTGAGGATATGCTAAATTCTGTGTACGAACTTGTTGTGTAGTAATCTTTTATCTTTACCTCTTTTGGAAAACTCCATTTTCCATTCTGAAATTTAGATTTTGATAGACCAGGTTTAAATTTTTTATCTGGTAAATAGACATTCAATAGGTAAAGTGTATTTCCATCTAAAGATGTCGTGGCAATAGCATTATGCTCATCAGTATTAATAGGAGAACCAATATTTTGAGCTTCTGACCATTTATTCTCTTTAATGCTTTCTGCTACCCAAATGTCTTGTTTTTTTAGCTTACCAATATTTTTTTTATGACCCTCTCTTGTGAAGAAAATTCTTTTTCCATCATTACTAATTACTGGGGCCACTTCTCGTGTATCGGAATTGATACTTTTACCTAAATTTTCTCTTATAGTTTTTTTCGGTAAGGCGTCAGGTAAATTGAGCGTATTATCCAATTTTGTATTTTCTTCTGAAATACCAATCGCATCTATCTGATTAAACCCTTTTACCAAATATGGATTTAAAACAACTTTTATTGCATGAACTTTGTAATTTGTTTTAGTAATTGAAATATTCCAAAATCTTCCTTTTGCTTCAATAGTATGGTTGTTATTCTCATGAATAATATATTCGGTATCGGTAGAATCGTAGGCAAAAACTTGAGTAATTGCCCCAGGATTTAAGTTTTCTACAATCATTATATTTGAAGTAATTGAGGGAGTTGCAAAGGCTACTTTTATAAATTCATTTTTAAAGTTATCTGCTTGCTCGGGAGTCCAGGCAGCTGCCGTCTCTCTGAATGTATATATATTTGGCTTCCCCAAAATTTGAACAGCTCTGAATTGTGGCCCAGGGTTATAGATATCAACTCTTTCCGACGAAAACCCCAACACTTTACTGGCCCATTGGATTTTGGGTTGTGCCAGTGCCGTGTTGTTCGATAATAGAACTAAGAAGGATATACCAAATTGTAGAAATGAGGTAATAGAATAAAGTTTATTGAAGGCAATATTTTTAGTGAAAAACATTTTTTTCTGGGTAATCACCGTTTTTTCTCTAATTGGGTTAGTGTTTTGTGTCAGTGGCGAAAGTATACAATTTTATTAGACTATCAAAATGACCAACGCATACAAATATAGGTTTATGTATTGGTTTTTACAAATTTCATAGTTTTTGCTCTTAATTCATTTGTCATCAGTCAATTATACTATGTATTTGTAGATTTTTATTGAATATTTTTTTTATAAAAAATTATTTAACGTTTCGTTAACAAAATATTCTTCTAAAATTTCAACAAATACTTTCATTCTTACGTTTTGTTTACGAATTTAGCAGACGAATTCGGTTATCGACCGTATCGACAATCCGACGCTTCGGCAGTACGATGTTTCGGTGGTTCGATTTATTTAATCTTTTAAAAGCACATAGTAAAATGAAAAAATCACTCCTGACCGTTGCGGTTGTACTTGGTATTGCATCAGTATCAAAAGCACAAACAAAAATTCCACCAGATATTGAGAAATTACTTCAAAAAAATACTTGTTTAGCTTGTCATAAAGTTGATACTCGTTTGGTTGGGCCTGCGTATGTAGAAGTAATGAAAAAGAAAAAATATAAGCCAGAGCAAATCGTAGAGTTAATCTACAAACCGAACCCTAAAAACTGGGAAGGTTATCCGCCAATGGCTGCATTATCAAATGTTCCGAAAGATGAAGCTTTGAAAATTGCAAAATGGATTTCTACTTTGAAATAATCCGATATTAAGTGTAAAATGCCTCTATTAATCAATTTAATAGAGGCATTTTGCTTGTTATTACTCTTTAGTTTCTTCTTCAACCGATTTATTATCTTCATCTACAATCACGAAAACAGTTTCTCCTGTTTTTTTCATGAGATAATTTTCACGAGCAAACTTCTCCATTGATTTGTGGTTGCCCATTACTTCTTTTTCTTCTTCTTTAACTTTTTTTAGTTCTGTAACGTAGTATTCTTGTTGATTCTCTAAATCAGATAATTTTTGCCAAAGCCTGAATTGTGCGACAAGATTGCTGCCATCGAAGAAGACCACCCAGATTAAGAGTCCAAGGAGCGTAAGTACATAAAAACGGTATTTATGTACGAATTTTGGTACGTAGATTTTCATTTATAGGAAGTTTTTAAAGCACGATTGTGAATCAAAAGTAGGTGTTTTTGTAAAAAAAACAAAAAAAGCGTTGAACAATATTTGTTCAACGCTTCTAATATTTTACTCCCCTTTATGGGTTGGAGGTTAGAACTTCAATCCTGGGAATGTAGCCGCCGAACCTAATTCTTCTTCGATACGAAGTAATTGGTTGTATTTAGCCATACGGTCAGAACGTGAAGCCGAACCAGTTTTGATTTGGCCAGTATTCAATGCTACTGCCAAGTCAGCGATTGTTGCGTCTTCAGTTTCGCCCGAACGGTGCGACATGATGCTCTTATATTTGTTTTTGTGAGCTAAGTTTACAGCATTGATAGTTTCGGTTAATGAACCAATTTGGTTTACTTTCACCAAAATAGCATTAGCGATTCCTTTATCAATACCTTCTTGTAAACGCTTCACGTTTGTTACGAATAAATCATCACCAACTAATTGGCATTTGCTACCAATCAATTTAGTTTGCTCAGCCCAACCAGCCCAGTCGTCTTCTGCCATACCATCTTCGATTGAGATGATTGGATATTTCTCAACCCAAGTAGCCCAATAAGCTGCCATTTCAGCAGAATTTAATTGCTTACCATCCGATTTCTTGAATGTGTAAAGACCTGTTTCTGCATTGTAGAATTCAGAAGCAGCAGCATCCATAGCGATGAATACATCTTCACCTGGTTTGAAACCAGCTTTCTCGATTGATTGCAATACGATTTCGATAGCCTCTTCGTTTGATTTGATGTTTGGTGCAAAACCACCTTCATCACCAACGTTTGTCGAATATCCTTTCGATTTCAATACTTTTTTCAATGTATGGAAAATATCAGTTCCCATTTGTAGAGCGTGCGAGAATGACTCAGCTTTAGCTGGCATTACCATAAACTCTTGAAAATCGATTGAGTTATCGGCGTGAGAACCACCATTCAAGATGTTCATCATCGGAACAGGCAATGTGTTGGCGTTCACACCACCTAAGTAGCGGAACAACGACAAACCTGCTTCGTGAGCAGCTGCTTTAGCTACTGCCAACGAAACACCTAAGATAGCATTTGCACCTAAGTTTCCTTTATTTGGTGTGCCATCGAGGTCAATCATGATTTGGTCAATCAAGTTTTGTTCGAAAACATTTGCTCCGAGAAGTTCAGAAGCGATAGTTTCGTTTACATTCTTAACTGCTTTCAAAACACCTTTGCCTTGATACACTTTTGAATCATCGTCACGTAACTCAACGGCTTCGTGAACACCTGTCGATGCACCTGATGGCACAGCGGCACGTCCTAAATAACCGTTATCAGTTAAAATATCAACTTCGATAGTAGGATTTCCTCTTGAATCGAGAATTTGTCTTGCGTGTACTCTAACAATTTGGCTCATAAGTTAAAACTTGTAAGTATTAGGTATTTTGGTTATAAAAAATATTGGAATTGTCCAAAAAAGCAATATTTTCTTTGGTAACAACTGTAAAATTAGCGAAATTTTCAGTATTGGACAAATTGTATGTGTGATTTCTTCATTAAGTACGACTTGCAGGGCTGTATCAAGTTTGAAACTTGATATCATTATTTGTGTCGAGTTTCAAACCGCTGCGGCGGACCGCTCGACACAAATAATTACACATACCCAAATTAAACAATATTCATTGTCTGCTCCTTGACTTTCTCCAGTTCGTCTTTCATCTGTACAACTAATCGTTGAATGACCGAATCATTGGCCTTTGAGCCGATGGTATTTACTTCACGGCCAATTTCTTGGGCAATAAAGTTGAGTTTTTTGCCATTCGAAGCAATTTTTAGCTCTTGCACAAAATATTCTAAATGGTTTTTTAGACGAACTTTTTCTTCCGAAATATCAAACTTCTCTACGTAATAAATCAATTCTTGCTCGAAACGATTTTTATCGAAAGTATCGCTTGATGACCATTCGGCTACTGCTTTTTCGATACGCTCACGCACAACAGGAATACGTTTTGGGTCTTGCTCCTCGACTTGCGAAAGCAACGAAGTAATGCTTTTAATATATTCTTCAAATTTAGCTGCGGTATTACTTCCCTCTTGTGTACGGAACTCCTTACACTTAGCAATAGCCTGACTGATAGCACTTTTCATTAAATCCCACTCGGCTTTGGCGTCGGCTTCGCTCAACGAATCAGTGTTGTACGCATTGGGCATCATGGAAGCCATACGCAATAACTCGGTTGGACTTGGTTCAAAACCTAATTCGAGAGCCGTTGCTTTTAGGTCTTTGAAGTAGGCTTTGATAAGTGGACGGTTCACGACTGTGGCAGCACCCGATTCATCTTTAGGTACTACATTCATCGTAAATTCAACTTTTCCACGTTCAAGTTCAGCCGTTAAGATATTGCGTATCTCGATTTCTCTTTCTGAATACGTGCGTGGAATTCGGCAATAAATATCAAAAAACTTAGAGTTTAACGATTTAATTTCGACAGTTACGGCGATTTTGGTGTTCTCGACAGTTGCCGAGCCAAAACCAGTCATTGATTGCAGCATTTCTAATGAGTTCTTAGTGTAGAGTTTTGAATTCTGAGTGAAAATTCAATAACTATTTAAAAATTAAGCAAATAACGTAAAAATATAGGAGAATTTAGTCGTTTTAGTTTTAAAATTTAGAAAGAATTGCGGCGAAGAAATAAACTCAGAATTCAGAACTTAAAACTCAAAACTTTTCTCTACCACTTTTATTTTACGCATATATAGGGTAGGGCGGGCGAGGAGGTTTCGGCGTTCACGCCCCCAGACCAAGAAGTTTTCATCGAACCACGGTAAAAAGCCTGTGATTTGTTCGTTGCCCAGTTCTTCATAAACACCTTTGGCCACAACTTCGCCAGTCTCGGAGTCGAGCAAGTTGGTATAAATTACATTGCCCATTTGGCAAGCTCCCATGATTCTATTCTTATTTATCAAAAACTGCATCGCAGGCTTTACATTCGACTCCAAAATGTCGATTTTACTCGAAGTTTGGGTGCGTAATCGTTGCGTATAAATAAAATTAGTAAAACCATCTAAATCAATTACTGAATTCCAAACGAAATTAGCTTCTTGGTCGAGCTTACAAATCATGCTGTATTGATACTTGATTTTACCCGTGTATTCTTGGTTTGAAATGGCCGCTTCAAAGAAATCGAACACGCACATAATACCATTATTGAGCGGTTTCAGTTGATGCACAATAGCATAAGGTGGAGCTTGCTGTTTGTGGTTGAGGATTCCTTTAAACGCTGAAAATTCGGTGTATTTTACTTTTTCGGGCGAAAAGTTTTCGTCGAGACAAGCGGCATATAAGCCTCTAACTCTAAAACTTAAGCCTTTCGTATAGGTGCCAATTATCATCAGTTTTTCACCGATTCTGACAGTTTTTGCTTCGTTGAATTGCTTTTTGTTATTCGGAATTATGTAACTACTCAGTAAATTCCCTTCTTTCGAATACTTTTTTATTAGCAAAGCCCCACCTTTGTATTGCTTCAAGATGGTTGTGAAACTTTCTTTATCGGCATAAAGCGATAGAAATTGAGCATTTCGATCAAGCAGATTTGGTAAAACTTTAAAAGTGCCATCTTTTACATGAAAAATCATGACTACGGGACGTTCTTTGTACTTACAGGCAATAAAGCAATCCTCGTTTACGACTCTGAAAGTAAACATGCGGATACCTTCGGGCAATTTCCCTTCAATTTTTTCTTGCAGACCCGTACGTATAAATGTTCTCAGTAAAAAGACTTTATTTTTCGGCAGAAAACGATTGAAAAGTACATAATGGAAAAGTGAATCGGTTTGCTCGCCAATGTAGTCGTATTTTGAATCTATCTTAAAATCATTTTGCCAGATATTCTTAATGTTTTTATCGTAACCTTCGGTGTGTACGTACGTAAACTTTTCATCAGAGTTAAGGTCAGACATAATTGTGCCACTAACTCCCATCGGAATGATATTATTTTGTCGGAGTGGCCTAAAAACATATTCTTCGGTTGTAGGAAGTCCACCTTGTTTGATATGGCTTTTGGGTATTAGATTGGTCTTGGGCGATAACTGTGCAACCGTTGCGATGGCTTCTTGCGTTGGACTAATACGTTGAGCCCAAGTAGCATAATAAGTAATGTATAGCAAATATAAAAGTACGTGTTTTTTCATAACAGATGCAGGTTAGTAATAGTAAAGTTAGCTTTTACGAGTGCTTATTTCCAAATAACTTAGCGTTTTTCTCTCAAAAAAGCTGTACTTTTGCAGTTGAGTAGAACAAGTTTCTAACTTGATTATTATAAAAATAGTAGAAGAATTCATGAATATCGAACAATCATTAAAAAAAGCCATACAAGAAGCACTTTTGGCATTATATCAGGTAGAAGAAGAAGTGGTTTTGCAGCCAACTAAGAAAGATTTTGAGGGAAATTACACCTATGTGGTATTTCCGTTGGTGAAATCGCTCCGAAAAAATCCTGCTGAATTGGGTAATGCTATCGGTCAACACATTAAAGATAACAACGATTTTGTGAGCAGTTTTAATGTGGTTCAAGGCTTTTTGAATATTGTTTTGAATGATTCAGTTTGGATTGATACCCTCAATGCTATTTTAGCCAATGATAATTTTGGTGTTTTACCATCGAATGGTCAGTCGGTAATGGTCGAGTTTTCTTCGCCAAATACCAACAAACCTTTGCACTTAGGGCATTTACGTAATAATTTCTTGGGAGCGGCGGTTTCTAATATTTTAGCCGCAGGGGGCTTTGATGTAGCCAAAACGTGCTTGGTTAATGACCGTGGCGTACATATTTGTAAGTCGATGTTGGCCTATCAAAAGTTTGGCGATGGAGCAACACCCGAATCATTGGGAATCAAAGGCGACCACTTGGCAGGTAAGTTTTATGTAGAATTTGATAAAGCTTACAAAGCTGAAATTTCGCAATTAATGGCCGAAGGGAAAACCGAAGAAGAAGCCAAGAAAACTGCTCCATTGATGCTCGAAACCCAAGAAATGTTACAAAAATGGGAGCAAGGTGATGCCGAAACAATGTCTTTGTGGAGAAAAATGAACGATTGGGTTTTTGAGGGTTTTGCCGAAACCTACAAAAAAATAGGTGTTTCGTTTGATAAAGTTTACTACGAATCAAATACTTATTTGCTTGGCAAAGATGTGGTAGAAGAAGGTTTGAAAAACGGTATTTTCTTCAAAAAAGATAACGGAAGTGTCTGGATTGATTTGAAAGAAGAAGGGCTCGACGAAAAGTTGGTACTTCGTGCCGATGGAACTTCGGTTTATATCACGCAAGATTTAGGCACAACCGATTTAAAATTCAACGATTATCACAACGATAAGTCGATTTGGGTAGTAGGCAATGAGCAAGATTATCACTTTCAAGTGCTTTTTGCTATTATGAAAAAATTGGGCCGTTCGTATGCTGATGGGTGCTATCACCTAAGCTACGGAATGGTCGATTTACCTTCGGGAAAGATGAAATCTCGTGAAGGAACAGTAGTGGATGCCGACGAATTAGTGGCTGAAATGATTGAAACTGCCGCCGAAACTACGCGTGAACGTGGTAAAATTGATGATTTCAGCAAAGAAGAAGCCGAAAACCTTTTCCAAATGTTGGCGTTGGGAGCGTTAAAATACTTCTTATTAAAAGTTGAGCCGAAGAAACGAATGCTCTTTAATCCTGCCGAATCGATTGATTTTCAAGGAAATACAGGACCGTTTATTCAATATACACACGCTCGTATTTGTTCGATTTTACGCAAAGCTGAGTCTCAGAATGTGCCTGTAAACAAACAAGTAAAAGCAGTAGAGTTATTGAAACCAGAATCAGAATTGATTTATCTTTTGAACGAATACCCAACTGCCGTAAAGAAAGCAGGAGATGAGTATTCGCCAGCCGTTATTGCTAATTATGTGTACGATTTGGCCAAGACATTCAATCAATTCTATGCCGAGGTTTCGATTATGAACGAAACCGATAACCACAAACAACAATTTAGACTATCATTAATAAAAGCAGTTGCCGAAACAATTAGTAAAGCTACAGGGTTATTAGGAATACAAGTACCTACACGTATGTAATTAAACTATGACTATGAAAAAGAGAATCATTTTCGCAACAGTTTCTATTTTAACACTGACAAGTCTTATGAGTTTTCGTATCATCAAACACCTGTTTTCAGATAAGAAAATGGTTGTTTCAAAACCTACAAATGTAATGGCAAAGGGTTCGTTTTACGATTTCAAGTTGAAGTCGCTCGATGGCAAAGAAACCATTGATTTTTCGAAATATAAAGGCAAAAAAGTTGTGGTTCTTAATACAGCTTCAGAGTGCGGATATACCCCGCAATATGCTGATTGGCAAGCTTTTCATAAAGAGCATGGCGATAAAATCGTTGTTTTGGGTGTTCCTGCCAATAATTTTGGTGGACAAGAGCCAGGGAGCAATAAAGAAATTGCTACATTTTGTCAGAAAAACTATGGTGTAACTTTCCAAATGCTTGAAAAGGTAAGCGTTGTGGGCAGCGACCAACACCCACTCTATAAATGGTTGAGCAAAAAAGATTTGAACGGCTGGAATGATAAAGAACCAACGTGGAATTTCTGTAAATATGTCATTAACGAAAAAGGAGAGGTATCTCACTTTTTTGCATCGGGAGTAAAACCAAATTCACCCGAATTTAAAAAAGCA
Organism: Emticicia sp.; assembly: GCA_023254245.1. Taxonomy (GTDB): domain Bacteria; phylum Bacteroidota; class Bacteroidia; order Cytophagales; family Spirosomataceae; genus Emticicia. The sequence goes on from JALQYE010000002.1 coordinate 39,513, forward strand.
GTAGGCATTTAATCTAATTTTGAGTGAGTGAATGATAGAATTCAATAAGTCTCTACATTCTATCATTCGCTCATTTAATTATTCTATCATTTATGAAAAGTTGGCTTTCGGCGGCTCGCCCACGTACCCTTCCATTGGCACTGGCGAGTATTTTTATGGGCAGTTTTTTAGCAGCATCGGTGGGGCAGTTCGACTGGCTCATTTTTGCTTTATGTTGCTTTACCACTATTGCATTGCAAGTGCTATCAAATTTTGCCAATGATTACGGAGATACTCAAAACGGTGCCGATTTGGCTGGTAGAGTTGGGCCGCAGCGTGCAGTACAGTCGGGAGCGATTACGCCCAAACAAATGCTCAGTGGTATTTATGTTTTGGCTATTCTGTGCTTAGTTTTTGGGATTTCGTTACTCTATTTCTCGTTTAAAGATGCTTCAATGCAAGTATTTTGGGGATTCTTTGCTCTTGGGTTACTTTCAATGCTGGCTGCATATACTTACACCGCAGGGAAAAAACCTTATGGTTATGCAGGTTTAGGTGATATTTCGGTATTGATTTTCTTTGGTTTAGTGGGGGTTTTAGGAAGTAATTATTTATTTACTAAAACGTTTGACTGGACCAATGTACTCCCAGCTTTAAGTTGTGGACTTTTTGCTACGGGTGTTTTAAATATCAATAACATACGTGATATTGAATCAGATACACGTGCTGGTAAAAAGACAATTCCTGCTCGATTGGGTAAAGAAAAAGCAATTGTTTATCATTGGATTTTGCTTAGTTTAGGAATGCTAAGTATTCTGATATTCACTTTCTTACAAGCAGAAAATAAATACTATTATATCATTTGCTTCCCTTTGTTTTTCTTGAATGGAATCAAGGTAACTCGATTGCCAAACCCTGACCCAATGCTCAAACAAATGGCTTTATCAACTTTATTTTTTGTATTACTTTTTGGTTTGACTCAGCTATTTGCTTAACCAGCTATTTTTAAACAAGAAGAGCAAGAAAATTTACTTTCTTGCTCTTCTTGTTTTTATTTGCTTGTTCCTTTATTTCCCTCCTGAAACTTTAGCTGCTGCTTGCGAAGCTAAGAATTTTTCCTCATTTGCTCTGATTTTTACTAAGACTCGTCGATTTTTACGTCGTCCTTCTGGAGTACTATTACTTTCAATCGGGCGAGTTGCTCCATAACCTGCAATAGCCAATCTATCGGCGGTTACATCATGGGCTTTGAAGTATAGTGCTACTGTCTTTGCCCGCATTTCGGATAGTTTTTTGTTATTCCACTGATTGCCACTGCTATCGGCATGTCCTTCGATAAAAATTTCAGTATAAGGGTATCGGCTCAAAACACTCGAAATATCATCTAAAACGCCCTTAGCATCTGAAGTAAGATGTTCAGAACTTGATTCAAAATAAAAATCTGGTTGGAAGGTAATATTTATTCCTTCTGCCGTGCGTATTATTTCAGCTTTTTGTCCAGATGCTCCAATCAAATCAGTAGCGAGTAGGTCAAGCATTTTACCAATCTTCACGGCTGCTTCTGCAGCTGCGGGGTCTTTTTTACGAGTACTTTTCTCGTTTTTAGTTGTATTTTTTGAAGAATTACAAGAGATAATTGAAAATGTAACGATGGCTACACTTGCCAAAAAATGTAGTGATTTCATGAGATTCGGCTTTTTTTACATTCACGTAAGTCAATTATTTTTCTACGAAAATAATTATTATGTAAAATTGGTAAAAAAAAAACAAAATTGGCAAGCTATTTGGTCTAAAAATTATTAATCGGTAGCAAATTATATGCTTAATAAAAACTTTTTAGTAAAATGTATTGAGTAAACAGGCATAAAATTTATCTTTGCTGAATAAAATTTAAGTACAATAATTTATATCTAAAAGCAATTATCCCTATAAATTCATGTAATACGTGATTTTAAATTTTCTAAAAATCTTATGAAAAAATTAATTTTTCCCTTTTTGTCAATCTGTCTGACCGTTTGTGCTCTACAAACAAATGCTCAACAAACTGCATCTGAATTCTTTGATATTGGTGTTAATAAGAGCAAAGCAGGTGATTATATTGGTGCCTCACAAGCCTATAGCACTGCTATTGCAATGAATCCTGAAAATTCTACAAGTTATTATAATCGTGGTTTGGCAAAACAACAATTAAAAGACCACCGTGGTGCAATTTTGGATTTTGACCGTACGATTGACCTTGACCCTAAAAATGCCTTGGCTTATTTGTATCGTGGTAAAAGTAAAAGCGACCAAGATGACCACCGCTCAGCTTTGCAAGACTACAACCGTACGATTGAATTAAATCCAGAAGATGCTTTGGCGTTCTTGTATCGTGGTATGACAAGAGCGAAGTTGTTAGACTATCGTCGTGCAATTCAAGATTTTACTAAAGTTGTAGAATTGAACACCGAAGATGATAAGAAGTACCAAGCATATTTTTCTCGTGGTGCATGTAAATCTCGTTTAGAAGATTATCAAGGAAGTATCTCTGATTTTACGAAAGCAATTGACATGAACCCAAAACGTTCACAATCATTTGCAAGTAGAGGTTTTAGCCGTTTAAAAATCAATGACTTTGCTGGGGCTATCAAAGATTTTGATGAGGCTGTAAAATTAAATCCAGAAGATAGCGAGTCTTATTTTAATCGTGGTTTTGCTAAAACAAAAATTGAAGATTTTCGTGGTGCAATGAACGACTATGACAAAGCGATTCAACTTGACCCTAAAAATGTACGTGCATTTTATGGTAGAGGTTTTTGTAATAGTAAACTTGGCAACCAAAAAGATGCAACAAGCGATTTGACAAAAGCTATTGAAGTTGATAATGTAAATATAGATTCTAAAGTTTATTATACTGGTCGTATGAATAAAAATACTTTAGATGATTTACGTAATGTTGTACAAGAAAGAAGTCGCATCAATGAGTTTTCAGATGACCGTTCGGAAGCATTTTATAGCCGTGGTATCTCGAAGTTCAAGACTGGAGATGGTAAAGGTGCCATCATTGATTTGAATAAATCAATTGAATTAAACCCTACATATGCAGAAGCTTATTTCTCACGTGGATTAGTTCGTTCATCAATGGGACTCCAAAAAGAAGCATTGCAAGACTGCTCAAATGCTATTAAATTGAATCCTAAATATGGCGAAGCATATTACGTAAGAGGTATCATCAAACATGCTTTAGGCGACGAAAACGCGGGCTGTTATGACCTTAGCCGTGCGGGAGAATTAGGTTATTCTGCTGCATATAATGTGATTCGTGAATATTGTAACTAAGATTTTTTAGAAATAAAGTTATGCAGAAAATCTCCGTCGTTTGGACGGAGATTTTTTTGTTTTTAAAGGAACATTTTTATTCAAATAAGAGATTTATAATTCTATTAATGTCTCAGAGTCACATTGGAAGATAAATTGAACGCTTTCAGCCAAATCAGCTTCGGATAGTTTTTTCACCTGCCAATCAAAACTTCCTGCATACTTTGCTGTAATTTTTTCAGCTTTACGCATAATTTCGGCAATGAAAGGATGTTTTGATTTCCCAATATTTTGTCCAAAGTCTTGGATATCAGCCTTGAACATTAAATTTACCGGAATTTTATACATTTGACCGTTACGTGCAGCACAAATTGGTACTGGCTCGTAAGCAGTTGACGAAGCATATTCGCCCAGTTTTTTCTGAGCAGTTTTGTATTCTTCGTCGGTTTCTCCGAAAATAATTGCTACTTTTTTTCTGTTTGCTGCTACCCTTTCTTCAATCAAGTTATCTATTTTTTCGAGCAAATTACGAAGCGAAACTGTATTTTTTCCATTACGAATACGCTCACGTACTGACTGGCGAATAAAATAAGTAATAGATTGTGTAACAGTCAACCCGATTTCGGCCATTTGCTTGAAAATCAATGAAGCAGGCGACATTCCAGGCAAGGTATTGGGGTCATGAAGTAACACTCTGCTATCTGGGGTTAGAAATCCATCAATGCGAGTAACAACACTAAAGCCAAGACTATTGAATGTTTTGAGCAAACTTTCGTGAATTTTGTGCAGATTTTCGAGGCTGGTCTCTACTGGAATACGTTTTTTTGTAACATTCGATTTATATTTTGATTTGAAATCGAAGGTCTGAATTTCGCCGTAAATTTCAGTAGGGGGTAGGGCAATGGCTGTGCCATCATCATGCTGAATAACTCCACACGAAAACTCTTGACCAACTACGAATTCTTCAATCATTACGTGGTCTTCAGCATTGGCCGAGATTGCCGTTACTGAATCAAGCGTAAATAAGAGTGCATCTAATTCCTCCATCAATTCGACAGGGTGATGCAAAATTTTGCCATTTACATAAAGTGGAAAACCGATACCTTCATCAAGATTAGATGTTTTTTCCATCAAATGACGTTTCTGGCGGTCGGTCATTTTCTCCCAGTCACGTTTTAAGAATGTTACTTCAAAGAAACATTGCTGAATGGCTTTCGTAAATTCTTCGAGACTTCGTTTACGAACAATGGCTACGCCAATCGATGAACCTTGGTGCGGAGCTTTAACCACAAACGGAAATCCGATATTATTAATTAAGTCAGTAAACATTTTCGAGCGGTCAGCTACTTGCCATTCTTCGCGAGTGAATGTGACCATTTTCTTCTTCTGACCCGTAACGAGTGAAATGAGCTTATTCTGCATTGGCTTGTCGATACCTACCGACGAACCCATCAGACCTGGTCCCATATACGGAATACCGTACCATTCGAGTAAGCCTTGAATCGCACCATCTTCGGCTTGTGGGCCGTGCATAATGACAAACGCAAAATCCATGATTTGCGAAAAATCGGTGGGTTGAATTTGTTTTCCAACTTTATAGATGAGTTTATAAAGTTGGGTTTCGTTAAGTTCGCCCAAAGATTCGATATAGACTCTAAAACCACGATTGAGGTTTTTAGAAGGGAAAAAATCACGAATTGATTCTTCGTAGAGTAACTCTGGGTTTATCTGAATAAAATGCCCTAAGCTATCGACGAAGATAGGCACTGGCTCAAAAATAGCCTTGTCAATATGCTCAAAGGCAGTTTTGCCGCCTAAATACGAAATTTCTCTTTCTCGTGCTTGTCCACCGAAAAAAACACCGACTCTGATTTTATTTGCCATTATTAAATTTTGTTCACAGTTTTTAGTCTGCAAATATTATTCCAAGTGCAAGTTAATAAAAAAGCCACTTGCAAAAACAAGTGGCTTATATTTTTAAGCGTAATTTCTGTAAAAAAACAATTTTGTCTTAAAATGCAGGAGTCAAATTTAGGGCTTCTACTTTCTTGATTTCTGGCACTGCCTTCAAAATTGCTTCTTCCAAACCTGCCTTGAAGGTCATGGTTGACATCGGGCAGCTGCCACATGCACCGAGGAGTTCGAGTTTTGCCGTGAAATCTTCTGTTATTTCTACAACTCTTACGTTGCCTCCGTCAGTTTGTAAGTAAGGTCTGACACTGTTTAATGCTGCTTCTACTTTTTCTATTAAATTCTCCATTTAGCTTATTTTCAGCAAGTATATTGTTGTAAAAATAATAAAAAATTTACAGGATTGAAAACATTTTACGATTTCGGAATATTTATTGCCTGCAATGAATAGACTTTCGACCTAAAAAAAAATTCTCTGTTGGCCACTAAGCTAACTGTTGACCGTGGACTATTTTATCTTACTTCAACTCGTACAGTTTTTTCGCCAGATGCATTTCTGATGGCAACTTGGCGAGCTAACTCTTCAGCTGCATTTTTGAATGCTTCGCTCACGATTGGTGTTTCATCCATCATTACTGGGCGACCGTCGTCTCCTCCTTCACGAATACTCTGTACGATTGGAATTTGACCCAAAAGCGGTACATTGAGTTTTTCGGCCATATTCTTGCCTCCATCTTTTCCGAATAAGTAATATTTGTTATCGGGCAATTCAGCTGGAGTGAAATACGCCATATTTTCAACGATACCCAAAATTGGTACATTGATTTGTTGTTGGCGGAACATTGATGCTCCTTTCGTTACGTCGGCTAAAGCCACTTTTTGTGGTGTTGTTACTACCACAGCCCCTGTCAAAGGTACAGTTTGTACTAATGTGAGGTGAATATCGCTTGTGCCTGGAGGAAGGTCAATCAAGATATAATCTAATTCGCCCCAATCTACATCGCCAAAGAACTGACGTAAGGCTTGACTGGCCATGGGGCCACGCCACACTACAGCACTGTCGGCAGGAGTAAGGAAACCAATCGAAATCATTTTGATGCCATATTGCATGATTGGTGTAATCATGTTTTTACCATCTTTTTGGGTAATGAGTGGTTGCATATTTTCAGCACCAAACATTATCGGAATCGAGGGCCCTGAAATATCAGCATCAATGATACCAACTTTCGCCCCTGATTTTTTTAGAGCCATTGCTAAGTTTACGGTCACAGTCGATTTCCCGACTCCACCTTTGCCCGACGATATGGCAATAATATTTTTCACACCCGCTAAGATTGGAGCGTTGTTACGAATCGACGTAACATCGGCAGTCATATTTACCGTTACTTTTACATCAGGATTGAGATGCGTATGAATGGCTTCAGTACAATTTTTCTTGATGAGCTCTTTCAGTGGGCAAGCAGGCGTTGTAAGCACTACCGTGAAAGTAACTTGGTTGACACCTATCTCAATATCACGAATCATATTGAGCGTAACGAGGTCCTTTTTTAAATCTGGCTCCTCAACTGTGCTGAGGGCTTGTAGCACTTTTTCTTTCGTTATGGTTAGTTCTCCCATTTATTTTAGACTTTGATTAACCTGATTTATGTGATTAATCTGTAAATTATAGTTAGAAAAATACCGCAACTACTGACTGCGGTCTGTTGACTATCGACTTTAAATGATTACTTTCCCTTTAAAAACCGCCACTTCTGAGCCTTCGGCCAAAAGCACCGATGTGGGTGATGTATCTTTTAAAAAAGCGAATTCTTGGCCATAAAGTTCCTCAAAATTACATAAGATTTGTGAGTTCTTCACACGATGCACGTTCCACCTTGGGTGTTGTACCTGATACTCATTAGTTTTATTGGCCGAATAGCCTGCATAACCCCAGTAATGCTCGGTAATGAATTCTTCTTCACTTCCTACGCTGATAGGCACAGTTGAGTTGTCAGCTTCTACTTCAATGTGATTCCAACCCGAATCTGACTTCCAAGAATATTTTACAAATAGTTGATTATCAGTGTTTTTGATTTCGTGCTTACAGGGGTGCGTTGCGTAGTTTTCTTTGTAAAGCGTATTAGCTACGAATGTAATCATGGCTTTCGGTACGATTTCTTTGATAAAGACTACACCTCGCTTCCATTCTCCATTATCATTATAGCGAACGTAGAAACGAAGATTTACTTCATCGAAATTAGTGTGAAAAGGAAATTTTATGCCCAAAACTTGGGTTTCGAGGAAGCGGAAACCCACTAAACTGGCGTAGCATCGACCGTTCCAGAAATCAAGTTCGGTTTTGTACGGTACGTATTTCTCTAAGATTTTTGGTGGAACTTCGTAGTTTGCCATTATGAGCTTGCTCCAATGGGCTTTCAGAAAGGTTTTGCCGAACATATTTTTATCTGAGTTTGAGACTTGATGAGATGCTACCATTTGGAAGATAGTTCATCAAATCATTTCCTTAATAAAACGCAAAAATCAGTGCGAATGTTCACACTGATTTTTGCAAGGAATTTATATGTTTTACGCTGCGATGAGTTGTGAACGTACGGTTTCAATTTCGTTTGATACATCAATTTTTTTGCTCAGAATATCCAATTTTTCAAGTAAATCGATTAAAAACTTCTGATGTGCTGGAGTATCGATTTGAATCGGGCGGTGATTGAGAGACATTTTTACTTTATTCCATTCTTTCAGAAACCCGTTGAGGTCTTCGGTAAAATAGGTATTGGCAAATTTCTCGAAAATGTATTGTTCAGCTTGTTCGCTTGGGTGAATCATGTCGGCTTTGTAGAAGCGATAGTCTCGTAGGTCGTCCATCATGATTTCATAACTTGGGAAGTAATGCACATCGTCGAAATCTTGTTCGAGGTGATAACAGGCTGTGCGTAAAATGCTTTTACTGACCGAGTTAAGCTGCAAAGTCTCGCGGGTATGTCGTACAGGGCTTACCGTCAATAAAATCTTTATTTTATTATTTTGCATCTTGATTGCTTCATACATTGCACGGAAACGAAGAATGATTTCCTTTACAGTTAGCATTTCCTTTTTGAAACTTGATGCGGGGGTTTTATGACAATTAGATACAATTTGACTGTTTTCTTTGAGTTGATAAACTATTGAAGTTCCCAGTGTTATGACCAAAAAATTAGCTTTACGTAAAAATTGATTTACACTTTTATGCGTCGAGTTAAGTTCTCGTTCGAGTTCTTCCCTTGAATGAGCATAAAATTTCGAGTGGAAGTCATAATGTTGCCAAATACCGTTATTTTCGAGCATTAAGTGCTTAAAAACGGGTTGATTTTGCAAACTATGGCTTATCAATTTAAAAATTGAAGAGGGGTTAAATACAGTCCCATAAGGATTACAGAGACATTGTAATTTGTTATCAGTTAACTGACCTCCTATGACCTCGGAAAAACACGAACCAACGGTCATAATTTTAGAGTCAGTGCTGATTTTGAAGCGAGCTGGAGCCACTTCAATTTCAGTACGAAATTCCATTTTGCTTCTTTTTAGGGGTTAGTTTATAGGAACTATTAATTTGTTGATTATCAATAGTTTGCGAAAGTAAATCTAACAATTTATACTTCCAAGATATTTCGTAAAAAAATGTTATTTACAACATTTTTATTTTAACCGCCAAAGAAAAATGCAATAAAAAAATTATTTCGGCTGGAAACAATACTCATGTTCTTACAAAATGTAACGGATGCTATTTTAGAAATTCTTTAACCTCAGCATTACGTTTTACAACATGTATTTTTAGGCTATTTAACTCATTATCAAAATCTTCAAGCTTGTTGAGATGGGAAAATGGCTTCTGTTCTTTGGCAACTGCCGAGGCAATTAATTGATGATTTTTGTCAAAAAGTGCCGACATTCTTGCTGGAGTAAATACATTTTCTGTAAATTCTTTCACGTAGTTTTTATACTTTTTAAAATATACCTCATCATCGGCAATGAAGCGAATCAAAGGCCAGGTTTTTCCAGCTTCTTTTAGAGATAATGAAGTGTTACGTCCCATTGGGCCGCCCATTGGAGGTGGGTCAAAACCTTGGGCTGGTTTGAAACTTTCTGACATTTTAGAATCTTTGCTTTGTAGGTTGTTTGGCGGTCGTATTCCTGCGGGAGCTTCCATTTTTAGGCCAAGTGCTTGGTCATGGTCCCACGGAATCCATGTTAGTTTTTGGGTAGGAGAGTTGTACAGATAAAAATTATGAGCCATCGTTCCGTAGCTGTCCCAATTTACGAGGGTGGTATTTACGGCCAAGTATTTTAAGAAATGTTCGATGTTGAAAGTCTTTTCTAAATCAGCACGCCATTTTGCCGCATTTGTTGTGCGTTCTATGCTATTGAGTGCTTTTATAAATGCCTCAACATCAGACCAATCGGCTTTCTTCTTATTGTTTTTCTTATCGAATTGCTCTTTTTTAAATTTCGTAAAATTCGATTCTGGTTTGTAAATATTTCCAGTCTCCTCACCAAATTGCGTTTTTATCATCGTATCATCAATTACCTCGGTGAGTGTATAAACCCCACAATATTTTTTGCCTTCGCCAAAATCAATATAGATTTTATAGAAAGCCGTTTGGGCAGCAGGAACGCCTGCTTCACGGAAAATATCAGCCGTTATTTTTTCTCGAATCAATGATTTATCACTCATAGCTGGCGAAAAGGCTAATTCCTGAAAACCATAGAGTTTTCTCTTGTTTTTATCTTTTTCCAATTTCCCAAAATCTAATCGAAAAGGCAATTTATAAACGCCTTTACCCCAAGTCATCATTAGGCTTGAGTTCCCTTTGAGTCTAAATGCAACTTTGGGGTAGGTTTTTCCTTTAAATTTTACCGATGCTTGCACATAATTAGGTTCTCCTTTGCCAAAATTCATCATCGGTGGGTCATCTTCAAAATTGGGTGGAGGCATCATTGGCGGTATTTTTCCTCGGTTAGGAAAACCTCCTTCGCCGAAATCATTGCCAAACTTGGTTTTCATATCGGTTTTGATACTATCCCACTTAGCTTTCGTAAGGTTAATTTCGAGGGTATTAACTTTATTTTGTGGGAAAACAATAGCATAGTTCGGTTGCGATTTAGGTGGGTGATTCGCAAATAAATTTGCTCCAATCGCCGAAATAAAGATTAGGATACTTATTTTTAAAAGATTTTTCATAACAGTAAGCTATTTTTAGCTTTAGATGTATAAACAAGAAATAAGCTTATCAAGAAATAGGGTAGTGTAGAAGCTTAATTTATATGTGTAGATGAAGCAATGGAAGGAAATTGACTCTACACAAATGCTGTTTTGCTCTACACACTGGTAGATTGTTGTGAATGAGATGATAATATCTGACTTGTTTGCCGTTGTTTTGGATAAAGTTTAAGTAAAATTGAAATGCATATTCTCAAACGATATTCGATATGGCTACACATTATTGGCTGGATAATCTTCAGTATTATTCCGTTGCTGGCTTTTCCGTTTAGTAATATTTTTTCATTTCCTAATTTCAATTTTTTTGTTTTACGGCAATTATTTAGTACGTTTTTATTAATAATTGTATTTTACATAAACCTGCATATTATTACGCCGAATTATCTAAACTCTAAAAAAAGTTGGTCTTTTTTGGGCTTTTTTCTATTGGGTCTTTGCTTTGTGTTGTTTTTAAATTCGGTAGCTTTTGAAGTTTTCTTCAAGCCCGATTTCAAACAATTACCTTTCCCAAAAATGTCGCCCAGGTTTGAAAGTGGAAGGCCTAAACGACCATCAATGACTTTTAATCCACGGCTTTTTGGTGTTTTTTTTACCTATTTATTATCGGTTATTGCCAGTTCTATGCTTGTTTTAGTGCATGAACGTACCCGAAGTAAGGAAGAAAATCAACAAATATTATTAGAGAAAACGGCTGCTGAATTAGCGGTTTTGAAGCTACAGGTGAGTCCGCATTTTTTATTTAATACCCTAAATAATATTCGTTGGTTGGCTCGGCAAAAATCAGAAAAAACCGAAGATGCTGTGGTAAAATTATCACAACTTTTGCGATACATGATTTATCAATCGGGCAATGATAAAGTGGCTTTAGAACAAGAAATTGAGCATTTAAAAAACTACATAGACCTTCAGAAAATGCGACTTACCGATAAAAATTCGGTAGATTTTATTTGCGAGGGAGATACTTCTCAGATAGTAATTGAGCCACTTTTATTTATTCCGTTCGTTGAAAACGCCTTCAAGTATGGCTTGCATAACCAAGAAAAAAGTGATATTTTGATAGGAATTAGGGCTGCTAAAAACGAGCTTTGGTTCTATTCGGAAAATATGATTTATGGCTCAAATATGCCCGAAACGAGCGAAAACTCTGGTATTGGGATTCAGAATGTAGAGCGACGTTTGGCTTTACATTATCCTGATTTGCACGAATTGCGAATCAGCAATGCCGAAGGTAAATTTAGAGTAGATTTAAAAATAAAACTTGCGTGATGTCGAAGATAAATTGTATAGCGATTGATGATGAACCATTTGCCTTAGAAATTATGGCCGATGATATTCAGAAAATTAGTTTTTTAAATTTGTTCGGAACCTTCTCAAATCCGCTTGATGCTTGGGAATTAATAAAACAAGGCAAAGTAGATTTGATTTTTTTGGATATTCAGATGCCCATTATTTCAGGTACGCAGTTTTTACGTAGCCTGCCCACACCGCCGATGGTGGTTTTCACAACAGCTTATCAGCAATATGCACTCGAAGGATATGACTTAGATGTGGTTGATTATCTCCTCAAACCTATCCCTTTTGACCGATTGCTAAAAGCCTGTAATAAAGCCGAAGAGTTATTTAGACTTCGACGAAAAGATAAAGAGGCTCATTTAATGCCAACTTCTGAAGAAAATGAAGCTTTTTTTGTGTTTTCTGAATATAAACAAATTAAAATCTTGTTTGATGATGTAGAGTATGTAGAGGGGCTAAAAGATTACGTTAAAATCTACGTCAGAACCCAGCAAAAGCCAATTTTGACCCGTCAGAATCTCAAAATGATGGAGTCGAAGCTGGCAAAGCGACGCTTTTGTCGGGTGCATCATTCATATATTGTGGCACTTGATAAAATCACGGCTTTTCAGAAAACCAAATTGCTTATTGGAAGCAAAGAGATTCCGATTGGAAAGAGATTTGCCGAACTTTTTGAGCAACAATATCACCCTTAGTCTTATACGTATAGACACAATGTATTAAAGTTTCTACACATTTTTTAATCTGAGCATCTACTTTGAAATCTTCCTCGTCTATCTAAGTAAACCAAACATAGACGTCCATAATGAAAAGATTTCTTCTTTATTCCTTACTTATTTTAGTTTTTTTACCAAAACATCTTCAAGCTCAGGATACTCCCAAATTGGCTGAAGAAAACAAAAAAATCATCAAAGATGAGTTTTATAATAATGTTCCTTTACCTGCGGTTTTATCAGACTTAGAGAAAAAATATTCGTTGAAACTTCTCTATGATAAAGAAGCAATCAGAGAATTTAGTGTTACGCATTGGTTCGAAAATCAGACAATCGAAACAGGCTTGAAATCAATTCTCAAGAAGCTTCCGCTCAAATATTACATTGATGACAATGGCTTTGTGAATATCGTGCCCAAAACTACGAGAGTGGAAACAGTAGTTGACCGACAATTTAGAGGAAAAGCCGAAAAGACAAATTTTACGCTCACAGGCCGAGTTGTTGACATAAACAATGGCGAAAATTTGCCTTTTGCGTCGGTTTTGGTAAGAGGCACAACACTCGGAGGGCAAACCAATGTCGATGGGTATTTTACCTTACAAAAGGTGCCATCTGATACCGTAACGCTTGAAGTGAGCTACGTTGGGTATCGAACTCGGAATTTTCACTTAAACCCCAAACTTGATGTAAACGACCTAAAAATTGAGGTAGAACCTGCGGTTGATATGCTCGAAGAAGTGGTAGTTGAAGGTGAAAAAACAGAAGTTTTGAAAGCAAATGAGGTAGTGGGAATGATAAAAATGACTCCCCGAAACATTGCTAAATTGCCAAATGTAGGCGAGCGTGACCCATTTCGTGCTTTTCAGTTGATGCCAGGGGTTAGTGCTTCAAATGAATCGTCGTCAGGGCTTTACGTGCGTGGTGGCACGCCAGACCAAACCCTTGTGCTTTATGATGGCTTCACGGTTTATCACGTTGACCACCTTTTTGGTTTTTTCTCGGCTTTTAATTACAACGCCATCAAAGATATTCAGCTTTATAAAGGCGGTTTTGATGCTAAATTTGGTGGCAGAATTTCAGCCGTTGCCGAAATCACAGGGAAAGATGGCAACAAAAAAGAGTTTAATGCTGGGGTAGATTTGAGTTTACTGAGTACGAATGCGTATGTCGAAACGCCACTTGGCTCGAAGTTTACATTTTTAGTAGCGGCTCGTAGGTCATATAAAGGGCCACTTTACAATAAATTATTCAAGCGTTTTACGAGCGAAAATCAAACTCAACAACAGCAGGGGCCAGCTGGTGGCTTTCCTGGTGGCGGCGGTGGTCGATTTGGAAGTTTTGCTACTACACAAACCGCCAGCTCGTATTTCTACGACCTTAATTCAAAGCTGACTTATACACCAACCAAGAAAGATATAATTTCGCTGAGTTTATACAATGGTACGGATAATATGGATAATTCGTCAAGCTCAAACTTAGGAAATGTAGGTGGTTTTGGTGGTAGAAATATCGGCTTGAATACCTCAAATACGGATGTATCTAATTGGGGTAATTTGGGTGGAAGTTTGAAATGGTCGAGACGTTGGAGTGATAAGTTTTATAGCAATTCATTGATTTGTTATTCAAACTATTACAGCACTCGTGATAATAGCCGAACTATTACCACGAATCGTGATGGCACCGAACGAGAAGTAAAAATCGGACAGTTAGAAGATAATAATCTTAATGATTTTACTGCCAAGACTGATTTTGAGTGGAAGTTATTTAAAGATAATCAATTGGATTTTGGTTTACAATACACTAAAAATATCATAAAATATACTTATAGTCAGAACGATACAGTTTCAGTCTTGGACAGAAATGATAGGGGAGCAACGGCTACATTTTATGTGCAAGATAATGTAAAGCTTTTGGATGGTCGTTTGCATTTATTACCAGGTGTGCGTATCACAAATTTTGATGTTACGAAGAAAAACTATATAGAACCTCGTTTTTCGGCTAATTATAATATAACAAAACAGCTAAAACTTAAAGGAGCGGCAGGGGTATATTATCAGTTTGTGAAGCAAATCAATCGTGAAGATATTTCGCAAGGAAATCGAAATTTCTGGATTCTTTCAAATGCAGCGTCTTTACCCGTCACTAAATCCAATCACTTGATTTTAGGTGGAAGTTATGAACTACCTAATTATCTTTTTGATGTAGAGTTTTACCAAAAGAATAGTACAAATATCACCGAATATACGCTTCGTTTTGTGCCGAAAGTAGGCCGAGGTTTGAGTGCCAACGAAACATTTTTTAATGGTTCGGAGACGGTTAGGGGAGTGGATGTTTTGATACAACGTAAATTCGGAGATTTTAATGGTTGGATAGGCTACACTTTGGCTGAAGCTAAACGAAACATCACGGCTTTTTCGGATAAAGCTTATTATTCCGACCAAGACGTCAGGCATCAGTTCAAGGCAATTGCCTCATACAAGTATAAACGGTGGGATTTGGCTGCTACTTGGATTTATTCGTCTGGACGACCATATACCTCAATTTTAGGAGCATATCAACTCACGCTTTTAGATGGTTCGGTCAAGAATTTTACGAACCCATCAGATAAAAACGCTAATCGTTTTCCAGCCTATCATCGTATGGATATTTCGGCTACATATAATTTTAGCTCACACTTTAATATTGGTTTCTCGATTTTCAATCTTTATAATCGAAGCAATACTTGGTATAAACGTTTTCAAGTGATTACCGAAGATGGTATTACGGCTTTGCAAATTACAAATGTGAAATATTTAGGAATTACACCAAACGTAACACTCAGTTGGAAATTAAGATGAGGTTGACTGATTTTAGTTAGAGGTAGAAATTAATAAATAAAATAAGATGAAAAAAATATATATAATGGTATTGTTGAGTGCGATTCAAAGCATTTTATGGGCTTGTACTGAAACAAACGATGTAATAAACCCAGGAGATAAACCTGTAATAGAAGCCTATTTAGCTCCTAATCATCCTGTAAGTTTGAAAGCTTATACCGAAATTCCTTACTCCGAATCTTCAGAAGGGGTTTCGCAAGTAATTGATGGTCTTTCGATTAAGATAATTGGAAGTAATGGTAAAACCTTTGTGCTAAAATCCGTAGGAAATGGAATTTATGAGTCAGCCTCTAATGAGTTGATAGGAGCGGCGGGTACAACCTACTCGTTAGAGTTTGATTATAAAGGAAGAAAAGTGACGGCTTCGACTGAAATTCCAGCAAAACCAGTCAATTTTGCGAGTGATAAAAAAGAAATATCTCGCACACAAATTGATTTGTCGGCAGGTTTTCAAGGCGGAATACGACCACCTGGTGGAGGTTTTAATGAACAAAACACACCAGTTAATCTGACTTGGAGTAACCCAAACAAATATTATCATTTTGTAGCTGTGGAAAATGTTGAAACTGACCCCGTTCAGATTCTGATTCCGCCAACGGGTAGGACTTTCCCAAACTTTAGGTTTTTCAACGAACCCCTTACTGGTAGTAGTAATGAAGTACGCTCGCAGAGTTTTCAATATTTTGGTAAGCACAATATTATTCTTTATCGTGTCAATCCCGAATATGCTGCACTTTACCAATCGAGTGGCACTACTTCTCAGAACCTCAGTACACCTCCAACGAGTATCATTAATGGATTGGGAATATTTACTGGTATCAATGCCGATACTATAAAATTTGTAGTGAACAAAAATTAGAACAGAGTAATATATCTATTTTTTAAGGTTAGTAAATTTAATAAAGGGTCGGTTTTACCAACCCTTTTATTTCATTAATCCCAGTAAAATATTTACTGGGATTAATGGTATAGTATTTGTCTCTTTATTGGAAAATAATTGAATTTTACAGCTCAATTATAATATTTTTGTGCATATAATATCGTCCGTCAACTAACATTATGAATTACTCTTTCAATATAATAGAAGAATATAAGTCGCTGAGTCCGAATATTCAGGCTGATATTTTGGCTAATTTGAAAATTTTAGAATTTACCAAACATGATTTTTTATTGAAAAAAGGAGAAGTCTGTGAAGGGATTTATATCATTGAAAAAGGTTGTTGTCGAACTTACTTGGAAGAAGGAGGCAGAGAAATTACCACTTCTTTTGGCATTGATACCAACATAATTTGTAGTGCTTACAGTTATTTATCACAAACGATTTCGGAAGAATACATTCAAACTCTTGAAGATACATTTTGTTACTTTATTTCTTACCAAAGTATTCAATCATTACTAAATACCTATGTTGAATTTAATGTTTTTGTAAGAAAAGTATATGAGTCATTACTAATTAATGAAATAAGCCTACTCAATTCGATTAGAACTAAAAGTGCGTTTGAGCGATACGAACTCTTTATGGAAAAAACACCTAAGCTATTGCAACGAGTGCCACTTAGTCATTTGGCTACATTCTTAGGTATGAGTAAAGAAACGTTGAGTAGAATGAGAAGTAAGATATAGTAAACGAAAAAAGCCTTGAATTTTAAGGCTTTTTTCGTTTTTGGGATACAAGTCTTCAAAAGATTATTTGCAAATGCCTAACGACAAGCTAAATGAAAACGAGATTGTTGGGAGGCACGTTGTTGGCTTTGGAGCACAAGGATTTGTGTATCCGCCAGTAGTGCAAGATGTTGGTGGTGGTGTATAGCAAGGTGCTGGTTGGCAAGTAGTTGTTTTAGGGGCACATAACAACGATAAAAGTCCGAAAGTACCACCTTGTACTTCTTCTGTGTTTGAGATTTCAAACGATGAGAAATTGTCTAATGATTTCATTGTGTTTATATTTTTTAAGGTTCACGAATATTTAGACTTTGGGTCACTCAATAGATTTTGTCTAAACATTAACATTACAAATGTATTATTTTAATATGATTTAGAACCGTTCAATAACACTATTTTCTGTGTTTTTTGATATATATCAAAAAATAAAAAAAAGTGATTGAGTGGTACGATTTTTGTCATAATTTTATAACTCAACTACAATCAAAATTGAAGGACAGCTTTTGTGGTATACAATAATTGAGGGACAAAACTTCTAATTTCCAGCATAGTACAAATACTTTCTACCAGTGTATGGAAAGTTGCGATATTTAAAAAATCAGACGCTATATTTAGCCAATTTATCACCCAGTTTTCAATTCTTTCTTCAGACTCTATTTCTTGTACTTCTCTGTAAAAATTGACTAACGGTGAGTTCTTATCTATATTATTTGGATTATTTTCGAGAGTTTGAGCCAATTCCTGCTTAATTTGTTCTTTATTTGCCTTTACCAGGGCCATAAATATTAATTGAATAGCAAAGTTGATTCTGCTTTTTTCTTCGATAAAAAAATCGTTGTATCGAAGTGCATCAATCACAACTGAACTTAGATTTCTTAAAAAAATGAGGTATTCATTGTCTGCCAGATTGTCAGAATAAGTAATATTAATTGGTTGAGGAATGTATGTGATAGTATGCAGAGAGTTGTCGGGAAGATTCTTGAAAAGGGGGTCTTCACTGACCGTTACATCGTATATTGGTAAAGACATTAAATACGAAGAGATTATATTTAACTGAACTTTTTTAAAATTCGTACCAAACACTTTTAGGTGATACCCTCTTTCAGAATCGAAAAAGAAAAAGAATTGCTTCTGGCCTAATGTTTCTTCTAAAAAAGCAAGAATTGTTTCCCAATTTCTTTTGTGGGAAAATACCATAAATCCTTGAAGTTGATTATTCGTAAAAAGATTTTTCATGCCAGCATTATTGGATTGGTATAATCGAAATTTTTAAAAACAATTCCGTTTCCAAACGATTCATTATTCACAGTTGTTCGTTTATGGTGAAAATTCTCCATAAATCGAAGTTTATTACTTAGTTGAGAGTAAAAATTGATGGTCGAAATGAGTGTTTCTTGCTTCGTTATTATGGTCGAATTTGCTACTAAATCTTCATTAAAAAGGCCTTTTTCGATAGAATTTTCAGAGATGTAATACCTATTTAGAAATTCGAGCGGATGAATAGTCTCAATTTTAATATTTGAGTTGCTGAACATACTATCAATAATTAGAGCAGATTCGTAAGTATTATCTTGATAGAGAATAGTCAATTTTGATTGCCAAAAAGTAAGTTTTTCTACGAAAATAGATTGATGATGATTGTAAATATATTCGTTTTTGATTCGCTCATCTTCGGTATGTGTAATGGCTTTTAGAAATTCCAGATTATTAAATGTAGCTTCTGTTCGCCCTAAATTAGTTAACCTATTTTTGAGGTCATTATCCTCAAAACCATAACCTTTAATTGCCTCGTCGTATCCTCTGATTTGAAGAAAATCATTTTTTGTTGTTGTAATTTTTCCGAAAGTATCGCTCAAATTATTATTTTGTGGAGCTATAAAAATAGAATTGTGCTGCTGAAACATAGCCGTAAGGTACTCGGCGAAGCCTTTTCCTGTATAGTTATCGGCATCTAAATTACAAACTACATCGCCACTGGCTAATCTAAAAGCCATATTGCGAGAGTGACTACGGTTATAAAAAGTTGGTTGAGTGGTTTTAAAATAAATAACTTTCCCGCAAAAAATATCGAAATTTTGCTGCATCCAAGTTTCTAAACCGTCGGTAGAATTATAATCTAAAATGACGAATTCAATGTTTTCGGTAGTTGCGTTATCAGCCACATTCATCGGAAGGGTTTCTTTCAGATGATGTAAGCGATTCATAACTGTCGTACAAAATGAAATTTTCAAGGCTATATATATAATGGTTTTTAAATCTCGAATCGTGTACAACTCTCTAAAATAAAGTCCGAACAAAGATAGCTTTATTCGGACTTTACTTACTTCTAACTTAAAACTACTTATTCTTCTTCAGCTCCCAATTGTCCGCCTGAGCTGATATTACTTCCAAAGAAAAGGGCATTTAAGAAAAGCTTGTTTGTGCCAAACCATGTGCCTCTAAAATTGGGGTCATCGGAAAATAAAATGGCTCTACCGTTTCCTTCGTAGCTAATATTGATGGCGGCTGAGTTCGTAATGCGTTTCAAAGATTCTTGATGTACATAACCCGTAATTCTTGGGTTTTGTGTATAAACTAAAACCGAATTAGCAGCTCCAGTGCTTCGCTCCAAAATTGTGTTATTGTTTCGATAAATAGCCATTTTTTTGCTTGTGTATCCAAATCCAATCGGACTTGTTATATCAAGTTCTGCTTCAAAAATGGCACCACCCGTTTGTTTGGCTCCTTCCGATGCTTGAAAATCTTCGTAGTTGATACGAACTTTATTTCGGCTACTATCGGGTTTCATTTCACGCAGCTTCTCTTTTACGATGTCTTGTTTAATGGCCCATTCTGTACCTGTTTTTAGCGTAATTAACGTACCACCATTAGCAACCCAAGCCTTTATTTTTTGAGCCGATGCTTTATCTAAAGCAGTATAATTTCCCCCAACCAATATAATCGTGTTGTAACGGTTAATATTTAAACGAGCAAAATTATAGACTTCTACTTTGGTTATTGGCATTCCAATTTTGGTGTCTAATAAATGCCAAACTTCACCAGCTTCCGATGCCGTAACGCCTCCACCCACGAGCATCATCGCTTGTGGTTTCTTTACGGTCTGAAAACTATTGCTTCCTAAATCAATACCAGATGTACTAAATCCTGTCGAGACTGGTTCAATAGTAACACCCGTATTTTGTGAAATTTGTTTCAATTTTTGGTATAATTCTTCTGAACTAAGTTTTTGCTTTTGTACTGAAACCATTAGAGTTCCGTACCCGTATTCTTTGCCACCAATTCCAAATTTTTTGAAAGAAGTTTTAGTAAGTATCTGGTTATCAAGTAGCTGATTTAGGGCTTTTGGTGCGTAATAATCCGTCCAGTCAATCAGATAAGCATAGTCACTTTTGTTGAATGGGGTAGGAGTTGGTTTTAACTCAGCTTTAGTAATACGTTCACCTTTTTGAAAACTGCCTTTTAATTCGGTATGAGGAAGCCCATAAGCTAAGGCAAGATTCCATGCCGAAGCATCGTAAAATAAGCTATCAGCAAATGTTGTTGGTCGGTCAAAAATCGAGCGAACCATTAGAAACTGCGGCTGTGCCGATGGAATCACCACTGCTTTGCCCTTCTTAAAGGTTGAACCATTTTCTGTCACATCACCTGCTAAATGATAAAATTCAATGTTATGTTGAATCAATAAATCCCAAAACGCACGATTACGGCTTTGGTCGTTGGCATCGCCAATAATGTATGCTTTGGTCGCAAATTTTTGCCCTTGAGCTATTGTTTCCGAAAAGAAATTACGTTGATGCTTCAAAAGATTTTCTTTTTCAACCAACGAAGCTCGTAAAGTTGCCAAAGCATTGACAAGTTGATTTCTGACCGTAAACCCAAAAGCTAAATCCCCGTTTTGGCTTTCTTGTACGTGTCCACGTGAGCTTGCTTGCTCAAATAAAAGCCCTAAGCCACCTTCCATATCAGGATAGCTGGAGCCATAGCCTGGGTACAAATTATCAAACGATTCTTTGGTATAATACAATGAGCCGATTTCATTCATGGCCTGTTCAAAATATTTTGCAAATCGTCCATTGAGTTCTTTATAAACATATTTCGGAACGAGCGGATTTTCGGCATTTTCTTTTGTTGGTTCAAAAAAGTGGCTTGCATTGGTTCCCATTTCGTGGAAGTCAGTCACTACATTTGGTAGCCACTGATGATAAAAAGCTAAACGATTGCGGCTCTCAACATTTACTGCCAAATACCAATCACGATTTAAATCAAACCAATAATGATTAGTGCGTCCGCCTGGCCAAACTTCGTTGTGTTCTCGGTCGTTGGCATCTGCTACCATTGGGTCGCCTTTGTGCATGTTAGCCCAATGTGTGTGGCGGTCACGTCCATCAGGATTTATCACAGGTTCCATCAAAATTACGGCATCTTTTAGCCAGCCAAGTGCTTCAGGGTCTTCGGTTGCGGTTAAGTAATAAGCAGTCAGAATAGAAGCCTCACCACCCGAAGGCTCATTGCCGTGCACATTATAGCCCAACCAAATTATGGCAGGAGCTTTCTTGGTATCGGGCATTGGTTTGCTGGGGTCTGTAATTGCCAAATGTTCTTTTCTGATTTCTTCTAAACGTTTGATGTTGTCGGGTGTAGAAATCGTTACAATGATTTGCTCACGATGCTCGTTGGTTTCGCCAATTTTTTGAACAGTAACTCGGTCAGATACTCGGTCGAGTTCACGCATATATTCTACCAGCTTGTCGTGACGAGTATGATGCGACCCAATGCCGTATCCTAAAAACTGTTCTGGAGTAGGGATAGCTGGATTGAGCTGTTTTTTAGGAAAAAAATAATCGTTTTGGGCAAAAGAAATGGCAGAAATGCCAAGGCAGTAAACAAACGTTAGGAGTTTCTTCACGGTAGTTTTAGTGTTTAGTTTGAGATGATTTAAAATTAAGAAAAAAGCCTAAGATTTTATAGGTCTTTGATAGAAGTTTGGTATTTATTCTTGAATATCTTTCAATAATCTATATTTTGCTGGTTTTGAGCCAGTTCGTTCGACTATTCCTCTCGCCTCTAAATCCAGTTTCACGGTTTCACCATACCATTGGACACCTCCCTCAAAAATATCATTAATATTTTCGTACAAACGCTCCATCAGCTCTGTATGGGTAAGCTGTGTTTCACTCAAAATAGAAATAATATTCTCTTTTACAGTAAGGTACTTGTCTAAAGAAATGCGTTTATTCTTTTTTCCTGCTTGTGGATGAAGTGTTTGAATTTGTTCACCTTTCATATTTTGTATATCTACAGAAGTTAAACTTCTTTTAAATAGATGGTTGAAAATATACGACAATTACATTTTTTAAAACACTACTAATGAGTATTTTATACTGCTATGGACTGTCGACCGTGTACTAATTTATTCTTTCAAAACATAAATACTATCTAAATTTCGACCAAAACCATCATAATCAAGGCCATAACCAACCACGAACTTATTTTCAATTTCAAAGCCCACATAGTCGAGTTTTAAAGGCACTTTCAACGCTTCGGGTTTAAAAAGCATGGTCATTATTTTAATTGAAGCTGGTTTTTGTGCAGCCAGTTGGCCCAAAATTTCTTGCATTGTCATTCCTGTATCCACAATATCTTCTACAATCACAATGTGTCGATTCTGGATATCTTCTTTCAAACCTAATACTTGCTTTACTTTTCCAGTGGATTCCGTACTTTGGTACGACGAAACTCTAATAAAAGTTACCTCGCATTCAATATCAATCGACTTAAACAAATCGGCGATAAACATAAACGAACCATTCAAAACTCCTATTAATAATGGATTTTTTCCTGCATAATCTTTGTTTACTTCTTGAGCAAGGACTTTGATACGTTCTTGTAGAGGTGTAGATTCAATGAATGGTACGAAAGATTTATCTCTGATTTGTTTCATCTTGGGGATAATTTTATTGATGATGCAATTTAAGAAAATGATTTGAATTTTGAGGAAGACTTCGCTCAAAGCGAAGCCATCCTTGGAAGGTTATAAATAATTTTAAGAAAATTTTAAGTTTGTATAATTTAAAAACCAAAAAGGCGTTAATGTTGCATAAAAGTTACTTTATGAAAACCTTGAATCAGATAGCAGTAAAAATGAGTGTTAGAAGCGTATTAGTTTTATTGATGGTGAGCCAAGTGGCACAAGCTCAATTTTCTTGGTTTGGAGGCAGCACGAAAAAGAAGCAACACGAGGTATTATTGGCCAATCGAGCCATTCAGATTGAAGCTACGCAGGCCATTAATAATATGTATAATTTTAAGTATGATGCGGCCGAACGTGATTTCAGGTGGCTGACTGTTAAATATCCAGAGCACCCGATTGGTTTTTTCTTGTTGGGGTTAAATGAATGGTGGAAAATAGTACCTGATACCAAAGATGAATCGCATGATGATGCATTTTTGGCGAATATGGACAGAGCGATTGATTTGGCTGATGATATGCTTGATGATGACGACGGCGATAAAGAAGCTGCCTTTTTTCAAGCAGCCGCTTATGCTTTCAAAGGTAGATTACACTCTGAGCGTGGCAATTGGATTAAAGCTGCCTGGGATGGCAAGCAAGCCATGAAATACCTTGATAAATGCCGTGGCTTTGGAGATTTTAACCCCGAATTGGCTATTGGAGATGGCCTTTATAATTATTATTCAAAATGGATTCCCGAAAATTATCCTTCGCTTAAACCTATGTTAGTTTTCTTTCATAAAGGAGTTAAAGCACAAGGAATCAAGCAGCTGGAGTATGTGGCATCGAATGCTTTCTACACACGAATGGAAGCCAAATACTTTTTGATGCAAATTTATTCGATGGAAAATCAACATCAGAAAGCCTATTATGAAGCTGTTCAAATGCACGCTATGTATCCTGATAATTCGTTTTTTCATCGTTATGCAGCCCGTACGGCCTTTATGTTGGGTAAATCAGACGAAGCCGAAAAATTGGCCGAAGAATTACTGGCCAATGTAAACGTTGCCAAATACGGTTATGAAAGCACCGCAGGGCGTTATGCTGCATATATTTTGGGTTATATCAACTACAATTATAAGCGAGATTTGCCAAAAGCAAAAGAGTACTATCAAAAAACGATTGATTTTGCTTTGCAAAATAATTCCAAAGATTCAGGGTATTTTCTTGGAGCGAATCTTACTTTGGGTAAAATTGCCAGTGCTGAAAAAGATTATGTAAAAGCACTGCAATATTTCAATATCGTGACAAATAATGGCGATAAAAAGCTGGATACATATAAAGAAGCAAGCAAACTTATTGACGAAACTAAAAAGCTAATCAAAGCCGAAAAGAAAAAGAAATAATCATCTTCTGAATAATGAAAACACTTTTGAGCGTATTTTTGGGGAAATTTTCCAGAAATATGCTCAAAAAAGTTATATATCTAACAGTTTTCATTTATTCGATAGTATCCATCACATTCGAGAATAGTCTTCATGCCCAAGTTATTACTCGTGGGCCGTATTTGCAGCAATTAGGGCAAAATAGTGTTATTGTTCGTTGGCGAACGGATGTGCCAACCCAGAGTTTGGTTACATACAGTATGGATTTGCCAAACATTGTTGGTATATCCTCTCCGAAAACTGAATTAGATAATCTATCAACAACTGAGCATATTGTTCAAATTAGAGGGCTTCAAGCCAATACAAAATATAACTATACGGTTGGAACCGAAGCAAAGCTCTTAGCTTCTGGCAAAGACTATTACTTTGTCACTGCTCCAAGCCCAACCGATAATCGTCCAATAAATATTTGGGCAATGGGTGACTTTGGCGATAACTCAACCGAAGTTTACGTAAAAAATCAGACAGCTGTAAGAGAGCAATACCTTAAAAATAAATCGAACTATACCGATTTATGGCTTTGGTTGGGCGATAACGCCTATTGTTGCGGAACGGATATTGAATATCAACGACAAATTTTTGATTTTTATGGCAGTAAAGTTCTCGGCAATACTGTTTTCTTTCCTGTTCCAGGCAATCATGAATATTACGAAACTGCCACGGGACAAATCGATAAAAAGATTAATTACTACAATGTAATCAGTGTGCCAACCAAAGGCGAATTAGGTGGCTTACCATCAAATACCAAAGAATATTACTCATTTAATTACGGAAATATTCATATCATCGCACTCGATTCTTATGGTTTAGACGAAGGCAAATACCGCCTTTCTGACCCTCAAAGTAAACAATATCAGTGGCTTATCAATGATTTAGAAGCCAATAAGGGAAAGTCACTTTGGACGATTATCACTTTTCATCATCCGCCTTACACAAAGCGTTCGCATGATTCTGATGGAGAAGCTGATTTGGTTGCTATCAGAGAAGCTTTAGTGCCTATTTTTGATAAGTATAAGGTAGATTTAGTCTTGAATGGGCATAGCCACTCATACGAGCGTTCACACC
>JALQYE010000300.1 GCA_023254245.1 Emticicia sp.
TCCTCAGTGACCTCGATAACGATAGATTAAAAGATATTTTTATTTCCAATGGTTACAGAAAGAATGTAACTGACCTCGATTTTATCAGCTATTACAGAAGCCAAGGTATGTTTGGTTCTAATGAAGCAAGGGAGGAGAATCGCTTGAAATTGCTCGAAAAAGTACCCGAAATTCAGCTTAAAAATTATGCTTACCGAAATAAAAATAACCTTGATTTTGAAAATGTGTCAGAAACCTGGGGTTTAGACGAACTCTCGTATGCCAACGGTTCGGCGGTTGCTGACCTCGATAATGATGGCGACCTTGATTTGATTGTGAATAATATTGATAGTGAGGCGTCGATTTTTAGAAATAATGCTGAAAAACAAACCCAAAATCAAAGCCTAAAAATTCAATTTATCGGACAAACGAACAATATCAATGGCATTGGAGCGAAGGTTTCGGCGTGGATAAATGGTGAGCAACTATATTTCGAGCATTTTCCAGTCAGAGGTTATCTTTCTTCAATATCAAAAAATATATTGATTGGCACGGGAAATGTTAAAAGAATTGACTCTTTGCTCGTGACTTGGCCCGACGGCAAGGTTCAGACAAAAGTAAATATTGAAAATTCTACAAAAACGCTAACCTTGAATTATGCAGATGCTCAAAAACCTGTAAAGCAGAATTCCATCACAAATCCTATTTTTCAGCTTGTTGAGAATGTTTTTGATTACGAACACAAAGAATCAAACTTCAATGATTTCAATGAGTCGGCCACTTTGCACAAGATGCTTTCGAGATTTGGGCCAGCCGTAACGAAAGCCGATATCAATGGCGATGGTTTGGAAGACATTGCCATTGGTGGGGCTTATATGGGCAACGAAACCCAAATTTACACCCAAACCAAACAAGGTAAGTTTGAGAAAACCACTGAGATTCCGACCAGTAAGAATATAGAGGTGGGTGCCATTCACTTTTTTGATGCCGACCAAGATGGCGACCAAGATTTGATTTTGGTAGGTGGTGGATGTGAACGTCCACTGCAGACATCGGAGGCATTTCAACCGCAATTATGGAAAAATGATGGAAAAGGTAAGTTTTCGCTCGCAAATGAGTTGCCAAAGCTGAATGTAAGTAGCCATGTTATTGAGTCTTTCGACTTTGATAATGATGCCGACCTCGATATTTTTATCGGTGGTAGAATTGTGCCTAATCAATACCCTACAAATCCGAAGAGTTATATCCTTAGAAACGATAAAGGAAAATTCACTGATATTACACAACAAGTTGCTCCATTTTTACAAAATCTCGGCATGGTTTGCGATGCCGCAGTGATTGACATCGACAAAGATAACTTTAAAGACTTAGTGCTTGTGGGCGAATGGATGCCATTGATAATCTTAAAAAATAATCAAGGCAAATTTTCGCTTCAACATAAAGACCACACCGAAGGTTGGTGGAATACCGTTGAAATCGCCGATTTAAACAACGATGGACTGTTTGATTTGGTTTTAGGAAACGAAGGAAAAAACTCATTTTATCAAGCAAATTCAGACGAGCCAGTAACGCTGCTGGCCAAAGATTTCGATGGTAATGGCAGAATTGACCCAATCATGGGGCAATACATTAAAGGGAAATTATATCCGAGCCATCCAAGAGAAAATCTGAATCTGCAAATCAACTCATTCCGAAAAAAATATACCACTTTTAAAGATTATTCTTCGGTGCTTTTTGATGACTTATTTTCCGAAAAAGAAAAAGATGGAGCTATCAACAAGAAAGCCTATGAATTGGCATCAGTAATAGCTATCAATAATGGTAAAGGGGATTTTAATTTGGCCAAACTTTCGTGGCAAGCTCAGCAATCACCAATTTTTTCGATAATTACAGAAGATTTCAACCAAGACGGCAATATTGATTTATTGTTGAGCGGAAACTTTTTTGCGAACGAAGCCCACCAAGGCCGACAAGATGCTTCAAGAGGCACTATCTTGCTCGGTAATGGCAAGGGAGGATTTAGTGTAGTGAACTACGAAACGAGTGGCCTAAATCTGATTAGTGATGTAAGGAATGCCATTTTTATAAATAAACTCAAAACTTTGCTTGTAATGGCCAACTCAGGGAAAAGCCAAATTTATAAACTGAGTTCAAGTGCAGAAGTTTTCAAGAAATAAAATACCTATTTCTAAACCATTGTGATAAACTTAAAAATGCTTTTGAGAAAGATGAAATTGACTACAAAGACAAAACCATGATAAATCATTGGAAAACTTTCTCGTAGCAAAACCCAGATTTTATCTGGCCTGCAAAATTTATGTTTTTTTGTATAAAAATTATAAATAAATCCATTTATATTTGTGTTAAATTGACACATTATATCATTCAAATATAAAATATGACCAATTTTAGAATCATCTACTCAACTTGATTAAATTTATAAAAAATTACGCCAATCCTACCCAATTACTTTTATGAAGCAAGTATTTAGCTTTTGTTTATTACTATTAACTCAATTTGGCTATTCTCAAAGTAGTCAAAATCTCAAACTTTGGTACAAACAGCCATCGGGTACAAAATGGGAAAATGCCCTTCCGATTGGAAATGGTCGCCAAGCTGCCATGATTTATGGAAATGTTGAAAAAGAAATAATTCAGCTCAACGAACACACCGTTTGGAGTGGAAGTCCAAACCGAAACGATAACCCCGAAGCCTTGGCTGCTTTGCCCAAAATCAGAAAAATGATTTTTGAGGGAAACCATAAAGAAGCCGAAAAACTGGCCAATAAGGCGATTATCACCAAAAAATCGCACGGGCAAATGTTTCAGCCAGTTGGCAATCTGAACCTCAGTTTTGAAGGACACCAAAACTACACCGATTATTACCGTGAATTAGATATTGAAAAAGCCATTTCAACAACTTCTTATGTGGTCAATGGTATAACCTATACTCGTGAAGCTTTCGCTTCGTTTGCCGATAGAGTAATTGTGGTGAGATTAACAGCAAGCAAAGCAGGTTCACTCGCATTCACGACAAATTATAGTTCTCCGCATAAAATAAAGAAGTTTTCGGTTAAGAATCTCGACCTACAAATCAATGGTACTACCAGCGACCAAGATGGGGTAAAAGGTATGGTTGAGTTTAAGGGTATCAC
>JALQYE010000301.1 GCA_023254245.1 Emticicia sp.
CTAAGTTTTACTCAAATAAATCTTCGTACAGATACCGCAACTTATCTCTCAAAAATAATATCGCTTGTCGTTTTTCTGAAACCAAAACACTTACTTTTACGCCCGTTATTTCCGAAATTTCTTTGAACGATTTATCCTCCAATTCGTGCAATTCAAAGACTAATCTTTGGTGAGCAGGTAGCTCTTCGAGTGCTTCAGAAAGTGCCTCCAAGATAGTTTCCTGCATCATTGGGTCTTGGTTCGAGCCATCGGGCAGTATATCAAATAAGGAAAGCTTTTCGTCTTCGTCGTTGGGGCCACTCGTCAACTCTTCAAGAGCATCCACTTTTTTTCTGCGATACAAATCATTGATTTTATTGCGAGCCACCGTAAACATCCAAGCCACTGTTTGGTCGATAGGTTTGGTTAGTCTGTACATTTCTACCAACTCATAAAAAACTTCTTGCAACACATCTTCGGCATCGTGTAGCGAGGGTACCCGCTGTCGGATAAAGCCCAACAGTCGCTGACGTTCGCCGTTGATGGTTTTCTGAATCTGATTATTTTGTTCGGTAGTGTTCATTAAGTATCAAACATTCGCTGTTTGATTTGAAGACGCTTGAGGTAGTATTTAATTGAAATTTAGTGAAGATAGGTCAATAAAGCTGATAAAAGGTAAAAAGGCATTAAAAACCATTCCATAAAAAAACTTATTGAACTCTTTTTCAATCAATAAATACTTTATTTTTGTGAAAAACTATTCACCTTTCAGCAAAAAATAACTCATGAAGAAAATTTACTTCCTACTATTCATGGCATTGGCTGCTTGCCAATCGAAGAAAACAGAAACCGCCAGTACAGACTCAACCACTGTCAGTGCCGATACCGTTGCCACCGCAACAGCTCCCGTTGTAGAAGAAACTATTTGCTACGAATTCAGATTTAAGAAAGATGTAACCTCAGTAAAATTAGTCATGAAAGGCGACTCGGTTACGGGCGAAATGAGTGAACTTATATGGGAAAAAGATAGTGCTACAGGCACACTAAAAGGCAAAAAAGTAGGTAACGACTTAATTGTTGATTATGATTACGTGATTGAAGGCAGTAATCAAGTAGAAGAAAGAATTTTGAGAATGGATGGAGATAAATTACTCGTCATGAGCGGTGAATTAATGGAAGACAAAAGCGGTAAATTAAAAATGAAAGACCCTGCAAAAGCAACGGTTTCAGAGACTTTGGTGAAAGTGAAATGTCAGTAAATAGATATGATTGATGAACTATGAGATATGAAGTTTTTTATAACTCATATCTCATAATTCATATCTAACAAATATCACCCAAACAAATTACTTGATAAATATCTATCGCCACGGTCGCAGCAGATAAAAACGATTACGCCTGATTCCAATTCTTGTGCTAATCTAATGGCTGCTGCGGCGGCTCCGCCCGAACTCATTCCCGAAAAAATTCCTTCGGTTTTTGCCAGTTTTTGAGCCATTTCGGTGGCTTCGGCTTCGGCAATATCCATCACTCTATCTACACGGCTTGGGTCGAAAATCTTGGGTAGGTATTCTTTTGGCCAGCGTCTAATGCCAGGAATTGACGAACCCTCGGTTGGCTGACAGCCTACAATCTGAATGGCTGGATTTACTTCTTTCAAAAACATTGAAGTTCCCATAATTGTACCAGTCGTACCCATCGAACTCACAAAGTGCGTTACTTTTTGGTTGGTATCTCGCCAAATTTCGGGGCCAGTGGTTTTATAATGTGCGTAATAATTATCGGGATTAGCAAACTGGTCGAGCATATAATATTGTCCAGTTTTGGCTTGAGCTTCGGCGTAATCTCGGCATTTTTCAATGTTTTCGAGCAAGACAACCTTTGCCCCGAAGGCTTCCATCGTAAGCGTTCGCTCACGAGTAGAGTTTGCGGGCATTACGAGCTCAATTTCCAAATCAAACAATCGAGCAATCATTGCCAAGGCAATACCTGTATTTCCGCTCGTTGCTTCAATGAGCTTCATGCCTTTCTTAATATCACCACGCTCAACCGCACTCCGAATCATGTTGAGAGCAGGGCGGTCTTTCACACTTCCAGCAGGGTTATTGCCTTCGAGTTTGCCGTATATCTTTACATTGGGATTCGGATTAAGTTTCGTTAATTCTACAAGTGGAGTATTTCCTACGAGGTCAATGATGGTTGCCATTTTTTAATGGATAATGAAAAATGAATAATTGATAATGTGAAATTTCAGTCTCAAAAACAGTGGACTGTTGACTGTAAATTGTTGACTGAAATTTATTCCATTACACGTTCCACAACTTTTATTTCAGGTTTGTGATAAACCGTTGAGTAGGAGGGTACTGACTTTGTAAGCCAAACATTTCCACCAATGATTGAATGTTCTCCAATGACGGTGTTTCCACCCAAAATTGTCGCTCCTGAATATATCACTACGTTGTTTTCTACGGTTGGGTGGCGTTTGGTGTTGGCCAGTGTTTTCTCAACGCTCAATGCTCCAAGCGTAACACCCTGATACAATTTCACGTGTTTGCCTATGATGCAGCTTTCTCCAATAACAATTCCTGTGCCGTGGTCAATGAAAAAATATTCGTCGATTTGAGCAGCAGGATGAATATCAATTCCCGTTTTTGAGTGAGCGTATTCGGTCAGAATTCGAGGCAATAACGGAATATCTAATTTGTGTAGTTCGTGGGCAATTCGGTAAAACGTAATGGCATAAAACCCTGGGTACGCACGCACCACTTCAAACTCACTTTTGGCGGCGGGGTCGCCTTCAATAATGGCTTTTATGTCGGTTTTTAGGAGTCGATAAACTTCTGGAATACGTTCAAAAAATGCGTTTGCTTCGCTTTCTGGATTACAACTTTTGCATTGGTAGGTCGAAATCAGAATGTTGCGTAGTTCTAATTCAAGGTTTTTAAATTGAATCTCAATTTCTTCTTCTGAGCGAAAATACTCT
>JALQYE010000302.1 GCA_023254245.1 Emticicia sp.
CGCAGTTTGACGCTGTTGTCGCGACACTGCAGGCTGCGGGCGTACCCGATGCAGAGGTGGATGCGTCGCTCTTGCTGGGGCACGTGCTGGGCTTGGGACGCGGCGAAGTGGAAGCCAAACTCATTGCTGGCTCAGAAGGAACGCTTTGCTTTGTTACTGAAGCAAAACTGCAACTTTTTGACCTCCCACCGAAAGAAGTAGGAATGGTGGCCGTGCATACACACACGCTTAACGAATCGCTTTTGGCCAATTTAGTGGCTCTGGAACATAATTGTGCTGCTTCTGAATTGGTAGATGATTTTATCTTAGAATTTACTAAAACCAATATCGAGCAATCAAAAAATAGATTTTTTATTGAAGGCGAGCCTAAAGCCATTTTGATGGTTGAGTTTTTTGATGAAACAAGCGAAGGTTTCTTTCAAAAGGCAGAAAATCTGATAGCAGCTCTCAAAGAAAAAGGTCTGGGGTATGCTTATCCAATCTTGTTGGGCGATGATGCCAAAAAGGCTTGGGATGTTCGAAAAGGTGGTTTGGGGCTGCTCCGAAACCTTGCAGGAGATACGCAGTGTGTAAATTTAATTGAAGATTGTGCCGTTGACCCACAAGATTTACCTGCCTATATCGAAGATTTGGAGGTTTTGTTGAAAAAACTCAATGTGCAATATTCAATGTATGCCCATGCAGGGGCGGGTGAGTTGCACGTCGAGCCGATGGTTAATCTGAAAACTTCGGAAGGACGACAACTTTTCCGAATAATTTTAGCTGAAACGGCTGTTTTAGTGAAAAAATATGGCGGTTCGCTTTCGGGCGAGCATGGTGATGGGCGTTTGCGTGGGGAATTTATTCCGTTTATGATGGGTGAAAAAAACTTTGCCCTTTTCAGAGAAGTAAAGCAGATTTTTGACGAAAAAGGCATTTTCAATCAAGGAAAAATCATTGATTCTCCGCCAATGAATGAGTTTTTGCGTTATGAAGCCGACCAACCAACGCCAAAACATCAAACCATTTTTGATTTCTCGAAACAAGAAAGTATTCTACGCCTTGCCGAAAAATGTAGCGGTTCAGGCGATTGCCGAAAAACCGAAATTACGGGTGGAACCATGTGTCCGAGTTATATGGCTACTCGCAGCGAAAAAGACACGACTCGTGCCAGAGCTAACGTTTTAAGGCAATATTACACCAATGAGCAGTCAATTACGCAGGAAAGTATAAAAGAAGTGCTTGATTTGTGTTTGTCGTGTAAAGGCTGTAAGTCAGAATGCCCGTCGAGCGTTGATGTGGGAAAGATGAAAGCCGAGTTTTTGCAGAAAACTTATGATACAAAAGGAATTCCATTCCGCTCAAAATTAATCGGAACATTTACAAAGCAAATGAAGTTGGCCTCGATTGCTCCGTGGGCATATAATCTCATTTTTAAAACCGAAGCTACACGCCGAATCGCCAACCGAATTGTAGGTTTTCATCCTGACCGCACAATGCCGCTATTGTATAGCACGACATTGAAAGGGTGGTTTAGTAAACAATCTTCTTCGAAAAACGATAAAAAAGTCTATCTATTCTGCGATGAATTTACGAATTATAATGATGTAGAAGTAGGTAAAAAAGCGATTTTATTACTGCAAAACCTTGGTTATGAGGCAATTATACCAAATCATGTAGAAAGCGGTCGCACGTATTTATCAAAAGGAATGGTGCGTGAAGCTAAGAAAATCGCTATTAAAAATATAGAATTATTGAAAGGAATTGTTTCTGAGGAAACCCCAATTATCGGACTCGAACCATCGGCAATTTTGACTTTGAGAGATGAATATTTAGAGCTTGTACCACAAGATTTAAAAGATGCTGCCGAAAAAATCGCTAAAAACACTTTTCAATTTGATGAATGGTTTGCCCGAGAAATCGACCGAGGAAATATCAAAAAAGAAGCATTTTCGAGCGAAAAACGTTTGATAAAACTACACGGACATTGCCACCAAAAAGCTTTGTCGTCGCTTACGCCTACTAAGAAAAGTCTGTCTTTACCAGTAAATTATGAAGTGCATCTGATTCCATCGGGTTGCTGCGGAATGGCGGGTTCGTTTGGCTACGAGGCCGAGCATTATGAAGTTTCGATGAAAGTAGGAGAGTTGGTGCTTTTCCCGACCGTCAGAAAACAAGCCGAAGATGTAATTATTGCCGCTCCAGGCACAAGCTGCCGTCACCAAATTAAAGACGGAACGGGCAGAATCGCCCAACATCCAGCCGAGATTTTGTATGATGCGTTGATTTAATTGATAATTGAAAATGAAAAATGAAAAATGGAGAATTGATAATGCGGGTTTTACTCAACATTATCAATTCTCCATTCTCAATTATTCATTAAAAACTAAGCTCTCATTAACTTTACCAAATCCTTATCGTTTACTTCTTTGATTTGGTCGGCTAAGTCAAGGAAACGCTTATATGTATCGTCCAGAACTGGTTTTTCAAGTTTAAAACCGAGCATTTCGAGGCGGTGTTTCAATGCGTGGCGGCCACTACGAGCGGTTAATACGATTGAAGATTTCGGTACACCAACTTCTTGTGGGCTAATAATCTCGTAAGTATCGGTATGTTTCAAGAAACCATCTTGGTGAATACCTGATGAATGAGCAAAAGCGTTGCGTCCAACGATAGCCTTATTTGCTTGTACTGGCATACGCATCGTTTGCGAAACCAAATTACTCATCGGAAATAACATTTCGCTGTTGATATTGGTGTGGTATCCCATTGATTTATGAACTTTCAAAATCATGGCTACCTCCTCCAACGAAGTATTTCCAGCTCTTTCACCGATACCATTGATAGTTACCTCTACTTGGCGTGCTCCCGCTCTGATTCCAGCAATGGTATTGGCAGTTGCCATACCCAAATCATTGTGGTTGTGCATCGAGAGAATCGCTTTGTCAACGTTTGGTAC
>JALQYE010000303.1 GCA_023254245.1 Emticicia sp.
CTTCTTGAAAGCAACAAGCAGAGTAGATTTCGACAAAAACTTATTCAGAGACTGGCGTTATAACGCTGATGATACCCCGAAAGCAGATTTCGTACTAAACAACCCTATCTATTCGGGCAAAATCCTTGTAGGTGGCCGTAACTTTGGTAGTGGTTCAAGCCGTGAACACGCCGCTTGGGCGATTTACGATTACGGTTTCCGTTGCGTAGTTTCGAGCTTTTTTGCTGATATTTTCAAAGGAAATGCCTTAAATATTGGTATCCTTCCTGTACAAGTTAGCCCTGAGTTTTTGCACAAAATCTTTACGGCTATTGAGGCAGACCCAAATACCGAACTCGAAGTAAATCTTCCTGCTCAGACTATCACTATTTTGGCAACGGGCGAGTCGGAGAGTTTCGGCATTAACGGCTACAAAAAGAACAACATGATTAATGGCTACGATGATATTGATTATCTTCAATCTGTGAAATCAGAAATTGCTGCTTTTGCCGAAAAGAGTCTTTATTAAGCCCCCCTGCCCCCGATGGGGGTGTAAAGGAGATACATTCTGTTGACTAAGTATATTCACAAATGAATAGATTAAAAAAAGTTCCCCCATCGGGGGTTAGGGGGCTGGAAATAATGGATACAACACTCCGTGATGGTGAACAAACCAGCGGAGTGTCTTTTTCAGCAACCGAAAAACTGGCCATTGCTCAAATGCTACTCACCGAAGTAAAAGTGGATAGAATTGAGGTGGCTTCGGCTCGTGTTTCGGAAGGTGAATTATTGGCAGTACAAAAAATCACGAATTGGGCAAAAGAACAAAATCTACTTGATAAGGTAGAGGTTTTGACTTTTGTTGATGGTGAATCTTCTATCAATTGGATGCTGCAAGCGGGTGCGAAAGTAATGAATTTATTGACCAAAGGCTCAATGAATCATCTTACGCATCAGTTGAAAAAAACGCCCGAACAGCATTTTAGCGAAATTGCACAGGTTATTGCGTTAGCAAAGTCGAAAGGTATTGATGCCAATGTGTATTTAGAAGATTGGAGCAACGGAATGCGAAGTTCGCAAGAATACGTTTTTCAGTTTCTTGATTTTCTGACTACACAACCAATCAAACGTGTGCTTTTACCCGATACTTTAGGGGTTTTGACACCTTACGAAACCTATGATTTTATCAAAGCTATTGTAGAACGATACCCCAATCAGCATTTCGATTTTCATGCTCACAACGATTATGATTTGAGCGTAGCTAATGTTATGGAAGCTATTCGTGCGGGCGTACAAGGGTTGCACCTGACTGTAAATGGTATGGGCGAACGCACAGGAAATGCCCCTTTGGCCAGTACGATTGCGGTTATCAATGATTTTATGCCCGATGTTACTACCTCGGTGGTTGAGCAGTCGCTGCATACGGTTAGTAAAATCGTTGAGAGTTTTTCGGGCTTTGGTATTCCTGTAAATAAGCCAATCGTTGGTGAAAACGTATTTACTCAAACAGCAGGTATCCACGCCGATGGCGATAATAAAAACAACCTTTATTTCAATGATTTGATGCCTGAGCGTTTCGGACGTACTCGAAAATACGCTCTCGGAAAAACATCGGGTAAGGCTAATATTGAGAAAAATCTTCAAGAAATTGGTATTTCTCTTTCGCCCGAAGAAATCAAAAAGGTTACGCAGAGAATCATCGAACTCGGCGACCGCAAGGAAGTTGTGACGAAAGAAGATTTGCCGTATATTATCTCCGATGTGCTTGATAGTGAGGCCGTTGCTGAGCGAGTACATGTGCTTAATTATGTGATGACTCACTCGAAAAATCTTCGTCCATCAGCTACTTTAATGGTAAAGATTGATGATGATATTTTTGAGGAAAATGCTCAAGGCGATGGTCAGTATGATGCCTTTATGAATGCGTTGAAGAAGATTTATATAAAAAAGAAACAAAGTCTTCCAACGCTGGCCGACTATGCTGTAAGGATTCCACCTGGCGGAAAAACCGATGCACTTTGTGAAACCATCATCAGTTGGGAATACAACGGTAAAAGCTTCAAAACTCGTGGGTTAGATTCAGACCAAACTGTTTCAGCTATTAAAGCAACGCAGAAGATGTTGAATTTGATATAGTTTGTAGGCACAAAGGTTCACAGTGGCAAAGGCACAAAGTAGCAAGGTGCTGAGATTCAGAGTAGCAGAAGAACATAGTAAAAGCTAAACATATAATTTACAAAATTGGATAGTTCAATAAAAACATATCGAGATTTGTTGGTTTGGCAGAAAGCTATGCAGTTTGTTACGGATGTCTATTCAAAAAGTACCTCTTTACCTCAGTATGAACAATTTGGCCTGACTTCACAAATGAGGCGTTCCGCAATTTCGATTCCGAGTAATATTGCCGAAGGTTACGGTAGAAATAGTACAGGCGATTATACTCGTTTTTTGCAAATAGCTTTAGGTTCTCTTTTTGAGATTCAAACACAAGTAGAAATTGCCTTTAATCTAAATTATATGTCTGAAAATAACTTTCAAGTTTTATTCGACCAAAGTCGTGAGATTGAAAGAATGTTATCAAGTTTGATTAATAAATTAAAAAAATGACACATTGAAACTCTGTGCCTTTGTGCCTTTGCTCCTTTGTGCCTCAAATAAAAAATGAAAAAACATATTCTTATCGTCCCAGGTGACGGAATTGGGCAGGAAGTAACTGCCGTAGGTAAAAAAGTAGTAGAGAAAATCGCTGCAAAATTTGGTCATGAATTTACTTATGACGAAGCACTCATTGGTCACGCTGCTATCGAAGCAACTGGCGACCCGCTTCCAGAAGAAACACTCGTAAAAATGAAAGCCTCTGATGCCGTTTTATTTGGTGCAGTAGGACATCCAAAATATGATAACGACCCTTCGGCAAAAGTTCGTCCAGAGCAAGGTTTATT
>JALQYE010000304.1 GCA_023254245.1 Emticicia sp.
CGGAGTACCGCCAACCGAGCTATTGATGATACCAATGGGCACTTTGTATTTTTCATAAATTTCACGGGCAAAAAAGTAAGAAACCGCTCCAAACGTAAGAATATCTTTCGGGTTTGCCGTTTTCCACTCGCCTTGCGGAAAATCATCTTTGGGAGCATTCAAATCAGTGAGTGTCTGCACGAAGAAATTTCGAATATCCGAATAATTAGCCGAGGTAATATCTTCGGGGTATTTTTCTTTCACTCGTTCCATCGGAATGACCATATTGCTCTGCCCACTACAAAGCCATACATCACCAAATGCTATGTTTTTAATTATAATTTCATTTTTACCTTTCAATAGCATCTCAAATCCACTTCCTGCGGGTTGTGCAGGAAGCTGGATTTCCCATTTACCATCGTCATTGGTAGTAGTTTTATAGTCTTTTTTATTGAAAGTGAGCGATATTTTCTCTTTCGGCGAAGCCCAGCCCCAAACCTTAATGGGTTGGTCTCGCTGCAAAACAATATTATCAGAAATGAGTTTTGGTAAACGAATTTGGGCATTAAGCTGAATAATACCGCAAAAGAAAAGTAATAGAGCTACTTTAATAACTTTCATAAAAGGTTTAGTAAAATGGGGTTGTTGAGTATTCTATTTTAAACGCATCGATTCAAAAGCGTTAATAAGACTATCTTAGTTGAATGCTCGGAATTTTACATCGGCAAAACCCTATATTCAAGATTCCAAATTTATATAAATAAAGTCACTTTTTTATTAATTTTTGGAGTAGTTCTCACTATTCATTAATATCTATCGACTAAATAAAACTTTCATTCTACCAAACAACAAAGGCTACCTTGGTAGATGGCCTTTGGAGAGAGTTATTAATGTTTTTCTTTTTACTTCACCTCAAAAACATAACTTCCAGAAGTTAAAGTAATTAATACTTTATCTCCCTCAGTTTTATCAGTTTTTACACTTTTGCCCGATTCTGTAATTTGCTTGTTAGCAGGTAAATACAAGGTAGCCGATGTATTGGCAGGCACGGTAAATTTATAAATTATTTTACTGCCTTCATTTTTCCATTCGCTGCTGATTCTGCCATACATCGAATCATAATATCCTTTAGCAAAGGTAATTTGTCCGCTTGGGTCGGGGGTTGGTTTTAAAATAAACTCTTTAAAACCCGTCTTTTGTGGGTGACGTTGAATACCCAACGAATAATTATACATCCAAGCAGCCACGGCTCCAAACGAATAGTGGTTAAATGAATTCATCGAATTATTGCCTCCAAAACCATTTTCTACGGTGTACGAATTCAAACGTTCCCAAATCGAAGTTGCCCCATTGACTACCGAATATAACCACGATGGATATTGCTTATTGACCAATAATTTATAGGCTAAATCATCGTTTCCATTAGCCGAAAGTGCTTCCGAGATTGAAGCAGTACCAATAAAACCAGTCATTAGTGAGTTTTCTGGGCGTTCGATACCACCATCATCTTTATTTTTACGAGCAATGGCTTCATTCAAAAATTTAATGGCGAAAGGCTTATTTTCAGCATCAAACGTACCCAACGCCAACGGAATGGCATACGATGCTTGGGTGTCTATCAATTCTCCCTTGTCTGATTTTGCCGCTGCTTCTTGGGCATTTGGTGGTCCCATGAAACCCGTTTTTACACCTGATTTTACAGTTCGATGAGTAGTTTTATCGACATAAATTGCGTTGAAGGCGTTCTTTATTTCTTCACTTCGGCTTTTCAAATTCTTGGCTTCGTCGGTTTTGCCCAAAGCGGTTGCCATTTGACTCATAATGTCTAAATCATAGGCAAAATAAGCCATCCAAAAGAGTGTGTTATCGTTTTTATTTCCTTCGGGGCTCAACCAGTCGCCCAATGGGCCTTCATTTAAAATTCCATTCGATTTATCAATCTTTGTTTCCAAGAAATTGATGTATTTTTTCATAGCATCGAAATGCTCGGCCAATAACTGAATATCACCGTATTGACGGAATGTTTCCCACGCCACTACAATGCCTGCACTTCCCCAGAGCGTTCCGCCAAAGCCCCCACCCATCGGGGCAACATCAGTAAAGCGACCACTTTCTGGCTGAATATCTCGCATGGCCAAGAGGTGTCTTCTCAAAAACAGATTAGCATCAGTCAGATACGTTGCACTTTTCGAGAAAACCGAAATATCACCACTCCAACCCATACGCTCATTGCGGGCAGGTGTATCGGTCGGAATCGAAAGGAAATTACTGCGAAGCGACCATGTAATGTTTTGCCAAAGTTTATTTACGAGAGCATTATTGGTTTCGTAGAAAGATGCCAATTCACTTATCGAACTAATTACCAAGCCTTTTACATCGGCAGCGGGAATGGCTTGCTCAACACCCGTGATTTCTAAATAGCGGTATCCATGAAACGTAAATCGTGGCTGAATTACCTCATCACCACCTTTCAAAATGTATTGGTCTTGTGTAAGGGCAGCTCGGATATTTTCCATCATCACCATTCCTTCATTGCCTTTATAATCAGGCAGATTTGGGTATTTTATCTCGGCGTATCGAATATTGATTACTTGACCTTTTTTACCATTTTTTATCTTGATTTGTGGAAAACCTACCATATTTTGTCCCATGTCATAGACATAAACTTTTGGACGAACTTCTTCAACATTCAAGGCATTGAGGGTCTTCACGATACTTGCGTTCTCGCCCATTTGTCCCACAAGTTTGAAATCTGCGTATGGCAATGAAGCAGCATATCTGCCGTACTTTACGTCTCCAACTACGGCTGTTCCTTCGAGTGAAACAACTACGGCTTTTTTCCAAAGTTTATCATCGTAAGCAGCCGTTGCCCAGCCTTTGATAGCATCTTCTTTGGTGGCATCATATATTTCT
>JALQYE010000305.1 GCA_023254245.1 Emticicia sp.
AATATTTTGATACAAAAGCCTTTAAATCAAAGCCTTCGGTATCTTTTTCTTTAAAAAATGCTTCGTTGATTGCATCTAAAGAGCCTTTGGCGATGCAATCAGGAAATGTTTTATTATCAGGAAAGATACTTTCGGTCTGAACTCGCTCAAACAAAAGTCCTAAATCAAAGATATTTTTAATCGAATTTGTCATGTAAATAATAGGGACAAAATAATAGTCAGTACCTAACATTTGATTGTTTAAATCAATGTCCAGCGGTATTTGTGAAAGAAATCTCAGCGTTAGATTTCTTTTGTAACGAGTTGAGAATGAACAAACAAACCAACAGAATACCCATCGGGATTAGTGAAAGATAAAAAGCCGTTTGTCCAGTAAAAGCATCGAAAACATGGCCTGTGATAATAGACCCTGTTGTGCCACCTAAAGCCGAGAAAACAACAATCAGACCCGACATCGGGCTGTGTAGATGCTTAGGTAAAGAGCTAAGAATAACAGAATTGATGGTCGGATAAATAGGTGCTAAAAATATACCCATAATCGGGAAAATGTATGCTACAATCGGTGCGTTAGTCCAGTTTGTGTTAGGTGATGCAACAATGCCTTGTGTAAGTGGTAAAGTCAATAAAACCAACGACGCACAGATAGTGAGACAAACTGATAAAACTAAAATCCAGCTAAAACGACGAAGTATAACCCCCGAAGCAAAACGCCCAATAGCAAACGCTCCAGCCAAAATTGCTCCTGCCTGAATGCCCATACTGGCGGGTACTTTTAGAATATCTTTGTAGAAAGTCGGGGTCCAAGTTTGGAAACTTTGCTCAATAAGGACAAATAAAAATATGCTAATGATGAAAACTATCACCAATGGTAAAATAACGAGGCGAATCATGGCCAAGAAATCACTACCAAGCGAAGAGCCTTCGATTTTGGCATCAGATTCATCTAATTTGGCCGATAGTAATAACAAAAATGCAATGGATGCTAAGCCTCCTAAAATCCAGTAAACACTGAGCCATGTTTCAGATTTGGGGTTATCGTTGTCAATAAATAGGCTAAATAAAATATTTCCCAATAAAACCCCAATCATAAAAGTACCTTCGAGCAAGCCCATAAAACTTGAGTGTTCTTTGATGTCTTTGGTAATAAGCCCGATTGTGGCAAAAACTGAAATTTTGATGAGTGCAAACGAGATTCCAACCACTAAGAAAAGTAATTTGAAATGCCAAAAGCCACTGGCGAAGGGAATGGTGAACGAAATAACGCTAACCAATGCTAAAGCTACAAGCATGGCTTTTTTATAGCCGATTTTGGGTAGAAATGATGCGAGCAAAAATGAACAGATGGCAATGGGTAGGTCTTTAAAACCCTCTAAAACCGATGCGTCAGATTTTGTAACGTCAAAATTTCTTTGAACTTGCAAAATCACCGCACCGACACTATTGAGTAGTATTGCAAACACAAAATAGTTGAGATACAGTGAAAGTTTGATTTTCCAGTTTTGCATAGAAGATAGAATTTTTAAGGGTGAGAATAGGCAGTGTTATCTAAAAAAAAGCGAGCAAAAGCTCGCTTTTTATAATCCATCATAGGTTTTTCAATTTCTCAATCAATACTACTTTTTTGTGGTAGTTTGAGTAACAAAGTTCTGTATTTTCATAAATAAAAAATATAGGTCTATTAATGATTTTTAAAACTGTATTATTATTTTTATGAAAAACTTGATAAATCTAATATTAATAGAGTGAAAACACCTTTTGAGCAGATTCAAAATGACGAAGGAAGTTCGTTCAGATTTTTACATCAGAAAGTACTCGCCCAGCAATTTCCGTGGAATTATCATTATCATCCAGAGTTTGAG
Organism: Emticicia sp.; assembly: GCA_023254245.1. Classification (GTDB taxonomy): domain Bacteria; phylum Bacteroidota; class Bacteroidia; order Cytophagales; family Spirosomataceae; genus Emticicia. Next base: position 1,860 of record JALQYE010000305.1, read on the forward strand.
TTGGTATTAGTTTTTGCTGGTACGGGTCGCCGCCATGTTGGCAATCATCTGAGCTACTACGACGATGGCGATTTAGTATTGATTGGCTCGAATCTCCCACATGCTGGTTTTGGCTATGATGCCTTGGGCGAACACGAAGAAATCGTGGTTCAGTTTAAAGATGACTTTTTGGGCGAAAGTTTTTTTGATAAACCCGAAATGATAAACATCAAAAAATTATTTGAACGCTCGCAGCAAGGGATTCAATTTTACGGCCAAACTTACAAAGATGTATCTGAAGCATTAAAAAAATTAATAGGTTTATCGCAATTCGAGCGATTGATGGGCTTGTTGAATATTTTTCAAATATTGGCTGGCTCGCAGGAATATAATTTGCTCAATTCGATAGATACACGTTATGATTTTAATCAAAAAGACCAAATGCGGCTCAAACGGGTGTATGAATATGTAGAGAAAACTTATCAGCACCCAATTAATATTAGAGAAGCTGCCGACATTGCTAACCTAACCGTGCCATCATTCTGTAATTATTTCAAGAAAACTGTCAATCAGACTTTTACGGATTTTATGAATGAGTATAGAGTCAACAAAGCTTGTCAGTTATTGATGACCGAAAAAAGTATTGCCGATGTCTGCTTTGAGTGTGGATTCACGAATAACTCGTATTTTAGTAAGGTTTTTAAAGAAATAAAAGGCAAAAGTCCGTTGGAGTTTAAGAAGTTGGTTTTGAGGAAAAGTTGAATTATTCACTAACAAAAACTTCCTCAAAAGCTAATTCAAAACCATCTAAAAGTTTGGATTTAGCAATGCCTTGTTCTTCAACCGCTGAAAAAATACTGTATTTGTTATTTTCTAAAGCATAAACAATGATAGTTTCATTCAGTGGGTCAATCAACCAATATTCTTTCACTCCAAAATTCTCATAGTCATTCTTTTTCTCAATATAATCTCTCACTACTGAGCCTTTTGAAACGACTTCTACAACCAAATCGGGCGAGCCTGAAATATTTCTTCG
>JALQYE010000306.1 GCA_023254245.1 Emticicia sp.
AGGCTCAAACCATTTCGTAAAAATCGGGCGACAAGCTTCGTTGCCTTGCAAATAAATACCTCTGATTTTACCCGTTCCGTTATCAACATTGAAATAAGCAGCTACTTTCTCGCCTTCGGCGTTGCTTTTCTTAGCATCGTTCGGGTCGGCTAAATGATTTTTTACATAATTTCTCGAACCAAAAAGCCCTTGTTCTTCACCGCTCCAAAGAGCAATTCTGATTGTGCGACGTGGCTGAACGCCTAAAGTTTTCAAGATTCTAACTGCTTCCAACATTACCGCCGAACCCGCAGCATTATCGGTTGCCCCAGTCGCACTTTGCCACGAATCGAGGTGAGCTCCCAACATTACTACTTCTTCTTTTAGTTTAGGGTCAGTACCTTTGATTTCGGCCAAAACGTTGTATCCTTTTAAATCTTCGGTATAGAATTTTGTTTTTACATCTAACTCTAATTTTACTGGAATACCTGCTTTTGCCAATCGACAAAGCGATAAGTAATCTTCGGCGGCCAGCATAATATCGAGCAAATTCTCGGGGTCAGTAGCTTTAAACGAACCTCCTCCCGATACAAACAAGGTACCATCTTTTCCTCTGGCACTCATGCTCAAAAGTGCCAACGCACCTTCTTTTTTAGCCATATCTTTGGTTTTCGTAGAAAGCATATTGGTTCTACGCATCGCCTGCATCATTGAGCGGAAAGCCGTATCGGGTGCAGTAGTAGTTGGTGTTGCGGCAGCCATTTTCTCCAATTCTTCATCAGTATAGCGGATGGCATCGGGTTTGAAAGATGGTTGAATTTTATCATTTTTATAGAATAAAATCACTTTATCCTTCAGTTTTCCACGATAATTTTCAAGGCCAAGTGTATCGGTTTCATCAATCAATAAAATTTCAGCTGATTTGAGTTTTCCTTTTGTGCCAGCCGTCCAAGTTTTTGGGTAGGCAATCAACGGACGATAATACGGAGCCGTCATGGCAATATAACTTTTTGTCAGTTCCCAACCTTTGCCAAAATCGCCCCATGCTTCGAGTTTGGCTTCTTCTAAGCCCCATTCGGTTAGTTTACTTTTGGCATAATTAGCGGCCTTCATGTAACCTGGCGAGCCTTGCAAACGTGGGCCATTGACATCGGTCAGATGAAAAGCAATGTCCATTACTTTGGAGTTTTGAAGCCCTTCTTGGCGGATTTTCTTGGTTGTTTCTAAATCAATTTTCTCTTCTTGAGCCTTGGCTACGACCAAAGAAAACATACTGAGTGCTACAATAGGTAGGAGTTTTTTCATACGATAGATAGATGTTTCGTTTGTTGAAGTCTAAATATAAACGTAATTATTGGGGTGGACAAAACTTTGAGATTAATGCGGTCGATAAAGCGATTAATCAAGGTTTAAAGTTGATTTAAGAGAGATATTTTCGTTAAATTTGATAATAAAATCATAATTACTGAGCCATTGGCTGTTAGCTTTTAGCCGCTTCAACAATTTGATTTCAGCAAAAAATGTGTATTTGAATTAATGAAATTCTATTTACTATAAACTTTTATCCTAAAAAGCCAATTGCCAAAAGCTAACAGCTTATAGCCTGAATATTTACCAAAAGTCTAACGAACAACATGACCATACAGCAGGAATTTGCCCAAAAATGCGTAATTATTCTCCAAAACGACGAATCAGTGCTTGGCTTAGCAGTAGCAGGTTCGTGGCTTACAAATGAAATTGACGAGTTTTCAGACCTTGATTTGATACTGGTAACGAAAAACAAAATCTCACACGACAAATCGCTGATGATTGACTATGCTCAAAAATTGGGTAATTTTTTATCGGGCTTCACGGGCGAACACGTGGGAGAACCTCGTGTACTGATATGTTTATACGATAACCCATTACTACACGTTGATATTAAGTTTTTAACCATCGAAGAGTTTGCTCATCGCATCGAAAATCCTGTTATTTTACTCGATACCGACGGACTATTACAGCAAGTAATTGAGCAAACGACTTACCAATTTCCTTATCCCGACTATCAATGGCTCGAAGACCGCTTTTGGATTTGGGTGCATTACGCACTGCTGAAAATTGGGCGAGGGGAATACACCGAAGCTCTTGACTTTATGGGTTTCGTGCGAATGGTTGTTTTGGGGCCTTTGCTGCATATCAAAAACGGTAATTTGCCGAGAGGTGTACGAAAAGTAGAAACGCAATTATTGACCGAAGATTTTGCGGCAATCAGAAGCACGATTCCTACTTATATACGAGAATCACTCTTGGAAAGCTTAGCGAATGCAGTCAAACTTTATCGGAGTTTACGAACTGAAATTTATCCTGATACTATTCAATTACAGGCATCAACCGAATTGAAAGTAATGGAGTATTTCGAGAAAATTAGATAAACTTACAGGGTTTGGTTGTAAAAACTATTTTCAGAATTTTATTCTTCTTAACATTACAAAAAATCTATTCTAAAAACTTTCAAGAATGAAAAAACACTTTTCGATTTTAACGCTAACCTATTTATTAATGGCCTGTGCACCTTCAAACCAGCAAAAGCAAGACACATTAACAGTTGAAAAAGCCAACACACCACCAATGGTAGGCAATGATGCCGACGAACATGGCTGCAAGGCATCGGCGGGTTATCGGTGGTCGGTTTTACGGAATGAGTGCATCCGAATTTTTGAAGCGGGCGTACGATTAGACCCCGTAGCGAAAGACCTCGAACAATCGTTATCGGCTTTTGTGGTGATAAAAACCGACAGTAGCGACCAAGAAATAGAGCTTTTTGTACCTTACGACGAACAAACAATTATCGTTAAAAAAGAGGCTACCGATAAATGGAAAAATGATAAATATGTG
>JALQYE010000307.1 GCA_023254245.1 Emticicia sp.
CACGCATTTTTTAATTGCTCATGAAACCAACGAGCATCTTCATCAACCACGTAATGTGGCGTTAGGTCAATACCACCACCGAACCACGAAATACCATTCGACATCTCGAAGTATCGCACATTCATGTGAATAATCGGTACCATCGGGCTTACAGGGTGCTGTACGATACTGACTCCAGTAGCAAAATAATCTGCCTTTTCGCTAAGTTTTAGTTGTTTCTGCAACGCCTCAGAAGTTTCGCCTTGCACAGCCGAAAAATTCACTCCTCCTTTCTCAATAATATTGCCATTGGCAATTACACGAGTGCGGCCACCACCGCCACTATGATGCTGCCAATTATCTTCTTGAAATTTGCCCTTACCGTCGGTTGTTTCGAGAGCTTGGCAAATAGTATCTTGGAGAGTCTTGAAGTATTCGGCAATATTTTCTTTGGATAACATAAGATTCTTTTGAAATTTTGTAACAAAGTTAGAATAAGATTGGTCAGGTTTGCAAAATAATGTAATTACGAATTAAGAGTTACGAATTACAGGCCCCATAAAACCCTACATATCAACACTTTAACTATTAAATAAACATTTTGTATTCAAAAACAGAGTAATGTTCGAGAGAATATACTTTTTCTATATTCGTCATTCGTCATTCTAAAATCATCATTCTATTCATGTTTTCATTAAACAACGTCATTCGTCCACATATTCTTTCGCTTACCCCCTACTCTTCGGCTCGTGATGAATACTCGGGTTCGGAAGGTACATTTCTTGATGCTAACGAAAACCCATTTGGTTCAGTAATTTCAGGAAAATATAATCGTTATCCCGACCCTTATCAGTCAGTTGTGAAAGAAAAACTGGCCAAGATAAAAAAAGTACGACCAAGTCAAATTTTCTTAGGGAATGGTTCCGATGAAGCCATCGACCTCATTATTCGTGCTGCCTGTGAGCCAAAACAAGATAATATTCTGATACTTCCGCCAACCTACGGTATGTATAAGGTTTGTGCCGATGTTCAGAATGTTGCCGTAAAACAAGTTCCGCTTACTACTGATTTTCAAGTAGATACGAAAAAAGTACTCGAAACCGCCGATGCCAACACAAAAATTATCTGGATTTGTTCGCCCAATAATCCTTCGGGTAATATCATCGAACGAGCATCAATTTTGCATATTTTAGATAATTTTACCACAGGGTTAGTGGTAGTTGATGAAGCCTACATTGATTTTGCCACTGAAGAGTCTTTCACAAAGCTGTTAGATAAATACCCAAATTTGGTAGTAATGCAGACATTCTCGAAAGCGTGGGGATTAGCGGCACTACGTTTGGGAATGGGCTTTGCATCGGAAGAAATTATCAAGATATTGAATAAAATTAAGTACCCTTACAACTTAAATGGTGTTACTCAGAAACTACTCTATGCAGCTCTGGGAAAAGAGGAGAAAAAGGATAAATACGTAAAACAGATTTTAAAAGAGCGTGAGCATTTACACAAAAAATTATCAGAATTAAGTATTGTACAGCACATTTATCCATCAGACTCTAATCAGCTTTTGGTAAAATTTACTGATGCAAATGCCGTCTTTCATTATTTAATTGAGCAGAAAATCATTACTCGTCTGCGTTCAAACGTACTTTTATGCGAAAACTGCATCCGTATTTCGATTGGTACAAAAAAAGAAAATGAGATACTCTTGAAGGCTTTGAAGAAATATTAACATTTCTTCAAAAAAATTTGACAACTTTGGATAATCGACATGCAAGCCCAAAGTTGTCAAATATCAAAAATCAGCAGCTACCTTATCCACAATCTCAAAGAAGGGTTTTAGTTCTTTCTCTCTGCCACGCAGCCAAAGCATCAACATGGAAGCTTTTAAAGAAATATTGTTTAACTCAATAAACTTCACATTCATGTTTTGCCCGCTCAATGCCGACTTTGGCTCAATCGAAATTCCTAAACCCGCTTCTACCAACCGCAAAACCGTATTTGAATTGCCTGACTGATATGCCACTTTCGGAATAAAACCATACGATTGGCACAACGCCTCAAGGCTTTCTACATAGCCCGAACTCTCGTTTCGTGGGGGTAAGATAAAATTTTCATCGGCCAATTGTGCCAGCGACTCAAAGTTTGTTACATCCAAATGATGATTCTGTGGTAAAATTATTACAAAGTTTTCTACGTAAATCGTGCGAGCGTTTAGCTCTTTTGGCACTATCATATTTGGGCCAAATGCCACATCAATCGTGCGATTTATTAAAGCATTGATGCCATAAAGGTTGGTTGTTTCGTTCAAATTTGTTTTCATCAAGGGCATTTCAGCTTGAATTTTAGCCAAAATATTGGGTAATAAAAACTGCATTGACGAACTCGAATGAGCTATTTTTATCTCACCACCCTCACCTTTATGAATCTGAGAAGTCCGCTGTTTTACTCGCTCAAAATCCTCCAAAATACGTTCACATTCTTCCCTAAAATACTCACCAGCAGTAGTCAGAGCCACATTTCGTTTGTTTCTATAAAATAAAACTACACCTAATTCCTCTTCCAAAGCCATTATTTGTCGGCTGAGGGCTGGTTGAGCTATGTATATTTCGTCGGCGGCTTTTCTAAAATTCAGCGTTTCAGAAAGTTTCAAAAAGTGTTCAATCGTTCTAAAATCCATTACTGATTCATTTTAAGCATCAAATAATCAAAATTAAGTATTTTTTGTTATCAAAAATAAGTAATTGTTTTGCAAAAGAAAAACAAGTAGTAGTATAGAATCATAGGTACATGATAAAACGTTGGGCCAAACTACTACTATAATCATTCTTCATTACACTTT
>JALQYE010000308.1 GCA_023254245.1 Emticicia sp.
ATTGATACAAACGAGATTAGAGTGGGGCAAAATATTCATCCGCAAGGCTCTGACCGAAAAAACGGCGATATAATTGTGCCGAAAGGCCGAAAACTTTCTCCTGCCGAAATCGGCGTGGCAGCCACGATTGGCAAACACGAAATTTTGGTTCAACGAAAACTTCGAGCGGTGGTGATTTCAACGGGCGAAGAGATTGTGCCAATCACCGAAACGCCACTTCCGCACCAAATTCGTACATCGAATGGTTATGCATTACAGGCATGTTTGAAAAACTGGGGACTTGAAACCGAAAATGTGTTATTGCCAGACGACCAAGCTATCATTGAATCGAAAATTTCGGAGTTTATGGAAACATTCGATGTATTGATTTTAAGCGGAGGTGTTTCGGCTGGCAAATTTGATTTTGTGCCACAAGCCCTTGAAAACCAAGGAGTTAAGAAACTATTCCATAAAGTTTCACAAAGACCAGGTAAGCCATTTTGGTTCGGAAAATCGGCTAATGGAACAGCGGTTTTTGCTTTACCAGGTAACCCTGTTTCTACTTTTATGTGCCTTAATCGTTATTTTAAGAAATGGCTTGATGCCTCGCAAGGGATTGAAAATGAGCAATTAATGGCCGAATTAGCCGAAGATTTTACATTCAAACCCGAGCTAACATTTTTCTTGCAAGTAAAGCTTTCTTATACATTAAGTGGCAAAATTCTGGCAACGCCTGTTGAAGGCCACGGCTCAGGCGATTTAGCGAATTTAGTAGAAGCTGATGCTTTTCTCGAATTGCCGCTTGAACGTAGTTTATTTAAGAAAGGAGAAGTTTTTAAGGTGTTTGCGTATCGGTAAATCTACTGCACCTCATCTTTGATTTTAAGGTGTGCCACAACTGAAAACAGAAATTTATTATCTCAGCGTTGATTCCAAATATTGTAAACGAATTTTCTCCAATCTCAAAATCAAATGAAAAAAGATACGTTACTTCTTTGGATAATTGCTTTCATTATTGTTTTGATGTATTTCAATAAGTATCAAATGCAAAAATGCAGTAAGTATACGATAGCAAAAGGTATAGATATATCTGGGGGATACAAAAATAATTTCTCTATAAAATATTCTTATTTGTACGATGGGCAATTATTTTGGGGGTCAAATGCTATAGATACAGATTATTATAATAAGTATTCGCAAGATAGGTTAATTAATAAGAAGATATTTATTCAATTCGCATGTGCAGACCCAAAAAAATCTAATATTATATGGGATACTTACCCTTCAGATACTTTAGTAGTACCTCTTAGGGGTTGGGATAGTCTTCCCAAATAGGTTTTATATTCAACTAAACCCTTATGGAAAAACAATCTTATAAAACTTTAATATATCATTTTGAACCAAATGAAGGTTTCCCGTCACCTCGTTTTATTGACTCAAATGGAGTTCCGTTAATCGAACCTTGCTACCAAATAGAGTTAAATCATTTAGAAAGCATAGAACTTTCAAGTTTAGCAGGCAAATTCCCAAAAGACTTAAGTTTTGGTTGGATGTGTTCTCCAATCTTTAGAGACGTAATTGTTTGGCAAAACTCATTGGGTCAAAGAACAAGAATTTTTGAATTATGCTTTACTTGTGACCAATACGAATTATCTGATGGCAGCGGTATTCTGATTGTTGAAGATGTAAAAAAGAATGATTTTATTGAGCCTATAAAAAGCTTAAAAGCACTTTTTAAAAAGTTTGATATTCAAAATAATATTCATAGAAATCTTGGTATTAGTATCTCAGAGTCTCCCGAAGGCACGTAGAAAACACTAAAGGCATTAGTCGATGCCAGATATTTTGTTTGAAAAGGGAGAAGTTTTTAAGGTGTTCTTCTATCGTTTATGCTATTCAACCTCATCTTTTATAAGTTTTAAACCTAACGGAATTAGATGGTCGTAGTCATTATCGTTCGTCCATAGTTCAAAATCATAATAAAGGGCTGTTGCGGCAATCCAAATGTCATTTTTACCCATATTCCGAGGTGTTTTCAATGGCAAAGGTGTAGATTTCAGAGCATTTTGACTGTAAGCATCAATCTGTGCGTAATACGGAATTATTTCAGCTTGAATATCTGCGATTGGTAATTTTTGTAAAATAGATTCCAATAAAAGAATCTTTTGATAGCCCCAATCGGCTTTTAAGGCAAATGCTTGTAATTCTCCAACGACAACAATTGGTACTACTCCTCTTGGGTTTATTTCGATTCTTTTTCGGATGTGTTTTATTATGATGTTGGTATCAAGTATCATCTCATAAATATTTCTCCATTTCTTTCCACTGGCTTTCAGTAAAACCAAAATCCGGCATAGAAATAGGTTCTTTATTTGCTACAATATCCAAAAAGCTATCCATTCCTCCCGCAGCTTTGATTTGCTCGGGAGAATATATATTAAGTTTGCCTTTCTTCAACAAAGGAATAACTGGCTTTTTTTGTTTATTGGTTCTTGATGTTACCATATTGAGTTTTTTACAAATATACGTTTTTAGTAAAATTTAATTAACTCAAACTATCTGAAAATTTTTGTGCCACAGCTTTAACTATGGCACAAAAACCTTTTACGGATAAATCAAATACTTCTTTCTCAAAACCTTAAATTCACTCAAACCGGGTTCCCAGCTTTTTCTGATTTCGGCTTCCGAAACGCCATCAATAATTTGTTGTTTGAATTTCTCGGTCCCTGCCAGTTTATTTATATCGCCCATTTGCTTGCTTTGGGTTCTATCAAAGAATTTATCTTTCATAGGATATGCTTTGTAAAGTTCCATCAT
>JALQYE010000309.1 GCA_023254245.1 Emticicia sp.
CGTCGAACCCACGCACGTTTGAAAGTATATACAAACGCCAAAATAACCTTGCCCAAAAACATAACCCAAGTGCTAACAATCAATTCTTTTGGTTTTCTGATTTTCAGAAAAGTACGGCTGGCGATTTACGTAAAATCAAGACTGACAGCCTCAATAAATTATTTTTAGTACCAGTGCAAGGTAAGAAAAACCAAAATGTTTTCACTGATTCGGTTTGGTTGGCTTCGCCATTCATTCGTGAAATGCAGAATAATATTTTGTATGTAAAAGTGTTCAATTCAGGAAGCGAAGAAGTAGAAAAATTACCCGTAAAACTATTTATTGATAATGCCCAAGCCTCAACAGCTTCGGTCGATATTGCCCCGAATGGCTCGGCAACAGCAACGTTTAATTTCACGGTCAAAGACAAAGGCTTTCATCGTGGAAAAGTTTCGTTTGATGACCAACCGATTACTTTCGACAACGATTATTATTTTGTGCTAAATGCTTCGCCAACAATTCAGGTTTTACATCTTTACCAAGAACGCAGTGCAGCCGATTACATAGGAAAAGTGTTTGATAATGATAGCCTTTTCAATTACCGAGCATATAGTGCCTCAAATGTGGACGTTGGACAATTTAAAAATGCGAATTTGATAGTTTTAGAGGGTGTGGAAACAGTAGCAGGAACATTCCGTGCGAGCCTCGACGAATTTGTGAGAAATGGCGGAAATCTCTTGATTTTCCCTGCGGCCAGACCCGACGTTACGTCATATAGTCAGTTTTTGGGTGGATTTGGTATTCAAGGTATCAACCTTAATAACCAACCAGTCTTGGCACAAAGCCAACAAGCGATTGCCGAACCTAACCGACAGAATCCGTTTTACATTGATGTGTTTGAACGCACAACTTCGCAAGGAGTCGTAAACACCCCAACTATGCAACCTGCATGGACTTGGAGTGGCGTAGGAGAAAAGATTCTTACCTTTAAGAATATGCAAAATTTCATTACCTCTACGCAGGCTTCGCAGGGACGTGTGTATGTGTGTGCATCGCCACTTGAAAAAACGTATGGCAATTTTGCCGAACACGCATTTTTTGTGCCAACGATGTTTAAAATTGCTTCCATGAGTACGAAACAAGAGCGTACCGCCTATAATTTCAGTGAAGGAAGCATCAACTTAGATTTACCGAATGTCAAGAAAAATGCTACGTATAAACTTAAAAACGTTTCCGCTCCGAATGATAAAATTGAGATAATTCCAGTACAACGAATCGTAGGAAATACGCTTACGTTAGAATTACCGAAGTCTTCGCAACTATCAGATAATCAAGTGCTTGAATCGGGTTATTATGAATTGCAGTTAGATGGAAAAGCAGAGAAGTTATTGGCTCTCAACCACGATAATGAAGAATCGAAAATGGATTTTTATACGCCCGAAGAACTAAGAACATTCTTTGCAGGACAAAAAAACATCACAATTTTTGATAACCTACTCGATGGAGATTTCGTGAAAACCTTCCAAGAGAGTAATGTAGGTACACCACTTTGGAAATACTGCGTAATGCTCGCTTTGGCTTTCCTTCTAATTGAAATTCTTTTGATTCGATTTATGAAGGGGTGATAGTAGAAGCATCTAAAAATACTCAACACAACAAAATTTATGTTTTTTTATAGACTTTTTTTGCTATTCTTTTTAGTAGGGTTAAGCTATGGGAGTTTAGCTCAAAAAGCCAAAGCCAGCTACAATATAGAAAAAGAACCCCGCTCTGGTTTTTTGATTATACCAGGGATTAAAACAGCGGAAATTAATGCGAGTAGATATTATATGTATGACCATGAGGTTTCGGTTCGCGATTATCAAGAGTTTATGAACTACTTGAAAAAAGAACAAAAATATGATGTTTTAAACAAAGTTCAGCCCGATTCAACCAAATGGATTTTTGAAGAGAAAGTGCCTTTTCAGAAGTATTTTTACTCTAATATATATTTAGATTTCCCCGTTGTCTGTATTTCTTATGAAGCCGCAGTAGAATACTGCAAATGGATTGAATCATTAATCAATAAATCTAAAAAAGATTCGAGAATAGCAGTTGTACGGCTACCCACTAACTTTGAATGGGTAAATGCAGTTTATTGGCCTCATCCTGATGCGGTTTATGCTACGGGAGCAAAAGATAAATTAGTAAATGAGAAGCAATGCTACTTAGCTAATTATAGAGCTGAAGCACAAATTTATATGCAAAAGAAAGGCTCATTAATTCCTATAAGGCCAGTAAATAGTTTTAATCCATCTATGGTTGGTACATACAATATGGCTGGAAATGTTGCTGAAATGCTTTTATCAAGAGGAAAAATGAAAGGCGGACACTGGGATTCTGAGGAGGAAGACTTAAAAGTTGCACCCATTAAAAATTTTGATGAGTCTTCGGTTTATGTGGGTTTCAGACCTGTAATGTATTATGTAGAAACTCCAAAGTAGGTTTTGGGAGAGAGAACATATCTGGAAGACCTCGTTAGTTTTAACCAACAGATGCAGTAGCAAAATTTGTTTCTTAGCCTAATTCTCGGTATTTTCGCTAACCAACAAAACTACACCAATGAAGAAAATACTCGCCCTACTATTCGTTTCCAATTTACTTTTTGCCCAAAACGGAACTGAAATTTTTTTATTAGATATTTCAGAATCAGGTGGAACTATCACGCTCTCAAACCCCAAAAATATCACTAACCGCCGAGGTTACGATAATCAACCATTTTTTCATCCTAATCAGCCATTGCTTTATTATACAGCCATGCAAGATGGCCA
>JALQYE010000030.1 GCA_023254245.1 Emticicia sp.
GAAATGCGTTGGAATCAGTTTTATTGCTCAAACTACAACTATTACGCAACCAACGAATACACCTGGACATCAGGCTCAAACCATTATAATACACTCAAAAATGTAATTAAAATGGAAGAAGAAGCGAAGCGTGCAGGTTTAGCCGACGTAAATGGATATAGTGCTTTAGGTAAATTCTTCCGTGCGTTTTTCTTTTATGAAATGACTGTTCGTATGGGAGATTTACCAATGACTGAAGCCCTAAAAGGTATCGAGAATATTTCTCCTAAATACGATTCTCAAAAAGCAGTTTTCGTACAAGTTTTGAAATGGCTGGATGATGCCAATACTGATATGTCAGCCTTAATTACAAAAGGTCAAAATTCAGTAGCAGGCGATTTTTATTTCGGTGGCGATGTACGTAAATGGCAGAAAGCTGTTAATGCTTACAAATTGAGAGTCTTGGTGGCATTGAGCAAAAAAGATGCTGATGCAGATTTGAATGTGAAAGCACGTTTTGCTGAAATGATGGGTAATCCTACAAAGTTTCCGTTGCTGAGTAGCTTATCGGAAAGTTTGCAATACACCTATAATAACTTTAATAAGTATCCATCAAACCCTGATAACTTTGGTTTTGATGCTACTCGTCAGAATATGTCAAAGGCTTATGTAGAGCCACTTTCATTGATGAATGACCCACGTGTAATGATTACTTGCGAGCCAGCAGGTGCAGAACTAAAAGCGGGTAAAAAACCATCAGATTACAGTGCGTATGTAGGGGCATCTTCGGCAGAAGATTTGACCGATATGAGTGAAAAAGCAGGCCGAAACAATGGGGCTGGTTTTGCTCCAGGTGTTTATTCATTCCAGAACCGTTACCGTTATTATCGTAATTATGTGGCAGAGACTACATTTATTGTAGGGTATCCAGAAATGTGTTTCAATATTGCGGAAGCCTATCATTTGGGTTGGGCTACAGGCGATGCCGAAACTTGGTACAAAAAAGGTATTCAAGCATCAATGGATTTTTATGGGGTGAAAAATGGCTCAAATACCATGACTTACTCAAAAACAGGTGGTCGCGATGCCGCCGATTTAGCTACTTTCAACATTGATTTTGATTTCGAGAAATATTATGCTCAAGCATCGGTAAAATATGCAGGTAAAACCACCAAAGGACAAGAGCAGATTCTTACCCAAAAATACTTGGCGTTTTTTATGAATTCAGGTATGGAAGCCTATTTCAATTGGCGTCGTACGGGTTTCCCTAAATTCTATGCAGGCGTAGGAAACGGAAACTCGAACCGTATAGCTATTCGTTGGCAATACCCGCTCTCGGAGCGTACGACCAACGCAACAAACTATAAAGCAGCCATTGACAGTCAGTTTGCTGGAAAAGACGACATCAATGATATGCTTTGGTTATTAAAATAAAAATTCAGCATCATAGGTTTAGTTTTTCAAAAGCGGAGTTAGTTTTTAACTCCGCTTTTCTTTGGTTTAATTTAAGATATATGAGTCAACAAACAATTTCAGAAATTCGCCAACTCTTTGTTAATCAAGGAGATGATGAATATTACGGCGAAAACATCAGCCAGTACGAGCACGCTGCCCAAGCGGCCATTCTGGCCAAACGACAAGGCTACGACGACGAAGTACAAATTGCTGCTTTTTTGCACGATATTGGGCATTTGTTTCCTGCCGAAACCGAAGATGAATTAATGGAAATCTATGGCCGAAAAGACCACGAATCAGTAGCAGCCGATTGGCTTCGTGAACGTGGGTTTGGCGACAAAATAGCTGTTTTGGTAGAAAATCATGTCAATGCCAAGCGGTATCTGACCTATATTGATGAAGATTATTATGAGGGTCTTTCGGAAGCCAGCAAGCAAACACTGCTATTTCAAGGTGGTAGAATGACCGAAAACGAAGCGAAAAGTTTTGAACAAAATCCTTATTTTGAACTTATTATAAAAATGCGACGCTGGGACGAAGCTGCCAAAGTTGAAGCCGTACAATTACCTGATTTACAATATTTTATGGATATCTGCGAAGTATATTTAAAAAAAAGTTAAATTGAAGACTTTAACCCCTCTTATAACTTATAATGAAAACACTTCTATTCGCACTATTTCCATTAATGCTGTTTGCTCAAAAAAAACAGACAGACAGCACCAAAACAGAAATTTTAAATGAAGTCGTCATTACTGCAAATCGTTCGGCAAATCAAGAGTTTCAGACACCAAATAGTGTCAAGGTTTTGAATAAAAAATACATCAAAATATACAGCCCACGTACTACACCCGAAGCCCTAATGGGCGTAAATGGCGTATTTGTTCAAAAAACAAATCATGGTGGAGGTTCCCCTTTCGTGCGTGGTCTTACGGGTAATCAAACATTGCTTTTGGTAGATGGTATTCGCTTAAGTAATAGCACATTTCGCTATGGCCCTAATCAATATTTTAATACAATTGACCCATTTTCGATCGAAAAAATCGAAGTGCTTAAAGGTGGAGGCTCGGTGCAGTATGGCTCAGATGCTTTGGGCGGAACGATTCAAGTGTTTACATCTGAACCCGAATTTGATAGCCGATTGAAAGTCAATCTGATGGGGCGACTCGCCACGCAAGGTATGGAGAAAACTGCCCGTGGCGAAATAAATTATGGCAGTGAAAGCTTGGCAATTTCTGCGAGTTTCGGCTATCGAAATTTTGGCGATTTAGTTGGTGGAAAACTTACTGGCCGGCAGTCGCCTTCGGGCTATGACGAGCAAATGGGAAACCTGAAAGCAAAACTAAAGCTTGGGAAAGGGCTCTTGACGATGGCTCACCAATATTTTGAGGCCAAAGATGTACCTGTTTATCATAAAGTAGTGTTAGAAAATTTTGCTATTAATGAATTTCAGCCACAAAGACGTAATCTTTCGTACGTAAAATTTAACCAAAAAAATGAATCAAAATTTTTTAGCGAAACGTCGCTAATTGCCTCATTACAAATGACTTTTGAAGGTAGAAATAGTCTGAAAAATGGAGCAATAAGATTGATTCATGAAACAGATAAAGTTTATACAAAAGGATTGACAACCAATGTGTTTTCTAAGCTTTCAGATAAATGGACTGCGAATTCAGGTATTGAAATTTACTATGATTTAGTACGCAGTACAAAAATTGATGCTCCAGCCTCAAATACTTCATCAGAAGCACCAAAAACTTTACGTGGTTTATACCCTGATAATTCAACTTTTCTGAATTATTCGCTTTATTCGTTGCATCAATTTATCCAAAATCATTGGCAATTTTCGGCAGGGCTTCGCTATAATGGTTTTTCTATTATTGTTCCCGATGCGACCATCGGTAAAACAAGTTTGAGTCCACAAGCACTCGTGCCAAGTGCTTCAGGTGCCTATTTAATTGGTTCAAAATCAAATATTTATGTTTCTTATAATGCGGGTTTTCGTACGCCAAATGTTGATGATTTGGGTACACTTGGTATCGTAGATTTTAGATATGAATTGCCAACCAACAATCTAAAACCCGAAAAATCGAATAATTATGAATTAGGGTATAAATTCCGAACCAGTCGTTTTTCTGCAGCAACAGCTCTTTATTACAGTGATTTACGTGATTTGATTGCTCGCATAAAAGTGCCCAATCAAGTTATTGATGGTTATAGTGTTTATCGAAAAGAAAATATCGAAAAAGCGAATATTAAAGGTATCGAAGCTGAATTTGAAGGGCTAATTAGTAAGGAATTGAAAACCTATGGTGGGGTTTCATATACTTACGGACAAAACATTACAAAAAACGAACCTATGCGACGTATTCCGCCGCTCAACGGTCGTTTCGGGTTAGAGTATCGCAAGAGCAATTTCTTTGTTCGTTCTGAAGTACTTTTTGCTGCCAAACAAGACCGTCTATCTCAGGGCGATAAAGATGATAATCGTATCGGTAAAAATGGTACAGCCGCTTGGCAGGTTGTTAGTATTTATAGTGGTTATGAGTATAAGTGGTTGAATATCAATCTTTCTGCACAAAATCTTACCAATAAAGATTACCGCACACATGGTTCTGGAATTAATGGTGTAGGCAGAAGTTTATGGCTGACTTTGAATATTGAAATTTAATAAGCTGGTCGAAGTTTGAAAATCGACCATTAATAAATCAAGTTTTTTAACTTGAAATACCCATTTAATTACCCCTAAAATCATGAAAAAACTCTTTTTATTATTAGTACTTCCATTCGTCATTCAAGCCCAATTTATCATTGAAGCTCCCGCAGGAAATACTCCTGCTAAAATAGATAAAATAGGCAAAACTATCATTCCGAATGGTCGTATCATTACACCTCGTGGCGTGCAGATTTCAACCGCTCCGCATCCCTACGGTTTGGTGTTAAGTCCAGATGGAAACACGGCTATAACGGCCAACTCGGGTATTCGTCCATTCTCTATCTCAATTATCAAAAATATACTTTCTACTACTCCCGAAGCCATCCAAGTTCCCGAAGGTGCAAAAAATAATGAGGGTATTTTGGAGGCCTGTTTCATGGGTTTGGCTATCAGCCCAGATAATCAAACTGTTTATGTTTCGGGTGGACAATCCAATAAGATTTTCAAATATGATGTCGGTACTGGTAAACCTAAAGGGAGTATCAATTGTGCATTAAAGACCAATGAAGCTGATTATCGTCACGGATATTTGGGCGATATGGCTATGACAAAAGATGGAAAAATAATTTATGTAGTTGACCAAATTGGTTTTCGAATTGCGGTGATTGATGTAGCTACCGAAAAAATTGTTCAGAACATCCCAACGGGTCGTTATCCTTTCGGAATTACGCTTACACCCAACGAAAAGAACGTAATAGTGGCCAATGTGGGTGTTTTTGAATACAAAAGGTTTACGGATTTAGACCCAAAAAATATTAAAGGAACGGCTCATAAATTCCCTTCAACAAAATACGGTTCGAAAGAAATGTTCGAAGGCGATGCTGCCAACGGTATTCCGCCTTTAGGTGACCCCAATGCCCCCGAATCTTTCTCAGTCTGGATTTACCCGACTCAATCGACACAGCCAACTGCAAAAATAAAAACGGGTTTTTTAGTTGGGCAAATGATTGAGGATTTTCCTGCGGTAGGGGGGAGTAGTCCCAATTCTGTAGTAGCTACCAACGACTACGTTTTTGTGAGCAATGGCAATAATGACTGCATTTCGGTGATTGATATTAAGGCTGGGAAAGTGCTCAAAAATATTCCACTTTCGATTGATAAACGACTCGGCAATTTACGCGGAGTTATTCCTTTTGGTATTACGCTTTCGCCTGACCAAAAACGCCTCTTTGTAGCCGAATCGGGCATTAATGCTGTGGGCGTAATTGATGTAGAAAGCCTTGCTGTGGTTGGCCATATCCCAGCTGGTTGGTTTCCATCAAAACTAAAAGTGAGTAATGATGGAAAAAAATTGATAGTTGCCAATGCAAAAGGCTTCGGAAGTGGCCCCAATGCTGGTAAAAATTTTAAAATAGGTGCCGAAGGAAGTTACATCGGTGGCTTAATGAAAGGGCTTGTTTCGGTGATTGATATTCCGACGGATGAGCAACTAAAATCTGAAACAAAGGTTGTGGTAGAAAATAATTTTAAGTTTACTAACCCACGAAAAGGCAAAAATCCGATTCCTGCCACTAATAAAAATCCATCAGAGGAAATCAAATATATCGTATTTATTGCCAAAGAAAATCGTACATACGATGAAGTTTTCGGGCAGAATAAAAACGGTATTGGCGATTCTACTTTGGCACGTTTTGGTAATGGTGTAAAAGTTATTAATCGAAAAGCTACTAAAACAATTCCCGATGCACGCGTAATGCCTAATCATGCTGCTTTGGCAAAACGTTTTGCGATGAGCGATAACTTTTTCTGTGATTCTGATGTATCAGCCGATGGACATCGCTGGCTTGTAAATACATATCCCAATGAATGGTGCGAAACCGAAACCGCCGCTTCGTATGGTGGGAAACTTTCGCAGCGAGATACTTCAAATGCCCCCGGAAACTTAGCAATTTATGGTTCGGCTGGCTCAATTTATCCCGAAGATTATAACGAAGGTGGTAGTATGTGGGAGCACCTCGAACGTAATAAAATTGATTTTTATAATTTTGGTTTTGGCGTAGAAATGGCGGGAGCTTTCAGCGATAGCACTATGAAATATATCGGAGAACTTTACACTGTAAATTATCCATTACCAGCACCGCTAATCGATAAATCATCAAAGACTTTTCCAACCTATAATATGGCAATTCCTGACCAGTTTAGAGCCGATTTGTTTATGAAAGAATTTAACGAGCGTTGGTCAAAAGATAATCTTCCATCGGTAATTACACTTATGTTACCTAACGACCACGGTACGGGGGAACGTCCAAACGCAGGCTTTCCTTTCCAAGCCAGTTATATGGCCGATAATGATTTAG
Organism: Emticicia sp.; assembly: GCA_023254245.1. Taxonomy (GTDB): domain Bacteria; phylum Bacteroidota; class Bacteroidia; order Cytophagales; family Spirosomataceae; genus Emticicia. The sequence goes on from JALQYE010000030.1 coordinate 6,445, forward strand.
CAGTTGGTCGCACGGTTGAATTTTTATCAAAAACCCCTTATTGGAAAAATATGGCAATCTTTATTACCGAAGATGACCCTCAAGGCGGAGTTGACCACGTAGATGCCCACCGCAGTATCATGATGGTAGTTTCGCCTTACACAAAAAAAGATTTCGTAAGTAAAGTTCATTACAGTTTTGGGAGTATTTTTAAAACATTTTGGCATATTTTGGGTATTCCGTACTTAAATCAATATGATGCAGGAGCAACTGATATGGCCGATATTTTTACGGATAAACCAGATTTCTCGCCGTACAATGCCGTACAATCTGACCTTCGAATTTTTGACCCAGAAAAAGCCTTAACACCATTTGATGAAAAATTTGACTGGAAATTCTTTGTGAGTTCTGAAGAACTCGACCGCACCGAAACCATGCAAAAACGCCGAGATGATGATGATAAAGTTGAGAAATTAAAGAAAAATTCGAAAAAAAACAAAAAGAAAAATTAAAGCATGAAAGCATATTTTAAAGTACTATTATTCTTTTTTTTAGGAGTAAATTTAACTTTTGCCCAAAACAAAACTGAGAATATTTTTATCATTACAACCGATGGCTTTCGTTGGCAAGAAATGTTTGGCGGAGTTGACACCACAATTCTCAGAGATGATAAATTTGTTAGAAATAGAGATAGAATTAAAAGTAATTTTGGAGCAGTCACCAGAGAAGAAAGCCGCCAGAAACTAATGCCTTTTATGTGGAATACCGTAGCCAAAGAAGGCCAAATTTATGGAAATCGCTGGGTAGGAAATAAGGTAAATGTCTTGAATCCATACTGGTTTTCGTATCCTGGCTATAACGAAATTTTGAGCGGGTATGCCGATGATAAAATTAACTCAAACGATAAAAACTACAACGAAAATATAAGCGTTTTAGAGTTTCTTAATAATCAACCCCAATTTAAAGGTAAGGTGGCGGCATATACTACATGGGATGCTTTCCCTTATATCGTTAATGATAAGCGTAGTGGTATTACCGTAAATTCAGCCAAAGATTTAGCAAAAGGAAATCTGACTGAAAAAGAAGAATTGCTTAACGAAATTTTACAAAATTATCCGACTCTCGCCAGCGACCGCCATGATTTTATTACCTATTATTTAGCTAAAGAATACATCAAGAAAAATAAACCAAAAGTCTTCTTTTTATCATTTGACGAAACCGATGAATTTGCTCATGAGGCAAAATATGATGAATATCTTTTTGCTGCTAATACGGCCGATAGATTTATTGGGAATTTATGGAGTTATTGTCAATCTACGCCAGAATATAGAGGAAAAACAACTTTTTTGATTTTAACAGACCACGGAAGGGGCGATAAAATTAAATCTCAATGGACAAGCCACGGACAAAAAGTAGCTGATTGTTACCAAATTTGGATGGCCGTTATTGGTCCAGATACGCCAGCTTTGGGCGAAGTAAAAACCGAAGGACAGTTATTTCAGAATCAAGTTGCCAAGACCGTTGCAAAGTTTTTAGGATATGAATTTGATAATGGGAAGCCTGTAGGTGATGCAATAAAAAGTATGAAAAAATAGTAGAAAAATATATAAAAAATGAATGGTTACTTGATGAGTATGAGTAGCCATTCATTTTATGCAATAGAAGGAATTAATTCAAAATTACTCAATTTATCTACTTCAAAAATAGCCTCAATTTCTCTTAAAAATAAAAGTGCACTGCGGTTGTGCCATGTCTGAAAATCAGAGCGAGTATCTTTGTGATGAGGAATATAGTTTAGGAAAGCACTTAAATCGAATTTATTGCCTGTGATACCTGCACCCGCACGTTTGGCATCGAGGGCATTACAGGCTTGTTCGTAGTGTTTGGGTACTGGAATCATCATCGTTGGTTTGCCCAAATACATGGCTTCACAAACTGATTCAAAGCCCGCCGTTGTAACCAATCCTTTGCAGTTTTGCATCATTTCTAAGAATTTTTTGCCGTTTATTCGATGAAAATGCAAATTTCGTGAATAGTTATAGACTTCTGTATTCTGTGGTTTATCCCAAAAGCAATGCACTACAACTTTCGGATGTTGAGCGTGCCATTTGATAAGTTCATCAGCCAAAGAATGTTGTGTCATGTACACTAATATATAGTTTTCGGTTGTGGGTAAAATTTGAGTGATTTCGGGACGTAAAAGTGGTGGAATTGTATAAATGTTTTGCTGCTCATAATTACTGAAAGGAGTAAAAGACAAGGCGAGTTTCTTAGTAGCTCCTAAAGCCGTAATGCGAGTGTTGGTATTGACCAAAAATCTATCAAACCAATGTTTTTTAGGGTGTTGAAATTCGGGGTTGAGTAGTAAATATTGATGTGCAATACACACCATTGGTACTTTTGGACGGAATAAAAATTGGTGAATTCCGCCCAATACATCATAAAAATTTATGATAATATCGGGGTTCAGTTGATTGATAGTGGTGTTAATTTTTTGGAGACTTGAAGTATATGTTTTTAATTTTAGAATATTACTGGTAAGTGTTTTACGAATATCAAGGCTTTTGCTTTTCTTGCAGTAAACCAAACTCGGACTTGCAAACGCAAAACTTGGAGATTGAAATTTTTCGGTAAAAAATACTGGAATGTTTCCATCAGCCGAACCAACTAATGCCCCAACAACTTTATGATTGTGTTTGCTCAACATTTCGCTGAGGGCAATCGCCTGTGTCAGATGCCCACGTCCTTCGCCTTGAATAATAAAAAGATATTTCATAAAACCCTTAAAAGAGTATTCTGTTATATAATGCCTACTGAAAACTGTTGACTGAGGACTTTACAGAGAAGCTGCGATGCGTGGTAAAACGAATTTTTCGATGGCTGCTTCGTTCTCGTCTTCATCATTCAAATCGGTATTTGATGTTGAAATATCATCGCTAATTGAATAATAAACCAAGCTCCATTTTCCATCAAAATCTTCGACTAAGGCCGACATCGTCTCTACCCAATCGCCTGAATTTAAGTACGTGATGCCATTTATTTCTCTGATTGCGGGCTGATGAATATGTCCACATATAATGCCATCACAACCTTTTGCCTTGGCCAAATCGGCGAGTTTTTCTTCAAAATCATTCACATAACTTACAGCCATTTTTACTTTTTGCTTTACCACTTGCGAGAGCGAATAATAGGGCAAACCACGCCATTCTCGGTAAGCATTGTAGTTTTTATTGAGCCAAAGCAAAAAAGTATAACCTAAATCACCCAAGTGGGCAAGCCATTTCATATTGGTTGTGATGCTATCAAAAACATCACCGTGCGTAATATAAAATCGTTTTTCGCCAGAATTAAGGACATAATCTCTCCGAATCTGAAACTGTTTGCCCACTACCAAAGGCAGAATTTGGTCAAGAAAATCATCATGATTTCCACGCAGATACACTACTTTCGTATCGTGTTTATCCATCATTTTCAGTACAACTCTGAAAAATGAAGTGTGTTTTTTCTTCCAGTTTCCGTATTTTTTCAGGGCCCAACCATCAATAATATCACCGTTTAAAATGAGCCTTTGACAACGGTATTGCTTCAAAAATTCGGTTACTTCTTTGGCTTTTGAGCCACTCGTACCAAGATGTATATCGGAAAGCACGATTGTGCGAAAATGCTTGTGTTTTTTCATGCCAACAAAATACCGAAAAGAATGTAAACTGCCTATTATCAAGACGTTATGAAAATGTAAAGTTGTATTAGAGGAGCTAAGTTCCACTTCGGTTGGTAGCGTAGAAATAATGCGATATTCTTAGACATGAATGTAGAAAAGATAAATATTCTATAACTTTGAGCCGAAAACCTACTCACCGATGTTTTCAATAACTCATTTGAAACCGTTTAGAAGAAAATAGAATGTTAATTTTTAATACAATTTCCGAGACACAACAATACCTCAAAATCCAACAAAGAGCAGGCAAAACCATTGGCTTTGTGCCAACAATGGGAGCTTTGCACGCAGGTCATATTTCATTGATTGAGCGAGCAAAATCCGAAAACGATTTGGCGGTATGCAGTATTTTCGTGAACCCCACACAATTCAATAATCCAGAAGATTTAAAGAAATATCCCCGTACGCTCGAAAAAGATTGTGAAATGCTCAAAGCCGTAGGCTGTGATGTAGTTTTTGCTCCATCGGCCGAAGAAATGTATCCAAGTTTACCACAGCTAAAAATGGATTTCGGAACACTCGAAACCGTAATGGAAGGTAAATTTCGCCCTGGGCATTTTAATGGTGTCGGAATTGTAGTAAGTAAACTTTTCAATATAGTAAAACCCGAAAAAGCCTATTTCGGATTGAAAGATTTGCAGCAGGTGGCAGTTATCCGACGAATGGTGCAGGATTTGAGTTTCGATTTAGAAATAATTCCGTGTCCAACTTTGCGAGAAACCGATGGTTTGGCAATGTCTTCACGCAATACACGTCTTTCACCCGAAGCCCGTGCGTTAGCTCCGCAGATTTATAAAGCCTTAAATTTAGCCAAAGAAAAACTACAAGCAGGTACAGGTGTTAGCGAAATGAAAGTGGCTGTTGATGACCACTTTGCAATGTATCCAGCCTTTGAAGTTGAGTATTTTGAAGCCGCTGATTTTGATACTTTATTACCAATCAAAGCCAAAATTACCGATGGAAAAACAGCTCTTTGTGTGGCAGCTTTCTTAGGTGGCGTCCGTTTAATAGATAATATTGTATTTTAGATGATATATTTCACGAATTCGCTTAATTTGATGATGTAATTGTAAATTTTATAGATTCAATCAAAAATCATGTTTCACAAACTTTATAAACCAAATCCAGCTTTGAGCGAGTTTGTGAATAATATCATGGTTTTCCGCATTGAATTAGACCGTAATCTACCTCGGCCTGAGTTTTCGTTTCCGCCACTTCCTGAGCAATGCCTTTATTTTTATCCGTTTGAAGCTCCCGAAAGTGAATATCTGACTACCAACAAAAAAGTAAAACTAAACCGTAGTATTTTAGTTGGCCCTCAAGTAAATCGAATTAAGCTGAAAATGCACCATTCAAATTTTACGGTGAAAGTCGGTTTTCAGCCTTGTGGCTTGTATCGTTTGTTGGGAATTTCAATGAATGAGTTTCCCGTGGATGAATCGTTGGATAGCACCTATATTCTGGATAAAGAAATTCAGTTTATTAATGAGCAATTAGCTGAGACTCAATCGCCTGATAAATTGAAAGAAATTGTAGAGGCTTTCTTACTTAAAAAGCTCAATAAACTGCGTAATCGTTTGCCGATTGATAGTGTTTTACCTTTGTTACTGAAAGATGGTGGGCTTGCAAATGTCGATGAGATTGCCTCACAAGCCTGTGTAAGTAATAGGCAATTAGAACGCCAGTTTTTGCAACGAGTAGGGGTTTCTCCTAAATTTTTTTTACGCCAAACTCGCTTTGCTAAAGCATGGGTTATGAAAGAAAATACACCTAATATTAAATGGACTACCATTGCCCATGAATGTGGCTACTTCGACCAAATGCACCTAATTCGAGATTTTAAGGCTTTTTGTGGCGTTTCGCCTTCGGTTATCGAAAATGAATTTAATGCTACACCTTTTTCCCTTCGCAATCAGATATTTTATTAGAATTGATGATAATATCGCTTTTATCTAATTTTATAAATATAAAAAGAAGTAATTCTTCTGCACAAATTATAGGTGAACAGCAAAATAGATAACCTTTATTCTTCAGTTCTTTGAAAAAAATATTTTTCTTTGTTGAATATTCAAAACTAACCCTTTTTACGTGAATAAATATAGACTTGATATAGATGGTTTGAGGGCTATTGCTGTTATTGCTGTTATTTTTTATCATTTTGAATTTCCCTTCTTTCAATCTGGTTTTGTTGGAGTTGATGCTTTTTTTGTTATTTCGGGCTACTTGATAAGTTCTATTATCTTCAAGCAACTTTCAAAAGGAGAGTTTTTGTTTCTCGATTTCTACAAAAGAAGAATATTAAGAATATTTCCTGCATTATATGCAGTTATTATTGTATCTATTTTGAGTGCTTTTTTCTTATATGATAGTGATACATTATACTTATTTGGAAAAAGCCTAATAGCCACACTTGTTCTTGCTTCCAATTTTTATTTCACAAAAAGTGTAGGTTATTTTTTTCCAACAGGTCAGTATTTTGTGCTTCTCCATACTTGGTCTTTGGCTGTTGAGGAACAGTTTTATTTATTATTTCCTGGCGTAATTTTCGTAATTTTTAGGTATTTTCAATCAAAACTTAAATTTTTGATAGTTTTTGCTTTTGTTAGTTCCTTTATTATTTGTATTTCTTTGAGCCATTATGGATATAGTCAACTTTCGTTTTATATGTTACCTACTCGAGCTTGGGAGTTTTTGTTAGGAACAATGCTCGTAATCCGAATATTCCCTAACTTTTCTAAACCCTTCTATTTTCAGTTATTATCGTTGATAGGGTTTATAATGCTAATAGTATCAACCTTATTTTTGAATAATTCGTCCTATCCAAGTTATCAGACTGTCATTCCAGTGATTGCGACAGCACTGCTCATTTATTCAGGTGAGTATAGTCCACAAACAGCAATAAATAAATTTTTAGGAAATCCCGTTTTGGTATTTATTGGCAAAATTTCTTATTCACTTTATTTATGGCATTGGATAATTTATTCTTTTTATGATTATCTGTCGATTGGTAGAATAGGATACCAAGAAAAAGTAATTTTAATTTTTCTAACTGTTATTTTGGCATATTTTTCATGGCGGTATATCGAACAACCATTTCGTGATAATCAACGTTTTACCCTACGAAATACAGTTGTGGGATACATTTCAGTGTTGATAATATTTTTAGCCGTTGGCCTTGGTTTATACAAATCAAAAGGAGCAAGGTTTCGATTCAAGGATGGAGAAATTCTTGAATCGTTCAATAAAGATAGTGTATTTTGGGAGCGTATTGTTAGGCAACAAAATAAGTTAATTGCTGACCCAGAAAAAGCTATTTTACCATTTGTTTTGGGGAATAGTACTAATGCTGAATCAATAGTTTGGGGAGATTCTCATGCTGCCTCTTTAGGAGTAGGTCTATTAGAAAACACAAAGAATAATAGTTCAGGAATTTACTTGAGTACGTTTGGAGGATTTCCACCTATTCAAAACACTGATAAGAGCTTTCCAAAAGATTGGAAGGCTCCTTCAATGTGGAAAGTTAATGCTAAAGTATTAGAGTTCATAATTCAGCATAAAAATTTAAAAACAGTAATTCTTGCTGCAAGATGGTCTTACAATGCAGGGTTTATGAATAAATATGACTTCGTGCCACATCAATCAATAAGGAGATTGAATCAACAGGGTACAAGTAAATCAGAATTTTGGGTTTTGAGTGAGGGCTTAAAAGAAACTATTCAAGAACTGAAAAAAGCCAATCGTAAAGTTATCTTAGTCACAGATGTTCCAATGTTAGAATTATTACCAGTAAATTATTTAACAAGAGTTAGATTGTTTGGAAAAAAGATTAACGACTGGACTCCGAAACGAAGTTTTTACGAAGCGAATAATAAGCAAATTAATGATTTATTCTACGAGTTTGAAAAAGAAGGATTCGTAGATGGAGTAATTCCTCTACACGAGTATTTCTTTGACGGTAATAAAACCATACTTGAGGAAAATGGTAAATTTTTATATAAAGATGATGACCATATTTCGTATTACGGTGCTATGAAAGTTAGAAGTTTATTTATGAAATACATGCCCAAGAAATAATATTTATATCTTTTCTGAAACTAAACTTGTCGTATTTGTACTATTTCAGCCGTTAACCAACGACTAATTTTGTGTCAGTTATTAAATATAAATAATTGATTATGAGAAAATTAGTTTTTTTCTTTTTATTGTTTGTTTTATCACACGCACTTTTAGCTCAAGCTAAAACGCCCGATGAAGTGGCAGTTGATAAGCAAGTTGATGCCCTGATTGCGAGTTGGAATAACCACAACTATGATGATATTGCCAACTACGCCACTGAAGATTGCGACTGGGTAAATGTAGTAGGTATGTGGTGGAAAAACCGCCGTGAGATACAATACGCTCATCAGGTTTTTCATGAAGGAATGTTTAAAAATGTGCCCCTTACTAAGACAAGTGTACATTTTAGAGCAGTTACAAAAGATGTGATGGTGGTGCATCTGTTGCAGCGAGTAGGAGCTTACACTTCTCCATCTGGTACATTCTATCCCGAGGCAGATAATCTAAAACTATTGGTTTTCGTGAAAAAATCAGAAAAATGGCTTCTTACAGCCGTAGAAAATGTGGTTGTGGTTGAGCAAGCCCAACGAAGTAATCCCGTAAATAAAATGCCAAAGTAGGATGTCGATTTTTTACCACTAAAATATGCCAATGAAAGTCAAACTTTGTATCGAAATGATTATCAAACCTAATAAATCAATAAAACGATGCAACGCAGAAACTTCATTCAAGCTACTTTAGCCGCTTTTCCAGTAATTGCCAATCCATCAAAATTGACAGACGGAAATCGTTCACCTAAAGGTTTTATAGTAGGAGCAGGGAAAGACCGATTTAACCAACCAATCAAGTACCGAGGTGTAAATCCCAACGATGTTAAGATTTCAAGTAGAGACACCGACGGGCAGCTATCAGTCTTTGAGTATGTTGGATTTCAGAAAATTGGTCCACAGTTACACGTTCATTTCGACCAAGATGAGATTTTTTATGTCGTAGAAGGCGAATATTTATTTCAAGTAGGCGATGAACGCTCAACCTTAAAAGCGGGAGATACCATTTTTTTGCCAAGAGCAGTACCACATACATGGTTGCAGCTAACCGACAAAGGAAAATTGGTATATTTTTTGCAACCTGCGGGCAAAATGGAAGAATTTTTCAAGAAAATGAACGAATTGCAAGGGCCTCCGACAGCAGAACTGGTACAGCAAATTCACCAAGCACATGGAATGAAAGTAGTTGGTCCACCCATTACTTTGTAAGTAAAGCTAAATTTGGTAAATTGACTAAAAAAATCATAGAGCCATGCCTTTTTTTTATGATTTACAACCCAGTTTAGCCTTGCGGCAGCACGTCAGGATGTATCGGTTTATGCACTTGTCATTTACCGATAGCACTTTGCCACCAGCAAAAGCTTATCCACCTCGGCCAGAAGTAACGTTGAGTTTTTATCCAAGAGACTCCGAAAAAGTAAGTTATGACGATGGACGAATGATAAATCCTGTGAAGTCGGCTTTGATTGGGCAGCAAAGTGTGGTGAGTCACAGACATGTGGGAAAAGAGTTTCTTATGGTTCAGGTTGTGTTTCAACCTGGCGGGTTGTATCGACTGACGGGTATTCCGACGATAGATTTGAATAACCAATATTTTGATGCCGAGGCAGTTTTGGGCAATGAAGCCAAGGCTCTGAACGAACGCCTGACCAATATCGAAGACTATCCAAAGATGATACCTGTTGTCGAAGAATTTTTGCTGGGTTTGGTCAGAAAAACAGCTTACGAAATTCGTCCTATTGATAAAGTAGGAATCGCCATGCTTCAGAATGTCAATCAATATTCGCTTGATTGGCTGGCCAAAGAATCATGTTTGAGTGCCAAACAGTTTGAACGCAATTTTAATGAACGTATCGGAATCAATCCCAAATATTTTGCTCGTATCATCAGATTTGATAAGGTTTTCCGAATGAAAAATGCCTTCCCAAATAAAGACTGGCTAAGCATCGCCCTTGACTGTGGTTACTACGATTACCAACATTTGGTGCGAGATTATAAAGAATTTACGGGTATGACTCCCGCCAGTTTTTATATGCAAGATACGCAATCGCCCGAGCGTAAGTTCGGTATCGTTGAGGTCTGATGAGTGCTTTTGCTGCTTACCCCAATTTGTGTAGTCTGCCCTTTTTTGCTATTAAACCTTTTTCTTAAGCTAATTTTTACGTGAGTGTAATTCACTCCGATGGGAAACACCTTATCTAAAATTTGATGAGATAGTTTATTAATTACTTTATTGAACCATGAAAAAAATAATTTTACTGTTACTTTTTGGGTACAGGTTTCTTTGATAAAAACGTGATTATTTCGGGTAGTGGAAATGCCAATAGTTTTTTATAGAAGATTGAAGAAGAAAGCATCTACTAAATATCAATAATTTTTCTAAAGTGTATTTGAAAACTTTAACTTTGTTGAGTTTTAAAGCAGTTTACTTTATTGATTTTTAAATGAAATTTGGTTTATCTTCAACAGTCTTGGTTGTAGCTACAATATTAGCTTTTATGCTTGCTATTGTTGGTAGTTTAGGCTACTACACGAGTTATAAAAGTGATAGTAGAGAAAGCCCATGGGCGTATAGTTTCGATGAAAATAAACCTTTGTTGGTTGGTAAATGGGCTGGGAAGTTTATTGAACCTGATAGTGTTGAGAAGAAAATTAATTTAGAAATCTACGAACCCTATACAAAGATTGAACGCATTTTTTATAGCATGGGTTTGCCCTACAAAAGACGTTTGTACATTGGGCCGAATAAATTTGATGGTCTATTAAGCATAGAAAATACGTATCACAAAACCGAGCAATATAAAGTGAGGGGAGCCGTAAACAAGAAAAATACTCAGTTGTTTGAGTTTCATTTGTTGGCTAATGAAAAAGAGACACTCCCTTATTATTATTCATTTCTATTTACAGATGGTTTTTGGAAGCAAAATGCAATGAATTTTATCATAACCATCCGTTTTCGTAAAAGTACGATACCAAATAACTTGAAAAATCACGAACCATTTTTGAGTAAAAAAATAAGGGTTTCGTTAAATCGGGTTTGATTGTCTTAACTTTCATCAAAACACTAAAAGAGTCAGACATTCGCCCGACTCTTTTAGTGTTTTGATGACCGAAGTTTGGTCTTATTTTATCGTTGAGAAATCAGTTGGAGTCATATAAATCGACTCAACTTTTTCTACGATTTTACCATTTTTCTCCGACTCATCACGTACTTTTATCCATTTCTCGTCTTTTCTGAACGCATCAAATGACGCTTTTCCTGCTTCTTCGCTTTTGTGTGCCAAGATATAAACCAATCTTGCTTGTGTTCCATCTTTCTCGATACTTTTCCAGTAGGCAATATTTTCCATACCGTGTTTCTTGAAAAGTTTGGTTGTATGATTTCTGAATCTTGCCAATACATTATCAATATTATTTGGAGTGGCAGTATAGATTCGGAGTTCAAACATTCGCTCAGGATTTTTTACTTTTTCTTTGATTTTTGGCGAAAAATCGGTCGCATTCATAAAAATCGACTCTACTTTGGCTACAATTTTGCCATCTCTTTGCGACTCTTCACTTACCTTTTTCCATTCTGGGTCAGCACCAAAAGCTTTCCAAGAAGCATCACGAGCTTCTTTACTTGGGTAAGCTAACACATAATACAAAGCATTTTTTTCGTTTTGAGTAGGTATCCAATAACCAATATTTGTCATGCCGTGGCGTTCAAAAATTTTGGTAGTGTGGTCTCTAAAACGAGTTAATAAATTAGGGAGTCTGCCAGGCTCGCAGTAATAAATACGCATTTCGAAGTAGCGATTGTCTTGCTTTTGTGCAGATACTAAATTGCCAATGGCCATGAGAGCGACCAATAAGAGTAATTTTTTCATTGTTTTAATTTGATGGGTTGAATTTCAAACAACAAAGGTATTTCTTAGTACGATAGCTTGATAGATTTTGAAAAGATTTTTTTATTAAAATTTATATGCTCCCTTCAAGATGAAAACTAAGCTGTTCGTAGAATCTTCTCCATTTTTTTGCCTTTTGCCAGTTCATCAACCAACTTATCAAGATACCGAACTTTCTGAGTAAGCTGATTTTCAATTTCTTCTACTCGATAGCCACATATCAATCCCGTAATCAGATGGGCATTGGGGTTGATTGTAGCTTGCTGAAAGAAGGTACCGAAAGTAGCTTTTGCATCAATTTGTGTTTGAAGTTGACGTTCGTCAAAACCAGTAAGCCACTCAATTACTTGGTGTAACTCCTCTTTGGTTCTACTTTTTTTCTCTACTTTAGCAATGTAATGCGGATACACCGAAGCAAATGTCATCTCAGCTATTCGCTCATCGTGCGTTTTCATCGTCTTTCAATTAGTCTAATTTTACATATTTTCGCCAATTATGTTGTTCTTTGAAACCCAACACTTCACGAATTTTACGATTAGAAAATAATGCTTCATGCTCTCCTAATTCACGCGAGATTTGCACATTCGGGAAGAATCTTTCAGCCAATTCTTTACTCGGAATAATTGCTCCGTTATGGTCATTGCCAGCATTGAAAACTTGATAACCAAGGCCATCTTTTTGCAGGCATAAATCTACAATTTGACCTAAATCACGGGCATCAATATAACAAAAAGCATTTCGGCGACGCACTTCTGGGTTCTTAAAATAATGCGGAAAAAGTTCAGCATATTCGTGTGGCTCAATCACATTCCCGATGCGAAGGGCATAAATATCATAGCCTGAGCGTCGCTGAAAAGTACGAGCCGTTTTTTCATTTATAACTTTCGATAAACCATAGCTATCCATTGGGTCAACGTCATAATCTTCTTCCAAAGGTAAAACTTTTGGGTCAGTTATTCCATCTGAAAAACAAATGCCGTAAGTAGTTTCTGATGAGGCAATTATAATCTTTTTGATTCCCAATTTCACGGCTGCTTCAATTACATTATAAGTACCGACAGTATTTACTCGAAATGTTTCATTATCGGGTTTAATTAAAATTCGAGGAACGGCCGCAAAATGTACGACGGCATCAAATTTGGGGACGCCATTACCCGCTTCGAGTTCATGCAAGCCCGTGTACGAGCTCATGGCATTAAACATTTGTCCAGAATCGGTAATATCGGCAATCAGGTTATCTACTCCTGGGTATTTGAGAGGAGTGAGGTCAACGTTTAGTACTTGATGGCCTTGTTCGAGTAAGTACGGAATTACGTGTTTGCCTGCTTTACCAGAGCCGCCCGTGAAAAGTATTCGCATAGTGTCGATTAATTAGTGGTTTGTTATATACTTAATTTATGATGCTCATTATTATTTATTTTCAACAAATGAGCAATAATCGTTTTGTTTTTTCTTTTGGAGCTCGATGAATGCACGGCAGTATTTTGCTTTCAGGGTAATCTATAGCCAACCGCCAAATGTGCCCAATACCTAAACTGAAAGGTAGGGCATTTGGTTTTGTTTGATAGTGTAGGTCAAAGAAATTTTCCGTTAAAAAATCATCAAACCCTTCATCGTCATTACCATATAGTTTTTTGAGTTCATCACGTATTTCAGGAACCATGATTTTTTGTACGACTGCTGAATTTGGTACTATTTCAGTCGGAGCACCATAATAAGTACATAAAATAGTATCTGTCGGCACAGTTGAACGGTCTACATGAAAAGAGTAAACATCGGTTGGGAAGAATGGGAAGTCCTCGTCTCGTTCATAAGATTTAATCACATTAAGAACTGGAGCCGCACCGTATGCTGTCAGTAATTGCAAGTCGTTGAGTATAATTTCACGAGCCAGATTCCCTTGTTCGCTCAAAGTAAGCTCACGAAGCAGCTCTTCATCAATTACCGTTATATTTTTGTTTAGTTCTACCTTACTAACAATCTCGGCGAAATCACCCATCAGATTACGTATCAAGCCAATGGCATTTATTTCTGCATTAAATGGCGTAGAAACAAGCTCTTGAAAATTAGTAACACGTTGGATTTGTTGTTCAATTTGAGGTAAATCTATCATAATTGGTTTACGGATAAAGGCTTTTTGATTTATAAATCCAGCCATTCAAATAGGTATTTTTCGCTATAATCGATTTTAAATTTTTGTAGAAAATCAAGATACTCTCCTTTGAAGGTCTTTTTCATGTGGTGTTCTTCCTGTTTTAGGATATATTGATAGACACTTTCAATCTGTGAATGGGCATACGAAAAAGCCCCATAGCCTTCTTGCCAAGAAAATTTGCCTTTTAGAAACCTTTGCTCATTGATAAATTTTGAAGAATTATTTTTGATGTCACGAACCAAGTCCGAGATATTCATTGAAGGCTTTAGGCCGACAAAAACATGAACATGGTCGGTAACGCCATTTACAATAATAGCCTTTTGATTTTTCTCTTTAATAATACCAGCTATATATTTGAAAACCTCATCTTTCCATGGTTTTTGAAGTAGGTTTTCTCGTCCTTTTACTGCAAATACATATTGAATGTAGATTTGTGAGAATGTGCCTGCCATATTTTTTGTATATCGTAAGTTTTAAAGGTATATCACCCCTTCGGGGTTTTAATGATAAGATTTATTTGAATATCTATAATCCTTACATCCCTTCGGGATTTTGTTTCTTTCATAATCATTCCGAAATTATTTAAATCCCGAAGGGGTGTTATGATTATAGTAAATCATTAATGATGTCGATTTATAACCCCGAAGGGGTGGTATAATATCACCCTTTCGGGGCTTGAATTTATGGAATTTGCTTAGCTATAACCCTCACATCTCTTCGAGATTTTTTATTTTTTAACTCAGAAGGAGCAAAATATCAATAAAACAGATATTTATCCCCGAAGGGATGCTAAGATTATAGTAAATTATCAAAGAACCAATTTTTCAACTTCAAAGGGGTTGCATAAATGTTATAAATTACTTTTACATATTTAATTTTATTAAGTTTATAACGACGTGAATTTTATAAATAGATGATGTTGTTCTTAGAGCATTTACCACACCTATAGAATAAATATTCAGCCAAGCGGGTGCAAATTTAATTACATAGACTATAAACCAAACAATCAAAATTATATTTATCTTACGGTAGTCACTACACGAAACTGAGTATTTCTTGCCTAAAAATCTGAAAAACAACAAAACTCAGCATTCAAAACTCAGAATTCAGAACTCTAAAAACTATCTTTGTGTCGAAATTAGTATAGAATCTTATGCAAATAATAGAGGTAGGAGAGAGCCGAAAGCTACAAAAAGAATTTTTAGAGTTTCCCGTGGGTCTGTATAAAGGAAATCCATATTGGATTCGTCCACTCGACCAAGATATTGAAAAACTGTTCGACCGTGATAAAAACCCAATTTTTAATTCAGGAGGCGACGGCATTCGGTGGCTTGCTCTTGATGAATCAGGTAAAACTATTGCACGAGTTGCGGCGTTTACTAACCCTGCTACCGCTACCCAAGGCAATGAACAACCAACGGGCGGAATGGGCTTTTTTGAGTGTATCAATGATGAGTCAGTGGCCTTTGCGATGTTCGATAAATGTAAGGCTTGGCTACAAGAACGTGGCATGGAAGCGATGGATGGCCCTATCAATTTTGGTGAACGTGATAACTGGTGGGGGTTACACGTTGACCCACACGATGCCGAACCCACTTGGGGAATGTTTTATCACCAAGAATACTATAAAGCCTTCTTCGAGAATTACGGTTTTCAAGATTATTTCCAACAATACACATTCTTATTGCCAATTCCAGAAGAAGAAGCTCGTAAGGTTGTTCGACCAGCTTTGTTTGAAATTGCCAATCGCATTTACAATACACCAGGCTATGACTTTAGGCACGTAAGCAAGAAAGAACTACCCAAATTTGCCGAAGATTTTCGTATTATTTATAATAAAGCTTGGGCAAAGAATATGTCAACGGGCGAGATGACTAAAGAGCGTGCTGCGGCCATCATGCAAACTATGAAACCGATTTTGGAAGAAGAATTGATGTGGTTTGGCTACCATAACGACCAGCCGATTGCATTCTTTATTATGATTCCAGAATTAAATCAGATTATAAAATATGTGAATGGTAAACTAAATCTGATTGGAAAAATCAAGTGGTTGTATCATACCTTGATGAAGACCAATAAAAAGGCACGTGGCGTGATTTTTGGCGTAATACCCGAATACCAAGGACGTGGAATTGAGTCGGCCATTGCTTTGTCGTTTTCGAGGGCCTGTTGGGTGCCTAATTACCAATATAAAACCTTGGAACTCAACTGGATTGCCGATTTTAACCCCAAAATGCTCAAAGTGACACAGATGTTGGGAGCTAAAAAATACAAGACCTATATTACTTACAGGTACTTATTTGATAGAAATAAAGAATTTAAGCGTTGTCCGCAAATCTAAAAGCTATTTCTGAAGAAATAAATAAACAAAAAAACGTTATCTTTGCAAGAATATAGACATTTTCACTAAAAAAATCCTTTTATAAAGGTAAATTATCTATGTCATTACTTACAGTAGGTTCGGTAGCGTTTGATAAATTGGAAACGCCATTCGGAAAAACAGATAAAATCATTGGCGGAGCAGCCACTTTCATCACGCTCACTGCATCATACTTCGTAAAAGAAAACAATCTTGTGGCTGTTGTTGGCGAAGATTTTCCACAGGAAATGATTGATACTTTGGTGAGTCATGGAGTAAATGTGGATGGTCTTGAAATCAGAAAAGGCGAGAAATCGTTTTTTTGGCACGGTCGCTACCATAATGATATGAATAGCCGTGATACGGTTGAGGTGCAATTAAACGTAATGGAAAACTTCGACCCGAAGATTCCAGAATCATACCAAGGTTGTGAGTTTTTAATGCTCGGAAATACAGCACCAGCTATTCAGCATTTGGTTTTGAAGCGTTTAGCTACCCGTCCGAAGTTTGTATTACTCGATACAATGAACCTTTGGATTGATATTGCTCTCGATGATTTAAAAGCATTATTGAAAGATGTAGACTGTGTAACTATCAACGACGAAGAGGCTCGTATGCTTTCGGGTGATTATTCGTTGCGTCGTGCAGCCAAAACAATCATGGCAATGGGCCCAAAAACGCTTATCATCAAGAAAGGCGAGCATGGTGCATTGTTGTTCCAAGGTGAAGAAATCTTCTTCTGCCCAGCATTGCCATTAGAAGAAGTTTTCGACCCAACAGGTGCGGGAGATACTTTCGCAGGTGGATTTATCTCTCACTTAGCAAAAACTGGCGATTTGAGTTTCGAAAATATGAAACGTGGTATCGTCTATGGTTCAGCAATGGCTTCTTTCTGTGTTGAAAGATTCGGTTCGGAGCGTATCCAAAACCTTTCACAAGAAGAAATCGCTGCTCGTGTAGAAGAATTTAAGAAACTGGCTACGTTTGAGTTGTAAAAGTAGTCCACGGTCAATAGACGATTGTCGATAGTAAAAAAAGCCCTTTAACGAGAAATCATTAAAGGGCTTTTCTATGGACTATTAAAACCCTCCACTTCCATAGTATTGTCTTCTACGACTTACTTTTAACTCCTGCAATAATGCACTTCGTACATTGAGCGTAAACGAATAACTTGTGCGTACTGAATAACCCGAAATTGGCGTCCAGTTGAAGGCCATATCCCAGCAGTGAAGTTCACGGTGAATCGTTATATTGGTAAGCGTAGGAGCTTTTAGCTGCATATCATAACCTGTATTAAAACCCAGTTTCCATTTTGGCGTAAGACTCAAATCACCTTGAACTGTAATGGCTTGGGTAATTTGTGGGTCGGCCAAACCTTGTTTACTATAATTGAGGTTATAGCTCAAACTCAATGTCCACGGAATCGTAAAGTCAACGTAAAGTTCAGGATTTGCCGCCACAAATTTCTTCATAGCGTCCATTTGTGGGTTATTACTTTGCGTATTTGTCTTAGGTTTAGCTTTATCTGGATTGAAAGTAGCTGGTGAAAGACGAGTCGATATAGCAATATTGGCCGTGCGAAGCGTTGCCAAACCTGCAAGCCCTTGCACTTGTTGAATTTTATAGTAACGACGAATACGCCCTGCTGGATTCAAGGCACGTAGTTCGGGGGTGCTTTCGGCTTGATAAAAATACGGGTCAAGGCTTGCTCCCATATTAAGATTAATCAGATTCTTGAATAAGTTGGTATTCGCACTCAAATTGATATTCGAGAGATTCATCGAGTCGCCAATCGCCAAAAGATTATAGCTCGTACTTAGGCTCAAATTATCAAGGAGTGATATTTTCTCGAATGCCTTAGCTGCTGTATCCGATTTTGATTTAACTTTTGCTTCTAATTGATTGGTTAAGTTAAAACTAACATTTCCTGAGGCCCCAGCCGATGCTCCCAATGTTGGATATTTGGGGAGCAATTTACGGAGTGTATCGTATCTTGAAACGCCATCAGTAGTTGTTTTATCAACCCTAACAACTTTGTATTCAAACAGACGTTTCGTAAAATCAGGGGCATAACTTAAGCTCAATGATGGTGCCATTGTATGACGAATTGCTTGTAAACGTCCTTTCCCTTTAAACTGATAAGTACCATAGACACGGGTATTCATTCCTCCCGAAACAGACGTTTGATAAGTAGGAAAAAATCCCTTTACGGTATCTATTTTTACTGCATTTTCGCTCGCAACGTATTCATAACTAAGGCTTTGAGTAGAAATGTCGCCTCTGAGTGATATACTTGGTGTAAAGTTGATGTAGCGTGCTATCTTAAAGTTTGGTAATGCAATTGGAATTGAGTAGGTACTCGTAAACTTACCATCTTTCAAAACTTCATTGATGGCATCTAAGCTATTTAGTTTTCTTACATTACTTAGGCGTTCTTGCAATGCTTTTTGTGCAATACGCTCTTCGGGCGTGAGCGTAAGCGGATTGGCATCACGTAATTTTATTTCCTCGTTGGTTAGCGGTTTGGCTTCAATAGATGAATAGGTACCATTGGCATTTTTACGCACAATCTTATAATCCGAATAGTTTGTGATGCTATTTACTCGTGTATTGGTTGCTTGGTAGCCTCCACTTACGTTTAACCCAACCCTAAAAGACTCGAACCAGCGTCCAATTTGCTTTTTTTCGGGTACAAATGGGTTAAATTGATTCAAACCAATACTATAATTAGCAGAGGCATCTACTTGTCCAGTTGTAAAGTTTTGTGAAACATTGATACCCGAACTCGTTACAAGTTTTTGTGCAAATGTACGCCCGAATTGTACTGATGAGTTCGATGAGCTACTCAAATAATTGCTTACATCAACAGTATTGACATTGTTTCTGTTGAACCCATTACTACGCAAGTTAACCGACGATGAAAAACTACGGTCAGGACGTTTATTAGCTGGAGAGTGTGACCAACTAAGGTTAAAATCTTTGGTTTTATAATTGTTATTATCGTCGTTGGCTACTACTTCTGGCGTATTATTATTAAAATTATATTGGAAATTTAAGCTTCCCGAATATTTGTATCGCTTTGAGTAGTTCGACTGAATACCCAGCCCAAAACTTCCTTTCGTATAAATTTGCCCGATGAGTTTTAAACCAATTTTTTCGTTGACTGCAAAATAATATCCAAAATCCTTGAAATAGAATCCTCGATTGTTGGGGTCTTCACCATAAGTACCCATGATTATGCCCGAAGTACCTGCTTCTTTATTTTTTGGTACGGGGAAAAAGCCAAAAGGCAAACCAACAGGCAGGGGAATTCCACTCAACACAAAATTAAAGGGCCCAGAAATAATTTGTTTTTTATTGACGAGTTTGATTTTTCGGGCCGAAATATGAAAATGTGGTTCTTTCAGATTACAGGTAGTGTATTTGGCATCTACCAAATACATATCATCGTTGGCATCTTTTTTTACTCGTTCGCCCGTTACGAAGCCCTCACCTTGTTGGGTTACAATACCTTTGATAATTGCTTTTTTCGACTTAAAATTATACCGTATTGTATCGGTATTGTAATTGTCCCCGCCCTGAGTAAAGACAGGTTTTCCTTTCACTTTTTCGCCACGTTTAGTGGTATCAGGCGAGCCATGGGCAAAAATTTCACTTTTTCCCCAATCAATTTTTATATAATCGGCTTTCAGTTCAATATCTCCGTAGGTTACAACTGCTTTTCCGTAAAGATTAAGCACTTCGCCTGAAACATCCATTACCGTCGAATCTTCTGCGACATATTTCACGGTTGTTTGTAAGCCCGTATCTTTACTACGCAGTGAGTCAGGTATTGATACCCGAGTGGTATCTTTCTTTTCTTCAAAAAGCTTATTACCAAAAGTACGAGTAGTGTTGGTTGGGCGTGATGTCTTTGGGCGTGCAGTAGCACCGCCACCAAAGTTAGGCAATCTTCCGCCTGAAGGAAATTGGGCGAAAGTACTAAGTGATACTAAAAATGGCAGCAAGAGAATGCTTTTTCTAAAAAAACATGATAAAAAGAATGCTTTTCTCCTAACAGTAAAAAAAAGAGCCAAGTAAAGACCCTCCCAATCGGGGTGGCAGCCGTTGCTGAGGGGGGGAGATGGGGCTGTTGTATATTTTCTTAGTTGTTCCAAAAAACGTATATTTGTAAAAAATGTCTTATAATTATAACTTACGAGAAAAAGCCAGTCATTAGTCAATGCTCAAATCTTCAAATTTTTGCTTTTTCTATAAAAACTATTCTACTAACGCTCAGTAATGGCACAAAATTAGCTATTATATAGTAGTGAAAGAACGTTTGCCTATAAAATCATGTTAAAAATTCTTAAAGTTCTACTTATCATTATATTCTCGCTTGAAATTGTTCATGCTCAAAGTGGGAAAATCCGAACGATTGTAATCGATGCAGGGCATGGTGGCAAAGACCCAGGTACACAGCATAGCAAACTCCGAGAGAAGGACATCGCTTTGAGTGTGACGCTGAAACTCGGGAAAAAGTTGCAAGAAAATCTACCAGGTGTAAAGGTGATTTACACTCGCAAGACCGATGTCTTTATACCTCTTCACGAACGAGCCGCTATTGCTAATAAAAACAAAGCCGATTTATTTATTTGTATCCATGTCAATGCCAATCCACATTCGTCAAAACTAAGTGGCTCTGAAACCTACGTCATGGGGCTTCATAAAACCGAAGATAACCTCGAACTGGCTATGCGTGAGAACGAGGTTATTTTGATGGAAGACAACTATAAGAAAAACTACAAAGGCTATGACCTTAGCTCGCCAATGGCAAATATTATGTTGGCTAATTACCAGAATGCTTTCATGAAAGAAAGTGTGAAGCTGGCAAGTATGGTAGAAAAACAGATATCGAAAATTGGACATAAGAGTAGGGGGGTAAAACAAGCAGGATTTCAGCTACTTTGGCAAACAACTATGCCAAGTGTTTATGTAGAAACAGGATATCTGACAAATGCCACCGACAAAAAAATATTGGGTAGCTCCGACGGGCAAGATAAATTAGCCGATGCAATATACAAAGCCGTAAAAGCGTACAAGGAAGGGAAGGAAAAATGATTTTTTAATGAAGAATTGAGAACGGTTCGCCGTTGCGATTAAGAATTAAGTTTGTATTTTTGTGCGATATTAAAGATAAGCATTAACGAAATCTCTATCTATTATTCTTAATGCTTAATTCTACATTTCTTAATAGTGCTTCGCACGTTTCTATGAAAAAAGAATATAAAGTTGGTTTGTTGGGCATTATTGCATTTGCAATATTTTATTTAGGCTTTAATTTCTTGAAAGGTTTGGATATTTTCCGTACCGAAAACGAATATTATACATACTACGAAAATGCCGAAGGCCTACAAACCTCGAACCCCGTTACTTACAATGGCGTGCCTGTGGGGCGTGTGGTGTTGGTTGAGCCTGAGCAAGATAAAAATCGGATTAAAGTGATGTTGGCTATCAAGCGAGACATTAAAATTAGTGATAAGACCATCGCAGTTCTGGCTGATAATGGTCTTTTAGGCGGAAAAGTAGTAAAATTAAAGATTCAAGCAGGGCAACCCGTTGGCGATGAAGCCGTTATAGGAAGTGAAGTTGAAAAAGGAATGGTGGCTTCAGTAACGGATAAACTTAGCCCAACGCTCAAAAATGTTGACTCGCTTCTAACTACAACTACGGCTATTATCAAGCAATTCGACCAAACGGCAGTCGCACTCAAAACTCTCATGGCAAGTGCTACCCAAACTACCGCAGGTGTGAATGGAGTAGTAGCAGCAAACTCAAAAAATCTTTCGGCAATTACGGCAAATGCGGCCGTACTTACAGCTAATCTAAATACGCTATCGAATAACCTTGATGCTCAAATCAAGCCTATTTTACAGAAAAGTAGCACTTTTGCCGACTCTCTTAATGCTATGAAACTGGGCGAAACAGTGGTTCAACTCAATAAGTCAGTAGCTGGTTTACAGGGAGTTATCAAAGAAATCAATCAAGGAAAAGGCACACTTGGAAAACTCGCAAAAGATGATTCTCTTTATGTGAATCTTGACAGAACTGCCGCAAATATTGCCCTTTTAATGGCCGATATGAAGGCAAACCCGAAGCGATATGTGCATTTTTCGTTGTTCGGAAAGAAAGAGAAGAAATAATGTGGAATTATGAGTTCTGGGTTATTCATTGTTACTCAGAATTCAGAACTCATAATTCTAAACTAAATCATTTCCGAATTAACTCCAATTTTTCAACTGGGTGATATACCAAAGGCGTGTATTCTACTTCCACATCCGATTTATCAAGTCCAAAGGCTTTTTCGTCGGATAAACTCATGCGTTTCAAGAAAAAGTAAGTGTTCAGCAAAATGCCTTCTCTGACCGAAAACTCATTCTCTACCGAAAGAAATTTCTCAATCACTACAAATTTAAAGTCGGGTTCGCTATTGTATTTTGTTGAACCATCAGGGCGAATGTGCAAATTCAATTCTTTTCGCTCGACCAAATCCTGTATGATTTTCTTGAAGTAAAGTTCTACTCGTGGCTGCACACGGAAGCCCGTATTGATGTCGATTTTAATAATTTTATCATCCAGCAATTCGCTTACTTCGTAATTGAGCGTATAAGGCTCGTCGGTGCGGTTGATATGCACAAACCAATAGACATCGGCACGTTTGGGCTTCTTCGAGAAAATAGATTTCACGATTTTTTCTTCGATATGATTCTTGCGGTCGGCTTTTGATAAATAAACCAAGTGCGTAGAAAATTTCGGAATGTTTTCGTCTTCGCTCAACTCCGTGATTCTTGAAATATAATGCCTTAAATCAATAAAATTAACGAGTTTATTATTGATTTTCCGAGCTTTATACCAAACATACATTACCAAAAATATAAATACCTCAAAGAATAAGAACATCCATCTTTCTTTGATTTTTGCCACATTCGTAATGAAAAACGAGC
>JALQYE010000310.1:0-247 GCA_023254245.1 Emticicia sp.
TAAGTACAATTCTTTTCATATTTTTGTTTTGTTTAGGCTACAAAACTGAGTATTTAGCCACACATTTAGCTCATACTTTTGAGTGATTTTAACAAAAATCCTCCATCTTCACCCAAAAGTATGAACTAATTAAGGAATCAAACTCAACCTTTTGGCTTTTTCTACGGCCTGCGTGCGGCGTTTAACACCTAATTTTTCAAACAGATTTGACGTGTGAGTCTTGATAGTATTGAGCGAAACAAAAATC
>JALQYE010000310.1:257-2772 GCA_023254245.1 Emticicia sp.
CTCAGACCAAGATAGGCCATGGCAGTTTCGTTAAAGTTAAAATCATTGACTGATACGGCCTTTTCTATGATTTTTGTCTCGATTTTGGGTTTGTTTAGCTTCAATGCCAACCATATTCCTAAAGCCGTAAATAGCAATGCAATAATACCTGCGTAAATCTCAAAAGCATGATTGATGATGATGTATCGAAGTTCAATCCATTTCAATAAGAAAAGTAATAAAGCCAGCGAAATACCATACAGAATTGTATCTCGGTATTTATTCAGAAATCTCAAAAGCATGATTTGTTTTTTTAGAAATAACGCCCAATTTTAGGGTGGTCAACAATCATTCGCTTTAATTTCTGATTATCTATACTTCCTTGAATGCTATACACTACTTTTCCGTTTGGCTCAACCAAAAGCGTGTAAGGCAAAGCTCCATTCCATTTTGGGTCGATGGCTTCGATGAGTTTGTAAATGTCTTCATCTTTAAAAATATAGTTTTTCACGCCCGAATGTTTCTCTTTCAAAAACTTTAAGGCTTTATCTTTTTTCTCCAATTTATCGGCTGAAACCGATACAAACTCAAAATCTCTTGCTCCGTACATTCGGTGAATATCTAAAAAGTCGGGGTATTCCATCACACACGGGCCGCACCACGTTGCCCATACATTTATTAGGCGAAGTTTATCCGAATCTTCATTTTTAACCAATTTTTTAATTCCATCGGTGTCCAGCTCTTCGAGCGTAACGGGGCGAGAAGTCCAATTCTTTTCATTTTTCTCGTTATATTCGGTCTTCCAAGCCCATTTTACGGAGCAACCAAAGGTTTTGGTTGTGGGTGTTGTTACTTCTTTTCCTGCCAAAACCTCATCAATGGCTTTGCGTAGGTCTTCGGCATTTGCTCCTTTACTTGGTTTTTCTACGGCATCAAGTCGGCCATTATACCTTAAAATCCGTTGGTTATCAAATACATACGCATGGGGTGTAGCCACTGGGCCATATTTTATCGAAACAGCCTCGGTATCGCCATCATACAAATACGGGAAGTTAAATTGCTTTTCTTTGGCTCTGATTTTCATGTTATCAAAATCATCGTTGAGGTCGGTGTAACCCAGTTCTTCCAACAATAATCCATTGGGACTATTAGGCGAAATAGCCACAACTGCTACCCCTTTGGCTTTATAATCAGTCACGATATTCTTGATGCGGTCTTCATACGCTTGGGCAGTTGGGCAGTGCGTACACGTAAAAACAATAACCAAAACTTTAGCAGTTGCAAAATCTTTCAGTGAATAAAACTTACCGTCGTAGTTTGGTAGTCGAAAATCGGGTGCTTTTGAACCGATTGCCAAAGTGGGAGTTTCGTGATGCGGAACCGCCTGTGGGTGAGCTACAAATTTGGTTTGCCCTACTGATGACAAGGCAAGTAAAAAGAGGAAAAAGGAAGAAAGGGATTTCATTATTATAAGCTTGAATAGAGAAATTTGAGCATTTTTTTACAATCAAAATTATGTAAAAAATTTATTAAATAACTACACTTTTTTAACAAATGATAGTAATCATTTCGAGAATTAAACTAAATTTGTTATTTAATTATTCAACTCTATAATCGTACACATAATGAACTCAAATTTTTCTCGTCGTGATTTCGTAAAGGCTTCGGCAGCCGCAGTTGGCGGTATTTCGATGGCATCTTTACCAATCGAAACTTTCGCAAATTCTTCGGTTGACGATACACTCAAAATTGCACTAATTGGTTGCGGTGGCCGTGGTACAGGTGCAGCCATGCAAGCACTTTCGGTTAAACAAAATGTAAAGCTCGTAGCAATGGCCGATGCTTTCCGTGATAGACTTGATTCAAGCTATCAGAACTTAACGAAAGGCAAAGTTAAAGACCGTGTAGATGTACCAGAAGACCGCAAATTTGTAGGTTTTGATGGCTACAAACAGGCAATCGCATTGGCTGATGTGGTACTTCTCACAACGCCTCCAGGTTTCCGCCCGATTCATTTTGAAGAAGCTGTTCGTCAAGGAAAGCACGTTTTCATGGAAAAGCCCGTGGCAACTGACGCCCCAGGTATTCGTAAGGTCTTGGCAGCAGCCGAAGAATCGAAAAAGAAAAACTTGAAAGTAGTTGTAGGTTTACAACGCCATTATCAAAAATCATATTTGGAGACTTACAAAAAAGTAATTGACGAAGGTGCAATCGGCGATATTGTAGCAGCTCGTTGTTACTGGAATAATGATGGTGTTTGGGTGAAAGAGCGTCAAGCTAACCAAACCGAAATGGAATATCAAATGCGTAACTGGTATTATTTTGTATGGCTCTGCGGCGACCA
The DNA here is from genome assembly GCA_023254245.1 of Emticicia sp. GTDB lineage: Bacteria > Bacteroidota > Bacteroidia > Cytophagales > Spirosomataceae > Emticicia. Next base: position 2,581 of record JALQYE010000310.1, read on the forward strand.
CATCAATGAGCAACACATTCATAATATCGACGTAATTAACTGGTTTAAGGGAGGTTACCCGACAGAAGCACTCGGAATGGGTGGGCGTCAGGTAAGAACTGATAAGAAATACGGTGAAATCTATGACCATCACTATGTTGAGTTTAAGTATGCCGATGGTATGATTTTATCGAGTTCGTGCCGCCACCAACC
>JALQYE010000311.1 GCA_023254245.1 Emticicia sp.
AAAACTAGTGACACTATTTAAATCATGTGCAGTTGTATTTTTTGCATAAATACTATTTGCTTCTTCAGGTGTAAGTTCATAATATAATCCAACTAATTTTGAAGCTATTGATGTTCCATTTGCTGAACCTAAAAATAACTCATATCCAGTAGCAACACTTGAAGCTAAAATCTTCACACTTGTAATTGTTTCACTTCCATCTGTATCAGTTAAAGAAGGTTTTAAATCTATTTTATTTGCACTACCATCTGCATCTTCATTGATTGTTGAACTTGCCGCAACGGTTACATCATCTGCTATTGGATTTACAAAAATATTTACTGTTTGAGTATCCCAAGTTTTACTATCAGGAAATTACCTACTCGTAGCATGGCGTGGCCGCCGCAAAGATGATATTGTTTTTAGCAAACGATTCATGGTTTATGAACCGCAAGTAGGTGCATTAGGCACGATTCGACAAGCACAAGCACCCTCAAAATACAAAACCCATCAACAAGTTGATTTTGAAGTCAATTACGGTGGCTACCGACTGATGTCGCCACGTGATGAATTGAAAATTATTATTCGTCAAAATTTCAGATGGGATAAGACTGTCAGAAACCTAAAAGCGTTTAGTGTCAATGAAAGTATGTCGAAGCTCGAATACCGATTTTTTGATGATGAAAATGTATTTCCTGCGGGAAATGAATTCCGTTTTTTTGATTCACGAAGTACCAACTACAAAGGTCAATACATTGCTCAAATCAAACGAGGTAAAGAAGATGAAATGTGGGTTTCGCCACAAAACAATCGTAGTGAAACGGCATATATTGAATCAAATGACTTTGATGGAAATTATGTGATTGATAATAGAGAAGGGACGGATAGTTCAGTAGATTCAGATTATATTTACATGACTTTTGGCCTAAAAACGCATGAATTAGAAGTTACTGATGAGAAAGTTTATGTAAATGGAAGTTTCAATGATTGGCGACTCGACAAAACCAATGAGATGGTCTATGACAATAATTTTGGTGGATATACGGCCACCATTCGACTAAAACAAGGCGTTTATAACTACGATTTCGTGACTCAAAAACCAAATAAAACCACCGATGAAGTGTATTTTGAGGGAAATTTTGGAGAAACTCAAAACACTTACGAAATTTTTATTTATCATCGCCCAGTTACGGCTCGTGCAGAAAAATTAGTTGGTTATCATATCATAGATTTCAATAAAAGAAGATAAATTGAAACTTGAAAATTCACTTCGTATATTCCAAGACTAAAAATCATGAAAACAGCCCTTGTAGTTGGTGCATCTGGTCTAATCGGGAAACACCTAACTCAGAAGCTTTTGGCAAGCCAGTACTACAATAAAGTAACAATCATAGTTAGAAAAAAACTTACTATTGAGCATCAAAAACTCGAACAACTCGTAATGGATTTTGATAAGATTGATACATCAAAAATCATTGCTGATGATATTTTCTGTTGCCTCGGCACAACCATGAAGCAAGCGGGTTCTAAAGAGGCTTTCTATAACGTTGATTTCACGTATCCCTTAAATTTTGCAAAAGCAGGCCTTGCCAATGGCACAAAACAGTTTTTGATAATCACAGCCATGGGGGCCGACGAAAAGTCGTGGATTTATTATAACCGAGTGAAAGGTGAAATAGAAAAAGCCTTGAGCGATTTACGCTACCCAACCCTCATTATTTTACGCCCATCAATGCTGGCAGGTAAGCGTGAGCATCCACGTATGGGTGAGAAAATCGGCAAAGTCGTAATGGATTTTTTTGCTCCGCTAATACCCGACAATTATAAGGTAATTGCGGGAGAAAAAGTTGCACAAGCCATGCTCGAATTAGCACAAAAAGGCATCAAAAATAAAGATATTTACGAATCGGGAAGCCTTCAAAAATTTTAAACATTTAACCCCCTATTTTTTATGAAACGTAGATTTACCCTTATTTTTTTACTTATTTGCTTGGTTCAGTTGTCAATGGCTCAATCAACTCCTATGCAGGCAAAATTTACTTTCAAAACTTACCCTGAAGATGCCAATGGAGCACCACATTCAGATATTTTCCTGAATTTTGGCAAAAAAGTAGCTAAAATTGATAAAGTAACGGGCAATGCAGATATTACCGACCCAAGTTTGTATGCCGAAAACAAGATTCCCAAAACCGCACTTTCGGCTTGCGGTGCGTGGTGGGCTGGAGCTGGCGACTATTTTTATGTGGTTCAAGAAAAAAACAAATTGGTAATTTATAAAGGTTGGCAAGCCGAAGAACAAACCGACCGAGGTTTTCATTGGAAAAGATACAAATCGGTTACTTTGTAAGAAAAAACAGTAAAAATATTCTATCCTACCATTTGCGGATTCTTATGTTTTCTAATGGTATTTTGGTCGTTTATTGGATTTTAATTTAAGATACGAATCTGGAGATTCGCTCCACATTTTTCATGCTTTTTGAAGATACTTATAAAACCATTAAAGCTCCTGTTGAGGGTTTATTTAAAGATAGAGGTAGTAAATTTCTGGCTTATGCCTACCCTATTGAACACGAAAATGAAGTAAAACCATTAGTCGATAATCTCAAAAAAGAGCATTTCAAGGCGGTGCATCATTGTTATGCTTATCGCTTAGGCCTCGACCGCACAAATTTTAGAGTTAATGATGATGGAGAACCTTCGGGAACGGCTGGAAAACCGATTTTAAATACCCTCTTTTCGCATGATATTACCAA
>JALQYE010000312.1 GCA_023254245.1 Emticicia sp.
CTACAATCTGAATAGCAGGATTTACTTCTTTCAAAAACATTGAAGTTCCCATAATCGTACCAGTTGTTCCCATCGAACTCACAAAGTGTGTTACTTTTTGGTCGGTATCTCGCCAAATTTCTGGGCCAGTCGATTTATAATGAGCTAAATAATTATCGGGGTTAGCAAATTGGTCGAGCATATAATACTGGCCAGTTTTGGCTTGTGCTTCGGCGTAATCTCGGCATTTTTCGATATTTTCGAGTAGTACAACTTTTGCTCCGAATGCTTCCATCGTAAGCGTTCGCTCACGAGTTGAGTTTGAGGGCATTACGAGTTCAATTTCCAAATCGAATAATCGAGCAATCATTGCCAAGGCAATTCCAGTGTTTCCGCTGGTTGCTTCAATGAGTTTCATGCCTTTCTTTATATCTCCACGTTCAACGGCACTTCTAATCATATTCAGAGCGGGGCGGTCTTTCACACTACCCGCAGGGTTATTGCCTTCGAGTTTGCCGTATATCTTTACGTTGGGATTCGGATTAAGTTTTGTTAATTCTACAAGTGGTGTATTTCCTACGAGGTCAATGATGGTTGCCATTTTTTAATGGATAATGAAAAATGAATAATTGATAATGTGAAACATCAGTCTCAAAAACAGTGGACTGTTGACTGAAATTTATTCCATTACACGTTCTACAACCTTAATTTCAGGTTTGTGATAAACCGTTGAGTATGAAGGTACTGACTTCGTTAGCCAAACGTTTCCACCGATAATTGAGTGTTCGCCAATGACTGTGTTTCCGCCCAAAATTGTTGCTCCCGAATAAATCACTACGTTGTTTTCAACGGTTGGGTGGCGTTTGGTGTTTGCCAATGTTTTTTCAACACTCAAAGCCCCGAGCGTAACACCTTGATAGAGTTTTACGTGCTTACCAATAATGCAACTTTCACCGATTACGATACCTGTGCCGTGGTCGATGAAAAAATATTCGTCGATTGTAGCCCCTGGATGAATATCAATTCCTGTTTTTGAGTGAGCGTATTCGGTCAAGATTCTGGGTAGGAGAGGAATATCTAATTTATGTAATTGGTGAGCAATTCTATAAAATGTAATGGCATAGAACCCAGGATAAGCACGCACCACTTCAAACTCACTTTTGGCGGCGGGGTCGCCTTCGATAATGGCTTGAATGTCAGTCTTTAAGGTGCGATATATTTTAGGAATACTCGCAAAAAATGCGTTTGCTTCGTTTTCTGGATTACAACTTTTGCATTGGTAGGTAGAAATCAGAATATTTCGTAGCTCTAATTCAAGGTTTTTAAATTGAATCTCAATTTCTTCTTCCGAGCGAAAATATTCCTTGGTTTGCTCAGGAAACAACAACCGAATAATGCGTAATGCCCAAGCCGCAATTTCTTTGGTTGGTGGCACTGGTTCGGCTTGCTGATGTTTGTCGAAGATATGTTGGAAAAATTCTTTGTTCATGAGACTCTTCTTTAAAATTGTTAGAAAGATAACACCTAAAATTATACCACCGTTCAAAAAAATGATAAATGATGAATGATGAATGATGAATAAAATTTGTAATTATCTGATTATAAGTATTTTATTTGTAATATGAAAAACAAATAGCGTGGTGAGAAATTCAACACGCTATTTATCAGATAACTCTTAAAGTTTTATTACAAGATAATATTTACACTAAAAGTGCCGCTGGCAGTCATTTTTTTACTGGTGCTTCCTACGGCATTTCCTTCAAAACTAAACTTTCCTTCAACAACTTTATTATCAGTGAATTTCGTGATTTCTAAAGTACCTGTGCTTGGCGAGTAATAAGTGCCATCGTGCAAGAACGTAAACACGCCCGTTGAGCTTTTTAAGTCATAGGTTTTTCCTGCCTTTATATCGGCCTTATTGAGTAGAATCGTATAGCCGCTTTTATCTTTGTTGGCTTCAATTGTCACGACTCCGAGCAGTGTAACGGCCGTTGGGGTTCCTAAATTTACGCTTGTTCCATTAGCAATCAGCGTAGCCGAACCCGATGGAGTCAAGTCTTCTTTCAGTTTTTTGAAACATGAACTCACGAAGAGTGTCAGTACTAACAAAACCAAAATTTTTGGGGTGTTTTTCATTGTTGTTTGTGCTAAATTGTTTTGGGTAATGTGTTCAAGATTTACACCTTGTAAACTTTCACAGACATTATACGTTCAACTGATTTTTTTATTATATTTTGGTGCTATTTTCGATACAAATTATTTATAATCAATTTTTTTACTTTAAATTGCCCTTCTATTAAATTCAATTAAATTTCACAAAAAGACCCACTCGGGAAGAATAACTATTTTGATGGAAAACAATACTTCTCGCCGAAAAGCTATGAAAAAAATTGTAGAAGGAGCTGCCGCTGTAGCACTTACTGGAGCAGTTGCTTCTCGCCTCGAAGCTGCCGATACTATTATGGGAGCTGCCCTCAAAGGCCGCATTAATCACTCGGTTTGCCGTTGGTGTTACGACTCAATCGACCTCGATGCTCTCTGCCGAGCTGCAAAAAATATAGGTTTGCAATCAATCGAATTATTGACCGTTGAGGAATTTGAGACTGTAAAAAAACATGACCTCACGTGTGCGATGGTTTCGGGAATTGGCAAAGATTATGGTATAACCAAAGGCTGGAACAAAAAAGAAAACCACGATGGACTCGAAGAGTGGTATAAATATTTGATT
>JALQYE010000313.1 GCA_023254245.1 Emticicia sp.
CGCCAATTTTAGCTTCAAACCAACATTTTTAGGTAGTTTTTTCTTGGAATTATAAAAAAACGAACGAAAAATCTTCACGAAATCAATCGCTTTCGGAGCTTTTCCCAAACCCAAAAGATACACTTTTTCGAGCCCTTCGATGGCTCCATACAACGCCAAAGTTTCTTTTGTTCCCGCCTTAAAATCTCGTTGCAGTGTTTCGGCACTTAGCCCCACGTGCTTAGCAATTTTTGAAAGATTTTCGGCTAATTGCTCATTATCTACCAACGGAAAAATAATGGTTCTGGCGGCAGTGTTATTGGTTGTTATGTTGATTTTCATATTCAATTAATTTTAGCCCTTCCTATCGGGGAGGGTTGGGTGGGGCTATCAATAAAATAGCCATTCAATAGCTTTCGGGAATTCTTGTCCCCAACGTTTTTCGTTGTGTTCTCCTTTGGGGTCTGTCGAAAGTTTAATCTGGATTTTATCGGCCTCCCATCCTTGTCCTTCAATGGTTTCCTTCATTTTCTTTACATTCGGAATCATCGCAGCACTTTCCTTTCCACCGCCGTACAAATAAATTTTTGTATCGAGTGGATTAAAAAACTCAATGGCATCGAAGTAAATCTTAGGAGAAACCCACAATGAAGGTGAAAGCACCATCAGACGACCAAACGACTCGGGATACATCAATCCTGCATAAATACTAATCAAACCGCCCATTGAGCTACCACCAATGCCAGTAAATTGTCGCTCGGTTTTGGTGCGGTAATTGGCATCAATGTAAGGTTTTAGGTTACGCACGATAAAATTAGCGTATTTCATGCCCAAACCTTTGCCTTTTTTCTCAACTGTATAAGGAGAATATTCATTAAAACGGTCTTCTTCACCATGTTCGATGGCCACAATAATCACATTGCCCAATTCTTTTTTGGCTAACAGCGAAAGACGTTTATCAATCTCCCAATTGCCATAGCTTGAGCCTTTTCCGAAAAGGTTTTGGGCATCTTGCATGTATAATACTGGGTAATGTTTATCAAGACTTTGGTCGTAATCATGCGGGAGAAGAATATAAATTTTCCGTGTTTTACCGAGTTGTGGTATCTCGAAATTCTCAGAAACTACCTGAACTTTTGGCATAAGTTTCTTGATGAAGGCCGTAGAACCATCTTGTCGCCAATACGGCACAAAATCGGCGTAATGACCCGATAAACTTTCTATTACTCTATTACTTGGAGCATTTCCGTAAGTATCTAACTCAACAAAATCCCAGCCGCCACGTGTATATTTATACTCTATTTTTTCAGGAAGTGTTATTTCAGGAGCAAATGTAAATTTATACTTTCCCTTACTCACACGCTTCATCTCAAAATCAGACACATCAGGGTTCCATTCACAAAAATTACCTGATAAATATACAGGTCGTTCATCGTCGACGGGAGTTGTCAACTCTAAACTTAACAAATTTCGGTTACTCATTTTTACTTTTTTAGTGGTACGTAAGTGTAAGTAAGAGTTAAAACACGCTATGCTTATTTAATGTTCCAACAATCTACCTACTAAATGTACTATTATAACTCATATTCACTTCTAAAAGCCTTTTGGAGCTAAATAAACCAACAATTTTAAAGAAAAACTCTAAAATTTCAGCCTAAAAACTATATTTAATTAGCAAAAACAAAAAATAATACAAACTAAACTTAAAAAACAAAATTGGCGGTGACTTTTTCTCAAAAAGCACCGCCAAAATTTACTATTTAAATTAACCTTTTTAAACTAAGGCCTCCCATAAAACTTCTACTGGATGCAAAGCTTTTCGCCCTGTGCCATCATGAATTTGATGGCGACAACTCGTACCTGGAGCAGCAATAATCACTTCTTCTGGTTGTTTTCTGACGGTTGGGAAAAGTACCAGTTCACCGATTTTCATCGAAAGCTCATAATGTTCTTTTTCGTAACCAAAAGAGCCCGCCATTCCGCAGCAACCCGATGGAATGAGGTGCACTTCGTAGTTTTTAGGCAATGAAAGTATCTTTTTGGTTGGCGTGAGCGAAGCTACCGATTTTTGTTGGCAATGCCCGTGCAATTTAATTAAACGTTTTTCGCTGGTGAAGTTTTCAGCCGTAATACGTTTGGCATCAATTTCACGGGCAATAAATTCATCAATCATCAACGCATTTTTAGCCAATTTTTTGGCCGCTTCCACCAAATTTTCATCAACCAAATCGGGGTATTCATCTCTGAAAGTTAGAATAGCTGATGGCTCAATGCCGATTAAAGGGGTTTCATCATTAATAATGTCTTTCAAATACCTTACATTATTATCAGCTATTTTCTTGGCATGAGTGAGCATTCCTTTGGATAAATATGCTCTACCTGACTCTAATTTATCTATTAAAACAGGATTATAACCTAATTTCTGTAATAGTGAAAAAGTTTTTATTCCTATCTCAACATCATTATAATTGGTAAATTCATCACAAAAAATATAAACAATATCCTTTGGTTCATTCAAATTATAAATGGGTGCTGTTTTCCATATTTTCTTATACCAATTCTCCAATGTATATTTTTTATGCAAAAGCGGCATGGTTCGCTCGGGATGAAAACCAATCACACGATTGGCTATCTTGCGTAAA
>JALQYE010000314.1 GCA_023254245.1 Emticicia sp.
TTGTAGCAGGAAAAACTAACACGATTTATGCTTGGTCGAATCCGATGCCTGACGGTGGAGAACCAGCCCTTTGGTTTCATGATATTTTCAGAAAAGATGGTAGTATCTATAAAACGGAAGAGGTAGAAGCTATCAAGAAACATACACAGAAGAAATAATAGATTCGAGTAAAAATAAAGCAAGAGAGAGCGTTTTTTGACGCTCTTTTTTGTTTTAGAGAAATGTCATTAGATAAAAATCGCTTTTGTGGTATCTTGTAGATAGTTTTAAAATTAGCAATTAGAGATTTTGAAGTTGTCATAATAATTATAATTGTAACTTTGCGTATATAGAATTAATAAGAAGTATTAGTGATGGAAAAAAGTGCAAAACCATTTTTGAAATGGGCAGGAGGGAAAACGCAGCTCATCAGCGAGATTGAAAAATCATTGCCGAAAGAACTGATAAAATCTAAGTTTACGTACATCGAACCGTTTGTTGGAAGTGGGGCTATTTTGTTTTGGATTTTAAACAATTATCCGAGTCTTGAAAAGGCCGTAATTAATGATATTAATGAAGATTTAATTAACGTTTACAAAACCATTTCTTCGAATCCACGAGAGTTGATTTCGATTCTTGAAATATTGCAAAATGAATTTCATGCTTTGGAAGGAAATGAAGACAATAAAAAACTTTATTATTATCAAAAAAGAGATACATATAATACAAGAAAAGCAGAAAAGTGCGAACAAGCCGCTTTATTTATTTTTTTAAACCGTACTTGTTTCAATGGATTGTATAGAGTAAACCGAAGAAATTTGTATAATGTACCAATGGGAGGATATAAAAAACCTACCATTTGCGATAAAGAAAATATTTTGGCTGTGAGTAGTGCCTTGCAAAAAGTAGAGATTTTGTGTGGGGATTACGAAGAAACGCTGTATCATACTAACAAAAATACACTGTTTTATTTTGACCCACCCTATAAGCCATTAAACGAAACCTCAAACTTTAACTCTTATGCAAAGGATGAGTTTAATGATGCAGAACAGGTGCGATTAAAAGATTTTTGTGCCAAACTTGATGTCTTGAATCATCACTGGATTTTAAGTAATTCGGATGTAAAAGGAGAGAACGGGAACGATGAGTTTTTTGATGATTTGTATAATGATTTTTTAATCAAGAGGGTTGATGCCAAAAGAAATATCAATTCAAATGCAGATAAACGAGGTACTTTAAAAGAATTATTAATCACTAATATCACAAGTAATCAGCCCTATGTCAGAGCAATTTAAAAACTTCCTATCTCAACTTTCTGAAACAAATGCGACTCTTGATTATTTCACAGATTTTGCGAAAATTATCCCTAATATTAATAAAATTTCAATCAAACTAAATCAATTAAACTATTTGTTAGGAAAAGAAGATTTAGAGAAAGCAATAGGGGATTTATATCAAGAAAACCCAAAAGTTTTTGAAGTATTAGATATACTAATTGCGGTTAGAAAGAAGGATAACAAGAAATTAATCAATAATGCTGGTGATATTGTTTTGTTGGATTCGTACTTTCATTCGCCCAAAAGTATTTTGGAGTACATCGAAGGAACAGGCCTGGGTGATGTTTTCAGAAATAAAAATATTACAAATCTTGTTGATTATGTATTTGGTATTGAAGTTGGTTTAGATACAAATGCAAGAAAGAATCGAGGTGGTGATAATATGTCAAAAGCTGTTTCATTGATTTTTGATAACGCCAATATTTTTTATAAAAAGGAAGTGAACAATACGGTTTACCCAGAAATAATAAGTTTGGGCGTGGATGTAAAACGATTTGATTTTGTTATTAAAACCATGGTAAAGACCTATTTTATAGAAACGAATTTCTATAATGCGGGTGGGTCAAAGCTCAATGAAACAGCTCGGGCATATTCCGATGTTGCACCTAAAATAAATCAATACTCAAATTTTGAATTTGTTTGGATAACCGATGGTCAAGGTTGGCATTCGGCTAAAAATAAGCTCGAAGAAGCATTCAATATAATACCAAGTTTATACAATTTATCTACGCTCAATGATTTTGTTGCTAAAGTTACGAGCGAAACCATAGTTAAGTTTTGATATGGCAAGATTAATTAAAAATCTTGCGAATAACAGAAGTATTATTTTCGGTAAAGGGAAATTTGATGATTGGTGTGTATATATCGTGGAATCAAATGGTCATAAAAAAGCACCATTTGATGAGACTTATTTCTCGGACCTTTATCAAATTTCTCAAAAATATGTCAATAATAAAGTCTATAATGATTTTGTTCAAATTTATAATTTGACAACCCAACAGATTGACGAATCTGTCTTACATTTAATAGATACAACCGTAAAAACATACAAAGAGGAAGACCAAATTCTGGTAGAACAGTGGATGGCTGTGCTTTATACAGGAATGATAGCCGAAGAAAATAAGAATAAGGCAATACTTAAAAAAAGAGTAAAACATTTAGGTATGTATCAGGTTCTAATCTTAGGAATTCCTGCAAAAGAAGCCGCAAAATTTAGCTATGGAAAATCATGGCGAGAACTTGATTCTATTATGCGAGAGTATGGTTTTTAATTGCTCGGAATTTGACTCAAAATCCTTCTA
>JALQYE010000315.1 GCA_023254245.1 Emticicia sp.
ATCAAAATCGCACCGTTTTTTCCACGGAAACCATACAAAGCCGATGCAGAAGCACCTTTCAAAACCGAGTATGTATCAATATCATCGGGGCTGATATTCCAAGTGTCCGAGTTAATCGGCACACCATCAACCACATAAAGAATTTCGCTATTTCCACGCAACGAAATATTTGGTTTACGAAGCATTTCTTGCTGAATACCCACCGTCAAACCAGCCACTTTACCCGCCAACGCATTGATGGCGTTTGGTTCACGAGCTTTAATAGTAGAAGCACCGTCAACCGACTGAATAGCATAACCAATACGACGAGCATCCTTTTTGATACCAAGTGCCGTAACTACAACTTCATCTAATGCTTTATTATCTTCTTTAAGTGTCAGGTTAATAACCGACTGATTGCCAACTATTTGCTCAGATGTAACATAACCAATGGCTGAAAAAACTACTACTGAGCGGGCAGAAAGGCCACTAAGTTTATACGTACCGCTGGCATCTGAGCTGGTTCCTTGATTAGAACCTTTCACGAGTACACTAACTCCAGGGATTGGCTCACCATTTGGAGCAGAAATTTTACCACTTATGTTTTGATTTTGGGCATTGGCATCTACGACGGCCAAAAGCATACAAAACAAAATACTGAATAGGCCAACGAATCTGGCCTTGAGTAGATTTTTGTTCATAAAAGGATATGGTTTAAAAAATATTATTTGTTGTTGTTTTGTTAAATTTTAAAGCTGTTTCGAACGCATAAAATTTGATGGTGCAAAGGTCTTGAACTCATGTAACCTTACGATGAAGCCAATTTTATGCAATTGTGATGTAAATGCCAGAATTGTTATCTTTTTGTTAAGACTCATCAAGAATGCTATGTTTTTGAAAGATTATAAGCTTCTTGAAAGCGTAGAAAATGGAGGATTAGATTGCTAAAAATCAAATATTTGTGCGAAAACCTACAGATTCTTAATTGTTCGCTTATAGCGGCATACAATACTCTTTTATACCTAAATAGTTTCATGTTAGAGCATAGAAAAGTAAGGTCGAGGCTATATCAGTCCCGAAGTAAGATGGCATGCAGCAGCAATATTACATCAGCTTTTTAGTCCAGTTGTATATTGATTTGCAAGAAAGAAAATTCAGATTTCGCATAAAGCGTTGTGTCAGCTCATGTTAGATAAGCCAGTTGATGCAAACTTAGAAATTGCATCTATCCCAAAACATTCCATAATAAAGAAGTACGATAGTCGATGTCGCAATAGCTAATTGTATCAGGATTTACAGTCAGTAAAGACTTTCAACTGCGAATACATAGCGGAGGGAAAATCAGGTCTTCGGAGAATTTTATTTTTGATTTTTGTAAATGGAAGCATAAAGGTGTAGTTTTTAGAGTGAACGGATTTTATTATTTATTGAAACATTGTGCAATAGATTTAATCATAAAAGTATCTGCTACTCTTTATACTTCGATAAAATATAAAAAATATTCGTCGAATATAATTCTTCCTACCAACCGAATTTCTTTATACAAGTTACTCACTATTAATCTTTTATACAAGCATTTAGAATATTTTTTTTTATTTCGAATGCAATTAATAAAAAAAATTAATTAGTCTTCTTGAATACATAATTACAAGTAAGCTGATTCACTAACATTTTTATAAATACATATTCACTTGCTCTGTCCACTTTTCGAGCTTTTGAGTATATACTTCACGATATTTTGCTATCAATAGGGCGTATTTTTGTTGAAATTCTTCGGTCATTATTTTATTTGTTTTGTTATCTCGCAGTACGCATTCAAAATTATTTACTCGACCTACAAACAGCCTATAATCAGCACTTAATAAGGTTTTATAATGAAAATGAAACCAGTTTTTTGAGTAAAACTCTACGGCAGTTTCGTTGATTGCCAAGCCTTTAGCGAGCCAATTTTGTTCCTTGCAAAACCCTTCGTACGCAAAAAACTGCCCAGTAAATAACCCATTCTTTTTGGTTTCAGATGCTTGCGTATAGAATAGGTAGTTATCAGGGGTTTCAATTTCTACACGAAATTTCCGAGCTTGCATTCGTTCGAGCCATTCAGCCATCGTCAAGGCCTTTTCAGAATCAAGAAATAAATCAAATACACATTCTCTTTCCTCATATTCGAGCAATAAAGCCACATGGAAACCCCAATTCAGCAAGCCATTGGGCGAAATATTATTGGGGTCGAGCAGTTGTATAGTCTGTCTTGAATCTTCTTGGTAACGAGTAGGAGCAAAAATCCAAACTTTATTATGTTGTACACCATGGTTTCGCAAAATCAGCGAAGCAAAATGGGTCATATTATGGCAATTTCCTTGCTTGTAAACAAAAAGCGGAGCGAGCAAATATTTCAATTCTTCAAAATAATAATCAAAGTAATTATCGGTAATTCGAGAAAGTCGGCTTTGAGAATGCGTTAAAACCATCATAGTTTTTTCGGCAAAAATATGCCACTAACTATACATCGTTTCTACCTTCACTATTAAGTATTTGTTAATTATATCGGGCTAATATTAGCTTAACAATTTGTTTATAT
>JALQYE010000316.1 GCA_023254245.1 Emticicia sp.
AAACCATAGGGTGGGTCGGTAAAATAATAATCTCCATTCGATTTTTGTACTACATCGTTGGGACTATTAAATCTTTTTCCCATATAATTATCTGTCAAAGTACGTTTGCCTCCAACAGTAAGTGGCATTTCTGCCAATCGACGGTCGCCATGTTCGCACGAAACCAAATTCCCAGCTCGATTAATAATTAGACCATTGCTGCCTGGCTCATCGCTGTATGGCGGAATACCCGTATAGCCCGAAGGTTTCAGAAATTCAGTAATTTCTTCGCCTTTTTTCCAACGATAAATGATGTTGGCGGGCACATCCGAAAATAACAGATATTCGCCGTCTTTTACCCAAGCGGGGCCTTCTGACCAAACAAAACCTTCGCCCAAAACTTCAATTTTGGTGTTTACATCTAAGATTTTGTCTAAAGCAGCATCATAACGGTCAATTTTACCAATAGTTTTTGACTGGGCAGTAATAATGTGAGTACTCATAGAAAATAGTGAGAGTAATAGAAATTTTTTCATGTTAGATTAGGTTTGTACAAAACAAACGAAATTAAACTAAGTTATTCTAATAAGTGTTAAATACTTGAAAATTTTGTTGCGATTCTTTGATAATCAAGACAAAAAAGTGTATTTTTAATAAGATTTTTACGTTCTTTTCACTACACAAACTGCTGCGAAGAACCATAACCCAATCATTCGAGAAATGATGGTGGATTACCAACCAACCCAACAATCAAAAGTTGATTTACGGGTATTAAAAGAACTTGTTCGCCACGGCGAAAATAAGTTCGTAGAATTTAAACTAAAAACCAATCACCCTGAGAAAATTGTCAGGGAAATGGTTGCTTTCGCCAATACGGAAGGTGGAAAATTGATTGTGGGCATCGGCGACGACAAAAGCATAAAAGGCTTGAAGTTTCCCGATGAAGATGAGTATATTCTGCAAAAAGCCATCGAAAAATACATTTATCCTGCCATTGATTATCATCTCGAACGTCTAATTGTTGAGGGTGAGCGAGAGGTTTTAATTTATGATATTCAGAAAAGTCCGTTTAAGCCACATTACGTAGATTTAGATGGGATTGCCGAAAATCGTCGGGCGTACGTGCGTGTAGCTGACCGTTCAGTGCAAGCCAGTAAGGAAATGCGAGAAATTCTGAAAGGCGAGCGAAAAGGATTGAATATTAAGTTTAATTATGGTGAAAAAGAACAGATTTTGATGAAATATTTGGCCGAAAACCCAACTATTACGGTAGATACCTACGCCAGCATTGCCAATATTCCACGAAAAGTAGCTTCTCGGACTTTGATAGTTTTGGTGTTGGCCAATGTCATAAAAGTACAACCCCACGAAGTGCAGGATTTTTTTGTGGCGGCGTGAGAGTTCTACCTAAATTTCCCCAAATAAAATCTTTTATCACCTTTTGTCAATATTTGGTGGTTTAATTTGCTGCTTAGTTTTTGTTTTGAATCAAAAACAAGATTATGAAAGCTATTATAAACACTGAATACGGCTCGGCTGATGTACTGAAACTACAAGAAATTGAGAAACCTACGCCCAAGCCCAACGAAGTTTTGGTGAAAATTTATGCCACAACCGTCAATCGAACTGATACGGGTTTGCGTTCGGCCGAATACTTTATTTCAAGATTATTTACGGGACTTTTTAAACCAAGATTTCATACACTCGGTAGTGAATTTGCAGGAATTATTGAGCAAATCGGCGAAAATGTAAAGTCATTTAAGGTCGGAGATGAAATATTTGGACTAAGCACATCAAACTTTGGTACACACGCCGAATATCTCGCCATACCCGAAAGTGCTTCTATTGCCCTCAAACCCAAAAACTTTACTTTCTACGAAGCCGCTTGTATTGGAGAAGGCCCGTACTTAGCTCTGAATTATTTAGCAAAATTCAAGATTGATAGCACGACCAAAATACTTATCAATGGAACTTCTGGCTCAATTGGTAGTTCGGGCTTGCAGTTGGCCAAATATTTTGGTGCGGAAGTAACGGCCGTAACCGATACCAAAAATCTCGCTTTGGCCAAGACTCTCGGAGCTGATTTTGTGGTAGATTATACCAAAGAAGACTTCACGGCCACCGATAAAAAATTTGATTTGGTCTTTGATGCCGTGGGCAAAAGTTCGTTTTTTAAATGTAAAAAGTTGTTGAAAGAAAATGGCACCTATTTCTCGACCGAATTAGGCTATTTATCTCAGAATGTCTACTTACCACTTTTCACCAAGAAAATCATCTTTCCGATTCCAAGAGATACGAAAGAACAAGTAGAGTTTTTCAAAGATTTAGCCGAAAAAGGTTATCTACGAGCTATTATTGATAGAACTTATACCTTGGATGAAGTTGCTGAAGCTCACCGATACGTCGAGAAAGGCATGAAAGTAGGTAGTGTTTCTATAAAAATTGTTTGATTGAGGTAAGAAAAAACGATGCTGATTCAAGAATATCAAGAAAAATGGGTAGAAGATTTCAAGGCTATCGAAAGTGTTATTAATGATGCTTTGATAGACCTTACTATCT
>JALQYE010000317.1 GCA_023254245.1 Emticicia sp.
AAAGAAGCTACACATGCTACGAATAAGATTGCGATTACTTTTTTCATTGTCTTTGTTTGCGGTGTTTTAAGGTTTGATTTTAAACGCATTGCAAATTTAAGACAATTTTAAGATACAGTGCAAGCTTTTCCTTAAAAAATATTTAAAATTTTCTTAAATTCTTTTTAAGAAAATAGGTTTTCTTGTTTTTGTACAATTTTAGCGTATCGAACGAGCTTTGATTTTATCATAAACCCCTGTACTTCTGAATGTTAAGAACTTATGCCCATAGTAATTGGCAAAGAAACTGAAGCCCATTCCAGTAACGTGCGACCCTTTCTCTCGTAGAAATAATGATAGATTACTGAAAAATGGATTAGCTATATAATCGAGTGCTAATGACGATATACCTACTTGAATACCTAAGGCAATTATTGCAATTATTAAATACTTGATAGACTCACGTTTTGAATTTCCTGACTCTTTGGCTGAGAATGCAAATACTTTTGCTGGAATAAAACTAACCACGGTAGCTGTTAGATAACCAGCAAAAACACTAAGATTAAAAGCTGGTTTATCGGCATATCCTAAACTTAAAAACAAAGATTTGTATGGGATTTGAGTTACAAAGTTTGTTCCCGCTCCCAAAACAGCGGTAAGAAAGAATGTGATGAATGACCTTAATTCTTTATTTTTTATTTTGTCAAGTAATTTCACAAATAGATTTAGTCCAGTAAAGTTTAAGATATGCTCCATAGTTCGGCGATTTGCAGATTTGCAAATCAATTAGAGCAATTCACGTACCAAGTCAGGGAACAAACCAAGTAAAATTGAGCCAAGGGTAGTAAACCCAAGAATTATTTTATAAAATGAACTCAATCTAATATTTTCGCCTTCACCTTCTTTCATGTAAGCTGCAATAATTGGCTTGAAATAATAATAAATACCAACCGCCGACATCATGATTGCAATTACAAGCACCCAAATGTGGCCACGTGAGGCCGCATCAGCAAATACATAGAATTTACCCCAAAAACCTGCCGTTAGTGGAATTCCAGCCAACGATAACATTGAGATTGCCAAGACTGCTGCTAAAAAAGGATTTTTCTTTGATAAACCGTTTAAAACTGCAATGTTTTCGTTCGGACGACCATCAACTAAGCGGTCTTTTGATACTACCATTAACACGCCAAATGCACTAATAGTTGCTAAAGCATAAGCCAATGAATAGAATACGATAGAATCACCTGATTTATTGTTTAGACCCACAACCGCCAACAACATATATCCTGCGTGTGAGATACTCGAAAAGGCCAACATACGTTTGAAACTGTTCTGAGAAACGGCTGTAATGTTACTGATAAATAAGCTGAGGATTGCCATCGTTACGACCATCACCCACCAGAAGTTATACATTGGCGAGAATGATACTTCAAGAATACGGTAAATTGCAGCAAAACCAGCCGTTTTCACAACCGTTGACATGAAAGTCGTGAATATTGTTGGTGCTCCTTCATACACATCAGGAGTCCAAAAGTGGAATGGAGCTGCCGAAACTTTGAATAATAAACCAATTAATAGGAATGTAACACCCACATATAAAAATACTGGACGAACATCTGTTACTGGTTGTAATAATAGCGTACGAGCGTCAGAGATATTAAAAGAGTAGTTCGCTCCATAAAGCATTGCCATACCGAAAAGCATAATACCCGTTGCAAACGAACCCATCAAGAAATATTTCAATGCTGCCTCATTTCCTCTCAAATTGCGTTTATCACTTCCAGTGAGAATATACATCGAAACAGAAAGGATTTCAACTCCCACAAACAACATAATGAGGTTTTGGAAGTTCGTCATCATGATTGCTCCTACCAACGAAAATTGCAAAATAGCGAAGTATTCGGCTGGCTGAGCATGTTCGTCATCAAGGAAACCTTTGGATAGTGCCATAATCAAAAATGCAGAAAGCAAAATGATTGAGCTAAATACCACTGAAAGGTTGCTGGCTTCGAGCATATCGTAGAAATATAATCCTGGAGCGTTCCAATCAATAAAATTTGAAAGAAAGGCTATCGCTACGAAAAGCAAAGAAGCTGGTAAAAGTATTTTCTTTGATTTTAGGAAACCTAAAAACAAGGTAACAAGTCCAGTAACAGAGAGTACGAGTATTGGATACATATTTTATTTGATAAACCCCCAGCCCCTTGAGGGGAGGAATTGAGTTTTATAATATTTCTATTTTTTGATAAAATTTGATGCGATATTTCTGAAATTTATCCACATCAAAAAACTATCGACCGAGATTATTTCATTAGCTGTAAAATACTATTTACAGCAGGCTCGGTCATTTTTAAGAAAACATTCGGGAAAAGACCCATAATTAAAACTACTGCTGCAATTGGCAATAAAACTGCTATTTCGCTGCCGCTTACATCCTTAAATTTCGCTGTAACCTCATTGCTTTCGCCAA
>JALQYE010000318.1 GCA_023254245.1 Emticicia sp.
GTATTTTTCTTTAAGTGCTTCAATGATTAATTTCCCGTCTTCTACACGAGCGTTTTTTAAGTCTTTTGTATAGTATTGTTTTTCTTGGTTTCCCCAGCCATTTCCGCCAATGTCGTAGCTCCATTTTTTTGAATCGGGCAAGCCTTTATAATCAAATTCATCGGCCCAAACTGGGGTAGATTTGTCGATTTTGTATTCAGTTACAGTTACTGGTGTTTCTGGAATAATGGAGGTGTCTTCGTTTAGTTTTTTCTGACAAGCCACATAAAGTAGCAAAACTGCCGTAGAAGTAAAGGTTAGAATCTGTTTTTGCATGAGTTTGATTTGAACGTTGAATAAATGTCTAAATTACGAAAAAACTATCATTTTTTAGATTCTTTTAAAAGTGTATCAATCATAAACGAAACTTCTTCTACGATTTCCTCTACATTATCTGACGAACCTTTTCTTTTAAAACGAATATTACCTTCGGTATCAATTACAAATTTTGTAGGAATGGCTTCTACTTTATAAGACGCAACAATTTTATTATCAATATCCACTGGTACTGTAAAATCAGTATATTTTTTGTCGGCAATTAGTTTTTTTACTTTTGGTAAATAATCGTCGCCTTGCTCCCAAGTATTGATAAACAAAAACTTAACATTAGGGTTATTTTTGTATTTTTCTTGTGCTTTTTTCATTCCTGGGAATGACCTAATGCAAGGCCCACACCACGTTGCCCAAAAGTCGAGAATTACTACTTTTCCACGCAAATCGGTTAAACTAACAGTTTTGCCAGAAATGTCTTTTAATTCGAACTTAGGGGCTGCTTCTGAAATTATTTGAGATAAAATAGCTGCTTTATTTTTTTCTTTGATTTCATTTTCAAGTGATGCAATATATTTTTCAACACCAGTTTTGCCATTTTCCTTAATATATAGGTTTTTGATAGCGTTTCGTATTTTATCGGTTGATTTTCCCGCACGTATAAAGGCTTCTCCTTTATTTTTCGCTTCGTTGGCTTGTCCGAGTTTTATTGCTAATAATACATAGCTTTCATTTACTTTGCTGCTCCATTCTTCAGGTGTATTGCCGAGTGCCAATGCGTAGTTTTCAAGGGCTTCTTTTAAGCGTCCTTGTTTTTCGAGAATATTGGCGTAGGTATCTCTAAAAATTAGGTTGTAGGGTCTGCTGGTTGTTGGTAATTTCCTTTTTTCTGATTCGTAAGTTTCGATTGATTTGCGTGAAAATGCTTCGGCGGTTTTTAAATCTAAGTTTTTTTCTGCCATTTTTGAAGCCACACTATTATAAAATGTATAACTCAGTTTTGCTTCATATTTACGAACCAATTGTTTCAACTTAGAAGTATCTTTTCTATCAACATAAATATTGGCAATAAAAACGGCAGACGATGAAAGTGAAACGGAATTTGGGAAGTCTTTTTCAAAACTTTCAAACAAAGCCAACTTTTTATCAGCGTCATTTTCGTCAATTATCTGACGAGAACGCTCTTGTTGTGCCCAAAAACCTTTTGGTTCTCTCTCGATTAATAACTTATGATATTTTTCGGCTTTTTTGCTGCCAATCATCGAATAAAGCGTCCAAATTTGCGTTAACTCACCTGCTTTTAAATCAGTATTATCACCATATTTGGAAGTTAATTCCGCCTCAATAGTTTCTTTATAGCCTTCCTTTTTGCTAAGTCCGAGCAGTGACAAATACATTAAAAAAATATTTTGTTTTAGTTCGGGGTGTCTTGCAAACTCTTGTTCCATCAGAATTACCTGATTTGTTACATCTTTCGAAAACTTGAATAACGGATGCGTATTCGCAAAACCATAGTTAATAGATAAACCCAAATACGCACCTTTTACAGGGTTTTGGAGAGAATCATGTACTAAAAGTATATATCCTTTATCTTTATTCGTGTCAAATATTTTATCGGTAGAATCTCGAAAAGCCATTAATACACCAACTGTTTCTTTGGCATTGAAACTTATTTCTCCTCGCCATTCTTGTCCAATTTTTTGTGGAGTAATGCTTTTTGGTGGGGTAAATATAAATTTTTCGTTGAAGAAGAAAGCACTTGCACGAATGGCCGAATGAGCAGCTAAAGGGCTTTGCGAAGGATTATACGTAAAACTTACAATTTCACCGAACTTCGGTTTATCGTTAGAAAAACTTACTTGGGCATTTGCTAATGTTGGTAATAAAAGTGTGACGAAAAAGATTTTAAATAGCTTTTTCATAGAAATAATAGGGGGTTTTAGGTGGATAAAGTTTTATGAAACCTTGTTAATTTTATCTTTTCGAAGAATCTCGAATGATAAGTTTTGCTGTAAGTATCTTACTATCAAGTATATTATTATTAAGCTGTCCCAAAAGAAGTTCAGACGCCTCTAAGCCAATCTGACGGCTCTGACGTTGTACTGAACTAAGCGGCGGCCAGAAATACTGAGCAATCGG
>JALQYE010000319.1:0-1182 GCA_023254245.1 Emticicia sp.
GTACAAGATGAGTATGGCCCAGGTGACCACGGTCGCTATGCTTTCGTAGATGGTAAAGGTGGTGGTTTGAATGATGGTGACTACGATGGCGGTTGGGGACCAAAATTTGAAGGTCAGTTGATTCCACAATACGATAGTCCTATTAATCCTACAACTGGTGTAAGAACAGGCACTCCGTGGGTAGCTCGTGGAAAAGACAATATGGAGCGTTTCTTACAAACGGGTATTCTTTCAACAAATAATATTTCGGTAGCTTCAACGGGCGATAAATATAATTTACGTTTTTCTACTTCTCAAATTTCGCAGCGTGGTATTGTTCCGAATACTAAATTGAATATCACTAACTTCAATGTAGCAGCCGATTATAAATTCTCAAATAAACTTTCGTTTACTTCAAACTTACAGTATAATCGTCAATACACGCCAAATATTCCTGATGTAAACTACGGGCCGAATTCAATCATTTATAACATGACACTCTGGGCGGGGGCTGACTGGAATGTGGACGATATGCGTAATTATTGGCAGCCAGGAAAAGAAGGTATCCAACAAATTTATGCCGAATACCAACGCTACAATAACCCATACTTTATGAGCTATGAGTGGTTGCGTGGACACCAAAAGTCTGATATCATCGGTCAAGCTGCTTTAACTTATAAATTAACCGATTATTTAGAGGCCTCAGTTCGTTCGCAGATTACTACTTGGAACTTGTTCCGTAGCGAAAAAATGCCATATTCTGCTGGTTCGTATGGCCGTGACGAGCGTCGTGGTGATTACCGTGAAGACCGTCGTAATTTGTTCGAGAATAATACTGATATCTTGATTAAATTTGATAAAGACCTATTCTCTGGCTTTAATGCTAAAGTTTGGGCGGGTGGAAACATTCGTACGTTTGAGTACAACTCACAATATGGCTCGACAGATTATTTGAATGTTCCAGGCTTATATAATTTCAATAATTCATCTAACCCTGTTCGTACGGCTAATTTTGCTTCGGCGATGCGTGTAAATTCAGCATATTATTCAGCTGACTTTTCGTACAAAAACTTCTTGACACTTGCTACCACTGGTCGTGTTGATAAACTTTCAACATTGCCTTCAGGAAATAATACGTTCTTCTATCCATCGGTTTCACTTTCAACAGTTATTTCTGATTATGTAAAAGTACCAGAGCTTATT
>JALQYE010000319.1:1192-2372 GCA_023254245.1 Emticicia sp.
AAGATGGTTTGACTCGCTCGACAATCGGTACAACGCCAGCCTTAACGGGCGACGGCAACCCGATTGGTTATGGCGACCAATATTATTCGCCTTACGATGGCCCTGCTTATTCAAACTCAGCGGTTTATTCTACGCCATTTGCTTATAATAACCAACCTGCTGGATATTTTACAGGTGCTTTAAATAATCCGAATTTGCAGCCAAGCTCTACTTCACAAACCGAGATTGGTCTTGATGTTAAAGTATTGAAAAACCGTCTTGGTTTCGACCTTACTTATTTCATTTCTGATGAAGGTCCGAAGATTTTCTCATTGCCAATTTCATCAGCAACGGGCTATACTTCTGCTTTGGTGAATGGTATCAAAACCCAAAAAACGGGTTGGGAATTAGCCATTACAGGTTCACCAATCAAAACCGCTAATTTTAGCTGGGATGTAGTAGCCAACTACTCTACTTTTAAGGAGGTTTTAACCGAGATTTACCCAGGAGTAAATAGCCTCAATCAGTTTTTTAAAGTTGGCGATAGACTCGATAAATTCTATGGCCGTGCATTTGCTAAAACACCTGATGGACAAATAATTAACGATGCTTCTGGTCGCCCGATTTATAATCCAACAAGTCAGTTTTTGGGCTACATCAATCCTAAGTTTGTGTTTGGTATCAACAACCGATTTAGCTATAAAAATATCAATATGAGCTTCCAGTTTGATGGTCGTATTGGTGGGGTTATCTCTAATTATATTCAACGTCAGACTTTCCGTGGAGGTCGTCATATCGAAACCACAACTGGCAAATTTGCTGAGGCTCGTTACCAAGATTATTTAGGTGTGAAAGCCTACGTTGGCGAAGGTGTTGTGGTATCAAATGGCGTAGCTATCAAATACGATGCTGATGGAAATATAACCAACTACGCAGAATTGCAATATGCTCCGAATACAACTAAGCAATTTGTGCAGGATTACGTAAGTCGTTATTATAATTCTGACGAGGGTAATTTAATGAGCCGTTCGTTCGGAATGTTACGTGAAGTCGTATTGGGCTACACACTACCAGAAAAATGGTTTGGGAATAAAATCAGAAATGCTTCCATTTCAGTAGTAGGCAGAAACTTACTATACTTTGCTGAGAAAAAAGACATCGACTTAAACCAATATATTGGCGATGGAGGTTCTGGTTTACA
>JALQYE010000031.1 GCA_023254245.1 Emticicia sp.
ATTATTCCCCAATATATACAAATAGGAAAAAGAAATACATAAGCGGTTCCTTTGGTTAATATTGCCTCACCAATCGAAACTCCACTAAAAATGGCCGTTGAAGATTTATTTTCTTTCAAATTTTTGAGCAAGAAGTACGCAGTCATCACGATAAAAAATGACACAGTTACATCATTTTGGGTAGAGGACGACTGCAAAATTACCATCGGGATAGTTCCAGCAACAAAAAGACTTAAATATTGAACCTTTTTGCTTGCTCCAGCAATTTCGGAAAGTAAACTTACACCAACACAAGCTCCTAAAGCAAATAGCCATTGAATGATAAAACTAAATATATCAGAATCTTGTAGAACCCGAAACTGTAAAATCATATATTCGGCCAAAGGTGGCTGATACAGCATACGGTCGGTTTGGGTAGCAAAATAATTAATGTTTTTATGTTGAATCCAAAACTCAATTCGCGTTAAATGATAAACAGTCGAATCAATTGTATTTGGAGCATAAAGAACACCTGAAAGAAAACTAAAAAAGAAAAGTACGCTAATAACCCACAAAAGTTTATTTTCTTTTATTTCTGCAAATGAAAATTTCGAAATTTGGCCTCGATTGATATGATTAAAAGCGATTAGTAGAATTGTCCAAAAACTCCAAAAAATTAAACAAGATTGAAAGCCAATTGCATTAAAAAATCCGAGTGATTCAACACAAGCCCAACTGAGTAAAGCAAAAAGTTGTAAAGATAAACAAAAACTTAAACGCCAAGAAAAATTAGAAAAAACCTTAATTGAAAGAATAGCATTGATAAAAAAGAGAAGCAATAGCCACATACTTGATATTTTTTTGATAAATATTGGGCAAAAAAAGGCAAAATAAAACTTATTACAAACTTTCTTATTAGTTTTTTAAGGACATCCAAAACTTTGTTATAATTTTGAGGGTTGAATAATGATACTATCCAAAATCTAAGCAAATTTTTAAAAAATGGCAGAAGTAATCAGAATGCCCAAGATGAGCGACACCATGACAGAGGGTGTAATTGCGGCATGGAACAAGAAAGTTGGTGATGTTGTAAAATCAGGTGATATTTTAGCAGAGGTCGAGACTGATAAGGCTACCATGGATATGGAGTCTTATTATGACGGAACGCTACTTTATATAGGTGTTGAAAAAGGTCAGGCTGTGCCAGTTGATGCTATTATGGCTGTAATCGGTAAACCAGGTGAAGATTATCAGAGTTTGTTAGGCGGAAATGCTTCAGTTGTAGCAACAGCTGCCGAGCCAGCTCCAGCTGCAGAAGCTGCCCCAGTTGCTGCCACTCCAGCAGTTGACACTTCAAATATTAAAGCAAAAGTAGTAACAATGCCACTTTTGAGCGATACCATGACGGAAGGTGTGATTCATACGTGGTTAAAAAAAGTTGGAGATAAAGTGAAATCTGGCGATATTTTAGCAGAAATCGAAACCGATAAAGCTACAATGGAACTTGAGGCTTATGAAGACGGAACTCTTTTATATATAGGTGTAGAAGCTGGTAAAGCAGCCAAAGTAAATGCAGTTATAGCAGTCATCGGTGAAGAAGGAGCAAACTACCAAGCATTACTTGGTGCAAGTACCAGCGTTGCAGCCCCAACCGCTGCCCCTGCTCCTACTGAAGCACCAAAAGTAACTACTCCTCCACCAGTTGCAGCTCCAGCACCTGTGCAAGCTTCAAACAGCAATGGTAGAATTTTAGCTTCACCATTGGCAAAAAAACTTGCTGAAGAAAAAGGTATCAAATTAGCTGAAGTGAGTGGTTCAGGCGAAGGTGGTAGAATTGTAAAATCAGACGTTGATAATTTCACGCCAAAAGCTGCAGAAACAAAAGCTTCCGCTTCTTCTGCTCCAGTTGCAGTAGCTGTGGGTGTTGAAAGTTTTGAAGAAATCGGTTTGACTCAAATGCGTAAGGCTATTGCTCGTAGCTTGGCAGAATCACAATCGACCGCTGTTGATTTCCAATTAACTATGGAAATTTGCATGGATAAGGCAATCCAAGCACGTGAAGTGATGAATCAAGCATCACCTGTGAAAATTTCATTCAACGATATGGTATTAAAGGCTTGTGGTGTAGCATTGAAGAAACATCCAAACGTAAATTCATCTTGGAGAGAAGACCACATCAGACGCAATCATCACGTACATATTGGTATGGCTGTAGCGATTGCAGAAGGCTTGGTTGTACCTGTAATCAGATTCGCAGATACTCTTCCACTTTCAGTTTTAGCAGCAACAACCAAAGATTTGGGCGGAAAAGCTAAAAATGGTAAACTTCAACCAAAAGATTGGGAAGGAAATACATTTACGGTAAGTAATTTAGGTATGTTTGGTATTGAATCATTCACTTCAATTATCAATAACCCTAAAAATGAGTCTTGTATTCTTTCGGTAGGTGGTATTAAAGAAATTGTAGCTGTTAAAAACGGACAATTCTACGCTACAAGTGTCATGAAAGTTACGCTTACATGCGACCACCGAGTGGTAGATGGAGCAACAGGTGCTGCATTCTTGGTAACATTAAAAGAATTACTTGAAGAACCTTATAAATTATTAGTATAATTCATTGAACCCTAATATGGGTATAGATAATGTATATGAAAAAGATAAATCCTCCGTATAGTTGGCTAACAATCTCTCTATGGGGGATTTGTTTTGTATCATACTTTGCAGTTTCGGCTCAGGTTAAAGAAACGCCCAAACAAAGAATAGCCCAGTTTTATAATTGGACTGGAAAAGAGAATTTACCTTTTGAAGGAGATTGCTATGAAGCCGATGGTGTTGATGTTACTAAAATAAATATGAATTGTATTCAAAAATACATCAAATCAATTGAATTAACTGGTTTATTTTCGAGCATTTACATTAAGGGATTACAACAAGAGTTTGTACAAATGCAAGCTGAAATTAAGAAAAAAGGCTATGCAGATGGAGTTGATTATGATAGATATACACTATCACAAGACCCTCCTTCTGTAAAAGATTTATTATTTGCACTGAATAACAGCTCAACAACCGCAATAAACGGAAACAAAGCTAAAGTAGTTGTTAATCTTAAAAATCCTTATAAGATTAGTTACATTTATTCTTTAGATTTAGAGAATAATGTTTGGAAATTATCAAAAATAGAATCGAAATAATTTAATGCAAAAAATACACGCAACCACTGTTTTAGGCGTAATTCATAATGGAAAAGTAGCTCTTGGGGCCGATGGTCAGGCTACAATGGGTAATACTGTTGCCAAAAGTAATGTTCGCAAAGTTAGAAAGTTGTATGGCGGAAAAATTTTAGCAGGATTTGCAGGCTCAACTGCTGATGCTTTTACTCTAATTGAACGTTTTGAAGAAAAACTTAATGCCTTTGGTGGAAATATGAAGCGTGCAGCCATTGAATTGGCCAAAGATTGGCGTACAGACCGTTTTCTTAGAAAATTAGAGGCTATGCTAATTGTTGCAAACGAAGCAGAAATGCTAATTATATCAGGTACTGGCGATGTGCTTGAACCAGATAATCAGATTGCCTCAATTGGTTCTGGTAGTATGTATGCTCAGTCAGCAGCTATTGCTCTAAAACGACACGCATCTGATTTAACTGCCGAACAAATGGTACAAGAGGGCTTAAATATTGCTGCAGATATTTGTATTTACACAAACCATAATATAATTATTGAAACTCTTTGAGATTATATTTCTTCAATAAGCAAAAAGACGAATTCTGAAATTCGTCTTTTTTGCTTATTACGATATTATCAATTCTTCATACTTTTCATAGATATAATCTTCTTTTTCATAAAACCTATCAGAAAGAACCAATAAAACAGCATTTTCTGTGAAATCATACATCGTATGCCAATCTCGTGGTTCGAGCAAAACACATTTATCTGGCGTATCTAAAAAAAATACTTCTTCAGTTTCACCGTTATGTACATATACTTTGCATGTGCCACTCACACAAGTTAGTGCATTATAAGCCAGTTTATGACGATGCCCTCCACGAACTTGATTAAAAGCATTATAGATATAAAAAATTCTTTTAATTCCCTTTGTAAGAACCTTTTCAAAAACTGTTAAATTCCCCTTTTCTGATAAAAATGTCTGTAATTCTAATAAGGTTGCCATGCAAATATTTTTCTAAATAAAGCCCTAAATTTATCTATATTTTTTACAATTAATCGACAATTTTTCTCCGAATATTAATGTAATCCTTCCATATAAAACTGCCAATGGAGTTTTAACCACAACCACAAGGATATTTCAGTTGTTTAGCTTTTGTTTTATTAATATACTTTTGCCATTCTTTTGGTTTAGGTATAAAGACTACTTTTCCTGCACCTGGAAAAATAGTTGTTTGTGTTGGTTGACCAATAACACTGGTTATTTGACCATACATTTTTGTTGGAATCAAATCAACACAGATATTTATTCCAGCAAAATCGTTATACTGAAAATACTTCACGAAATGTTCTAATTGTTGAGGATTAAAAGTATTTATAATTTTTTTTGCTTTCTTCCAACCTTCAATATATGTACTATCATCTGGCATTGCCCAATTCCCAATACCTACCCCCACAAATCCTTTAATGGCCGAATCATGCACGTGGCTGTAATAGCCTCCGATAACTTTCTTTTCATGAAAGCGGCTCATCGCATACATATTACAAGTTCGCTGAAAAATCGGGCAAAGGTTTTCTCTTAAACCTGTGCCATCACCACCAACAATGCAAAACGGAAAATCCATTACTGCTTCTCCTTTTTGCATTTTTACTTGCTGCATATAACTAAAAAAGTTCTTATCAAACTCAAAAGGTTTCTGTGAGAAGCGGTATTGATAAACTACTGACAGTTCAAGAACAAAAAAAGTTGTAAAGGCGAATAGCAAAAAATTATTATACGGTAATTTTCTTACATCAGTAGGCAGAAAAAAGCAAGAAAAAATGACAGGTAGCAAAGAAGTAAACCTCGATGGTACACGATTATATGCTCCCCACGGAAAGATTTTTAGCGTCGGTATTTTATTAGGATGATAAAAAGTAGAAATCAATAACAAGATAAACAGCGGCAAGAACACCAACCAAAACTGCTTCCGATTGCTAAAAAAACCAATGATTCCCAAACTTAAACAAACCCAACCTGGGCTTCCAGACCCCAGTCCTTCGGGCATATCTTTCAAAAAATGCGTAAATGGATTGTGTAATGCACTAAAATTCGGAAAATATGGCAGTAATATCCTTAGCGGATGACTCCAAAAATGCGGAGCATTGGCATCATCGAGATGAAAAGATTTGGCTTCAAAGTAAATCTGAAATACTAAAGGCAAGTAGAAAAACATAAATACCAAGCTCGGAATACTCAACATGAAATAAAGTATTGGGGAACGCTTTAGGTCAGTATACCAGTCGGTTAAATATTTTTTAAGTTGGTTTTCACCTTTTAAAATTCTTTTAACAACGATTACTAAAACTACAATTAAACTTATAACAAAGCTATTCAGGGCAAAGCCGCAAATATAACCAAGATTCATACCGAGTGAGGCAAGAAGTATAAATGCTTTCAAAAGCACCCATTTTAGTGAAATGTTTTCTCTAAGAATAATTCGTTTTACTAATATAAAATCAGTAAAAAGGCTCAAAATTGCCCAATGAATTGTGCTGTGGTTATAATGATGCGGGTACTTATTTAATGCGTAAAAATTGAAGAATGTTACTACAAAACCCACAAAAAAAGCTTTTGATTGTCCAAAATCCTTTTTCAAGGTTAAGTAAGCACCTAAAAATGAAACGATTAAACTTAGAATGTAGTAATAATTCAACCAAGCTCCATAACCGAAATTATTATAGAAAAAAGCAAACCAATAGTTACTCTCAAGCGACCAGTCGGAGAATACTTGGGTAGTTCCGAAAGGGTAAAAAGTTTGATTATGATTAAAAACTAAACTCGGAAATGGCTTGAAACTCAGGTGCTGAGAAAGATAATAACCCACATATTCCCATTCATCAACATCACCACCACCTGAAAGGGGCATCGAAAAATTTCTAATAAAAAAAAAGCCATATAAAATTGGTAGAAATATGGCCAGCAATATGAAGAGGTAATTTTTATTTTTAATGGTCATTCATCTAATTTTATAATAATTTAGCAGCCGCTTCATCAATCCATACAAATGAGTTTTTGTGTAGTTTGAAAACCGTTGATGGTAGTTCAACACTTGGTTCATGGTCAAAAGTTTGTTTCAGAACCTCAGCCTTTCGCTCGCCTGTTGCTATCAATATGGCAACTTTTGCTTCTAAAAGATGTTTTAATCCAATGGTAATACCTTGAGTTAGTGAAGTACTTTCTTTAAAATATTTTTGTCCAATACTGATTGTTACATCTGCGAGTTCTGAAACATGACAGTATTTATCAAAACTATAACCTGGCTCATTGAGGCCGATGTGTCCATTTACACCAACACCAACAATGATTAAATCGGCTCCTCCTCTACTAAAAAGTAGCTCATCTACTCTTTTACACTCTGATTCGAGGTCGTTAGTCATTGAATCAAAAAATGTATATTGAGAAGGATTAACACCGAGGGGTTTCAGTAGGTTTTCTTCAACAATGTATCGACAACTGCCTTCGCTGGTAGCAGGAATACCTACCCATTCGTCAAGACCAACTACCGTAACTTTCTCAAAATCAGCAGGCTGAGCCAGCTCAACTATTTTTTTATACGTCAAAACAGGGGTATCTCCTGAGGTTAGAATTAACGTTGCATTAGGTTTACTTCTAACTAAATCTATGATATAATGGGCTGTATGAGCTGCAAGCTGCTCAGGATTTTGAAAAGTCTGTAATTGCATTGATGAAAGAAATATATTTAAACAACTCAAAGCTATTATATAATTTTTGGATTTACAATTCCTCAATAAATATCTTTCATAGAAACCCTATTTTAGATTTTATTGAGTAACAGTACCGCATTACATATAGTTCGTAAGCAATGTTTTTTTGATAAATTGTCACCGCTACGGCGGTCAGATGGGCATCAATTAAATCAGTTGAATACATCTCTCTTTTCTGTTTAGTCACTTCAAAGAAAGTGTTTTTGTAAGAATACGACCACGTATAATTT
The DNA here is from genome assembly GCA_023254245.1 of Emticicia sp. Classification (GTDB taxonomy): domain Bacteria; phylum Bacteroidota; class Bacteroidia; order Cytophagales; family Spirosomataceae; genus Emticicia. The sequence goes on from JALQYE010000031.1 coordinate 7,142, forward strand.
TGAAGGAAGTAAGATTCTAACGCAACTTGTATCCGAAATGACAACTATTAAAGTCGAACCAAGCAAAGACCGTAGAGCTTTTGTACTAACGTGGAATCTTATTCAAAAATATTTTGTGCAAAACATCTCCCTTTTTAGAAGTAGAGATTTTGATAAAAACTTTGAATCATACGTAATTATCAGTTTAGATGCTCAAAATCATAGTAGTAACCAAAGTAGAGCAGTATCTTTAGGTTTAACAGGCAAGTACTTAATGACTCCCGACGAAATTGGGTTTGAGAGAAAAGAAAAAAGTATCTTACTAAAATAGACAGAAATTGACGAAAGTTGCATTAAAAATATCAAAATATATCGTTTGCGAAGACGAAGGAGTATCAGAGTTAATGATTACTCTTGACAAGAGCCAAAGAACATACACTGACAACAATGTGATTAAAGGAAAAACTTATATCTATCAAATTACCCCCGTTGATTTATCTGGTAAAAAGGAAATCGAAGCAAACCAATTTTGATAAACAAGTAATAAACAGACATTTATCATGAAAAACACAATCAAAATATTCATTTATTTAGCAATATTATTTGTTGGTTGTAAAAAGCCAGAAGTAGAAGTTACCCCCCCAACGCTTGATGTGGTAACAATTTCAGAAGTTTCAACGGCTACGGCCCGCCTTTCAACCAACATTACAGATTCAGGTAATCAAGATATTACTGATTATGGCTTTGTTTATTCCGAAACCAATATTTCACCAACCTTGAGCGACACCAAAACATCGCACGGAGCAATCAACCCTGCAACACCAACTCCGATAGCCTTTACCGATGTCATTCAAAATCTAAAACCCAATACGACCTATAATGTTAGGGCATATACGACCATTTCATCTGGGCCAGTTTTTAGTAATGCCACTACTTTTAAAACTTCTGATATTATTCAACCAAAAATCAGAACTGATGCGGCAAGTAGCATCGCTATCAATTCGGCAAAATTGCAAGGTACACTTGAAGTAAAAGGTACGTTTGATATTGCTGAATACGGAATTGTGTGGTCGTCAACCAATGCGAATCCAACCACAGCTGATGCCAAAGCCACTAAAACAGGAAACATTACTATTTTTCCAAGTACATTCACCATTGATGCTACTAATTTATCAGTAAATACTACTTTCAATTATAGAACTTATGTAATTTCAAATGGCGTAATAACCTACGGTAATACACTTACATTCAAGACTTTAGCAGTCACTTTACCGAGTGTAAAAACCGACGTCGTTTTGCTTGTTTTCATTAATTCGGCCAAACTTCAAGGCATTGTAGAAACAAAAGGTTCTTATGATATTAGTGAATATGGAATTTGCTGGTCGTCGAGAAATTCAGTACCTACAACGGCTGACTCAAAATCAAGTAAAACCAGTAATCTTACAGTATTTCCAACGATTTTTAGCGAAGATGCCAACAATCTTACTGCAAATACCACTTATTATTTCCGTGCATTTGTGGTTTCAAATGGGGTCACAACTTACGGAAGTGTACTAACCTTCAAAACAAACCCAGTTGTTTTGCCAACACTTTCGACTGATAGACAAACCCTTGTGAATGATTTGGTTAGAAATCTAAATGGAACTTTACTAACAAAAGGTAGCTACGATATCACCGAATATGGTATGTGTTGGTCATTTGCCAATTCAACCCCTACCACTGCCGACTCCAAAGGCTCGAACGCAGGAAATCCTGCTTCACTTCCAGCCATATTTACGATTGAAGCCAATGGTTTACAAGAAAGTAGAACGTACTATTATAGGTCGTACGTAATTTCAAATGGAGTAACAACTTATGGCTCGGTGTTGAACTTTAATACTGGAAAAAATTAAGGTCGAAGTCCGCCCGTATGAACCAAAACAACCTTAGAGTTGGGTTTGATATTATCTAAAAAGTGTTTGTAAAAAGCAAAAAATAGTTTGCCCGAATAGATTGGTTCGATGTCAAAATCATGTTCAGCATTGAATTTTGAAACAAAATCAAGCAATTCGGGTGTTTTTTTTGCGTATCCGCCGTGGTGTTCGTTCCACAGAATTTCAAAATTAGTGTTGGTGGTGTTTTGAACACTGCCAACATTCACCATTGAAGCATTTTCAAGCAATGTTTCAATTTCATTCAACAAATATGTCCCATTTTTTAAAACACAAACACCAATAACTTTAGTCTTGGGAGATGAATGTGCAATAATGCCAGAAATTGTTCCAGCTGTGCCAACAGGGCAAAGAATATAATCGGGAGCTTGCCCCAACTGTTGCACAATTTCATCAACCATTTCTCCTACTCCGCCAAGTGATAAAGATGTAGTTCCCCCTTCTGGAATTATTCTTGCATTTTTGAATGATTGAGTAATCCAATTAGAATCAGGTAGCTCTCTCATTTCCCTATACTCCGTTCTTGTCACAAAATGTAATTTCATGCCACATTGTGAAGCAAAATGAAGCGTTTCGGAGGAATTTTCATTTAATTCATCTCCTCTGATAATTCCTACAGTTTCAAAACTAAAATATTTTCCTGCGGCAGCAGTTGCATAAATATGATTGGAATATGCTCCGCCAAAAGTCACAATTTGTCCGATTCCTTGTTTTTGGGCTTCTAACAAATTGTATTTTAATTTCCGCCATTTGTTTCCCGAAATTTCTGGATGAATCAAATCATCACGTTTCACAAAAATTTGGATTTCTCGCTTATTAAATACCTCATCTTCTAATTTTTGTAAAGGAGAAGGTAAAGTAAGAATTTGATTAATTTGTTCGTGAAAAACGGTATTTGCAGAAATATCGGTCATTTTATCTTAAATTTGCCGTAAATTTAAGGATAATGATTGAAGAACAAGAGAATATAGAAAACGAAGAAGAAGATGAGCTATTTGAGCATCAGCGAATTGTGGTTGATAAAGGGCAAGTTACGATGCGGCTGGATAAATATTTGCCACATTTCACCAAAAACGTTTCTCGAAATAAAATTCAGAATTCGATTGATGCCGAAGCTATTAAAGTAAACGGCATAACGGTGAAAGCAAGCTATAAAGTAAAGCCGTTGGATGTCATTACTTTTTCGTTGCCACGCCCTCCACGTGACCACGAATTGCTCGAAGAAGATATTCCGCTAAACATTGTGTATGAAGACGAAGACCTTATGGTGGTCAATAAACCTGCGGGTATGGTTGTTCATCCTGCGGTTGGTAATTGGTCGGGTACGCTTGTAAACGGCTTAGTTTATTACCTTAAAAATCTGCCCACACATCGCAATGGCGAGATTCGCCCAGGTTTAGTACATCGGATAGACAAAGATACTTCAGGGCTTTTGGTGATTGCCAAGAACGACTTTTCGATGACTTTTTTGGCCAAACAATTCTCTGACCACTCTATCGAACGCACTTATTATGCCTTGGTTTGGGGAGTTCCGAAAGAAGCAACTGGTACTATTCATAACCATATCGGCAGAAGTCTTAAAAACCGTAAGTTAAGCGAGGTTTATTTAGATGCTTCACATGGAAAGGAATCAATCACACATTATAAAATCTTGAAAGATTTTCGGTACGTTTCGTTGATTCAGTGTAATTTAGAAACTGGTCGTACGCACCAAATCAGGGTACACATGAAGTTTTTGGGACATACACTTTTTAGCGATTCAGAATATGGTGGCGATAAAATTTTAAGAGGCCAACAATTTTCAAACTACAAAAAATTCGTCGAAAACTGTTTTGAAGTAATGCCACGGCAAGCACTTCATGCCAAAACGCTTGGTTTTGTGCATCCTCGAACCAAAGAATGGATGCAGTTTGATACCGAATTGCCCGATGATTTTAAAGCCGTTCTTGAAAAATGGGAAAGTTACGTTAACAACGAACGTTCTTAACGCGTAAACGAAAAACATTTAAAACTAAATTACAAAAACATTAAAAATACCTAATCAATTAAATTCCATTACTATCCTTTAAGAACTGAAGACTATAACTATGAAAGTCAAAATACGAAAAATAAAAAAAACAGATGTAGAGCGAGTGCATGAATTAGTTTATGAATTAGCGGTTTATGAAAAAGAGCCTCAGCAAGTTACCAACACCGTAGAAATGATGCTGAAAGATGGTTTTGGCAAAAATAAAATTTTTGGTTGTTTTGTGGCCGAAGTTGATGGAGTTGTTCAGGGAATCTCTATCTACTACTACCGTTATTCGACTTGGAAAGGTAAGCGTTTATATCTCGAAGATATTGTCGTTACAGAAACCATGCGTGGATATGGACTCGGAAAATTACTTTTTGATAAAGTGATTGAAGAAGCAAAGAATACTGAATGTACAGGTATGATGTGGCAAGTGCTTGATTGGAATGAGCCTGCCATTAATTTTTACCGCAAAAACTTCCCAACTCGTTTTGATGAAGGCTGGATAAACTGCCACTTAGATTTTTAGTTGAACAAGTTTGAAACTTGTTCAACCTTTTAATTTCTTTGACGTTCCATTCTGCGTCTATCTTTTTGAAGCTTTTGTTGTTTTTTGCGGTCTTTCATGGCTTTTTCACCAATAAAATGAAATTTCCAACGCCAAATCTTATGTGGGTTGAAAGTACGCCCTCCATGTTTGTGTTCCATTTTTACCTTGCAGGATTTAACTGGACAAGGTCGATAAAGATAGCAACTTTGAAGAGCCAGCAAAAATATCAATATGAGAAAAAGGTTTTTCATTCGATTTTATAACGCTCAAAAATGATGTTTCATATTCAGCAGAGTCGTCTTTCGCAAAAATAACATTTTGCAACTTAATTCCTTCAAAAAACTTAGTTCATTCTGATGTCAGAACTCATTCAAATAAAAACTCAAAACTCGGCAGTTTTAACAAAGTTACAAAAGCAATTCAATTCGAGTATTCAAAAAATTAATTCGCTCAAACAAAGAATTGCGTTTGTAACAACTGAAATCGAACAAATACAAGTAAAAATTCAGACTGACATACTCCCCTTAGAAAGAAAACTTATTGATATTCAGATAAAGGAAATTACTTATCTCGATGCTCTCTATCAACAAAATATCTTCAAAAAAAGAGACAATGAAACACTTTCAGAAATGATTCTTGAAAAAGCGGGTGAATTTATCACTCGAAAAGAATCACATGAATTGAATGATATATATACTCGACATAACAACGGAATAAGTTTTGAAGAAGCCAATAAAGTAGCATCTGAAACTTTAAAAGATTCATTTTCAAGTATGTTTGGAATTGAAGTTGACGAAGAGGTTGATTTAAGCGACCCCGAAAAGTTTCAAGCATATTTTGAACAACAAATGGCCAACGACGAAGCAGAATACGAAGCCCGAAAAGCCAACCGTAAGAAAACTGCCAAGCAAATAGAAAAAGAAGAAAAGAAACGTCTGGAAGAAAAAAACTTGAATAAAACCAGCCGACAAATTTATATGGAATTGGTAAAGGCTTTTCACCCAGACCGAGAAAAAGACGAACTCGAAAAAGAACGTAAAACGCTTTTGATGCACCGAATTACGAAAGCCTACGAAAAAGATGATTTATTTGATTTGCTTCGTCTAAGACTTGAACTCTTGGGAACTGATTTTGAACACAGCAACGATGAAAGTCTAAAACACTATGTAAAGCTGCTAAAACAACAAGTTGCAGAATTAGAAAACGAACTTTCTGAAATTACCTCTTTTGGACAAAGTTCATTCTTTGGGCCATCACTTTACGACCGATTTGGTTCAGACCCCTATCAAACACTGGAGGCTAAATTCAAAAAAGAAATCTCAAACCTAAAAAAGATTATCAAAAACGAAGAAAAACAAGCCCCATTTTATAAAGATAGCTACCAAGTAAAGTACCTCATCGACCAATATCGACAAGAACAAAAAGCCAGAAAACGCCGAGGTTTTGATATGAATGATATTTTTGGGATGATGTAGAAAAAAGGCTCGTTTTTTTTAAACGAGCCTAAAATCAACGGACTATTTAACTTTATCCCGTCTTTGTTTCAGCTCCCGCCATGTTGTCAGGATAATTCCATTGTCTTGAATATATTTTTTCAAGGTGGGGTCAATCATGGCCAGCATATCTCCCCGACGAGTATTACCTGAATCAGAAATATGCTCAAAAACTTCGGTTGGCGAAGTACAGTGCATAATCACCATCGTTACGCCTGCTTGCAAATCCTTGAATGATTCAATGTATTTCTGCGTTTTATACTTCTGCAAGGCTTTTTCATCAGGATTTTTTACTTTGTCCATCGTCCAACCATAGCTGATATTGTGTAAATCATCTAACACAGGTAAACCTGCATCCCAAAGCATTTTACCAATTTTCTGAGCTTGTTCAAGCGTCAAACCTGCCGCTCCATCACGCATAATCATGGTATCGTGTCCACCAGGAAACATCACAGGAATCTTATTTTCGATGCCTACCTTGAAATAACGTTCCAAATAATCTTGGCGAGCAAAGAGTGTTCCCATGTGCGAGTCCATGTGCGTTGGTTCAAAACCCATAGCCCTTGCACGCTCCAATTGGCTTCTAATTTCCTTCTCAATTTCATCGGCGGTGGCGTGCTTGGCGGTTTCTTCCACGCTTCGCCACATGGCACCTTCGGTATCAACCAAATTAGGCACAGTTGGTTTTCCTGCCAATGGCCCCCAACGATAATCCTTCCATTCGGAAGTTAGCGTAAGGTGTAACCCTGCATCAACTTGAGGATGATTTTTAAGATAATGCACAAAACCTGGTACCCAAGCACAAGGCATCATGACACTCATGGAAGTGGCAACACCCTCTTCAACAGCTTTGATTGCCCCAATGTTAGAATCATACGACATTCCAACATCATCAACGTGCATGATTACGACTTTTGCTCCTTTTGGAAAACCTAATTTTTCGGCGTAGGTTTCTTTCTGTGCTTTCAAAACCAATGTAAAGCACATCATGAAGATTAATATAAAATACTTTTTCATGGTCTTATAGTTGTGTATAAGGCAAAGGCACTAAGAAAACTCTAATGATATGCGAAACAGAATTAGCATATTCGGCTGCACTTGAAATACGTTTCCAGTCAGGGTTGGCACTAAAAACTTTCCAATTAGCGTCACGTTCTTCCATATTTTTGAAAGCCAACATATACGTCAGACATGGCATGTGTTCGCCAGCAATCACTTCTCCGAAAAAAACTGAGTTAAGTTTTGTATCTTTAAAAATCTTTAATTCTTCATCGTTAAACATTTTTCTTTTTCTGCGAGCGGCATCTTCAGAGTAACTTTCATAGATACGCAATTCAAAAAGTTTTTGGTCAGCAGTTGGCTTCACTAATTGAGGAATGCCATCAAAAGCATTCATTATTGAAGAAGTATAGCGTGCATAAGGTGCTTTTTCGGGTGGTAAAGCATTATATTCTTGCGTTGCCTTCAAAAAATCTTCATCGGTTTTGATTTTTGCATTGACAGCAGCAAATTCTTCAATAGAAGCATACGGAATCAGAATATATATTTTACCTGGGTCCGACATTCCCATTTCGCCAAATGCTCCAATATTTTTTACTCCATATTTGTTCAAAGCAGGAAAAAGAGCATTTTTAAAATAATTTTCGATGTTTGAACGAGGTGTTCCGAACTTTAATTCATAGGTGCGAAGTTCGTAAAATTCTTTTTTTGTTTGTGAAAATGCACTGATGGCAATAAAAAACAAAACTACAATTAGGTTGATTTTTTTCATTGTTAATTTATTTTGAATAGTTACTTGAAATGCAAATACAATGTTTATTTCGCTGGAAAGGCTTCTAACACTTTCTTGACCACTCCATCCATCGCCTCGGTAGAAATCCACCTTACGACCATGACCAACTCATGGTCTGGGTCAACATAAATCATATTGGTACCATTTCCCAAATGATAAAATGATTTTTCTGAAGCACTTGGCAGCAGTTTTTTATCGGTATTCAGAAACCAATTCATGTATCCATACGTGGGTTGTGCGGGTGTGGGCGAAAGTGCTTGATTGACCCAATTTTCAGATAAAATTTGTTGGTCTTTCCAACGTCCTTTACTTAATGAAAGTAAGCCCAAACGCCCCATATCGTAGGCATTGATAAACATTCCTCCTCCCCAATGACCGCCTCCACTAACCGATTGAACCGCTTGCCCGTCAAGCACAATCCACGAATTACGATAGCCAGTCCAACGCCAAGTGTTTGATGCTCCAATTTTATCCATTAGATTTTCTTTCAACACCTGTGGCAAAGGCTTTCGCCAAACGCTCAATGCAGCCAACGATAATACATTCACTCTTACGTCATTATACTCATAAACACTTCCTTGTTTATTTCTTGGTCTATTTAGCCATTTTGAAGCATCTTTGTCTGGGCGGTCTGCCCAATCGGGTTTTCCCCAAAGAGTTCCTTCCCAATCGCTCGTCTGACGCAAAAGAGCATCCCACGTAATGGTTCTATTATGAGGTGTATCGAAAAGATTGAGCAACTCGGGTTTTCCATACTCATCTGCCGAGCGACTAACTGAACTTCCATAAACTTCAATTGGCGGAATATAAGAAGCAACAGTATCTGTAACACTTTTGATTAAACCTCGGTCAACTGCTAAACCGACAACGCTCGATAAAAAACTTTTAGTCACGCTATGCGTCATGTCGCATCGGTTTGGTTCGCCCCATTGTGCCACAATGTAGCCTTTATAAATAATTAGTCCAGTGGGTTCGCCTCGCTCAGCAAATGGGCCAATCGCAAAACCAAAAGGCTCTTTACCAAATGACTGATAATGAGACACTTCCATATTTCTTGGATTTTTTATTTCATTATCTTGAGCAAACTTAATCGTTTCTTTTAGTTTCTCGGGGTTTAGCCCTAACTCAACTGGATTCTTTGAAAGCCAATTATTTGGTGCAGGGAAATAAGTTTCTGATTTATTTTTTTGTGCAAAACACAAAGTATGGAAAATAAAGAAGAAGAAAAAATTAAATACACGAACTTTATTCATAATGATAGGTTATTTTGCTAATAAAGATTATTTGTAAAATAAACTATTAAAATCAATTTTTGGCTTAATTTGCGATGAATAAATTTAAAGATGAGACTTATGGAGAAAATAGCTCTTTATATAATGGCTGGATTTTTTGTTTTTGCGGGGGTTTCGCACTTTACAAAGAAAAACTTTTTTATGAAAGCCATGCCACCGTACATACCTAATCACGAAGAAATGGTGATTATCAGCGGAATTGCAGAAATTATTCTCGGAATAGGGCTACTTTTCACCCAAACTAAACCTTTGGCGGCATGGGGAATAATTTTACTACTAATTGCGGTTTTTCCTGCCAATATTTACATGGCAACCTCAGGCAAGTTCAAAAAAATACCACAGTGGTTGCTGTGGTTGAGACTTCCTCTACAATTAGTTTTGATTGCTTGGGCTTATCAGTATACAAAATAAGCAGCACAATTTTCCAAATTGCTTTTTAACGACAAGCAATATGAAAAATTGTGCTTTGAAATTATGCCATAATTTTCAAAATATCTTCTTCAGAAATTACTGGGGTTGCACCTTTTTGAGTTGCCACAAAAGCTCCCACAGCACAAGCATATTTTAAAGCTTCAGCTGGTGTTTCACCATTTAACCACTTTGTAATAAACGAGGCTAAAAACGAGTCTCCACTTCCGATTGTATCATTTACGGACACCTTAAAACCACCATGGGTTGCAATATTATTATATTCGTCAACAAAGAAAGCCCCGTTACCACCCCTTGTAACAATTATTCCTTTAAGATTATATCGCTCTTTGATGAAGATAGCATTAGTTAACTCGTCAGCGTGCTGACCAAACCACCCACAAATCATTTCCAACTCTTCGTCGTTGACTTTTACAATATCAGCAATTTCAAAAAGCTCGTCAACTAAGGATTCAGTATAGAAAGGTTTTCGTAAATTAATATCCAAAACACGCAGTTTTGCTAAGGATTGTAAAGATAAAAGCGTATTTTTTGAAATTTCATTCCGCAAAGCTAAACTGCCAAATACCAACGCATTGGCTTCTTGAACAGCTTTTTGAGCAGTTTCTGTCAAACGAATAAAATCCCAAGCAACAGGTTGGATAATAGTATAAGATGGACTGCCTTTTTCATCTAATGTTACTTCTACAATACCCGTTTGGTATTCATTTTTCTGAATTGTTGAAGTTGATAAACCTCTACCAGTTAAAAATGAAGTGATTCCTTCACCCAGTTCATCATCTCCAACTGCACTAATCATACTTGCATTTAACCCAAGTTGATTGGCATGAACTGCCACATTCATAGGGGCTCCACCAGCAATTTTTCCAGATGGTAGTAAATCCCACAACACTTCTCCAAAACAAACTATATTTTTCTTTGACATTATTCTTTAACGATAACTAATTAAAAACTCTTATAAAATCTTACTTTTTAACCCAAATTGACTTCAATGGATATAGCCTTCCAGCCAACAACTCAGAATCTCCACCTTTACTATAAAGTTCAATTTTTGTATATTCTTCGGTAGGGAAAAACAAATCAGTTAAGGCAATTTTTCCATCATTCACAAAAACTTCGATGGAAGCCTTATCAATTAAAGCCTTGATTATCAACTCTTTTGAATCGAAAAACGGTACTGTGTGTTTCTTTGCAAATTTTGAAGAGAAATCAGACTTCCCTGCATTTGTACGGTCAATAAAAATTTGCTTCGAGGTTTTGTCTAAACCAACAATCAATTTTTCACCCTTTGAATTCGATAAGATAAAGCCAACCTCTGTTGATGTTGAATTAGACAAATCAAATGATAAATCAAGTTCGTTTAAAGCTGACTTGTTATCGATAGTAACAGTATTAGAAATTGTCTGTTTGGGAATATCAGTATTCGAAATTCGTAAAGATTCAAGTTGCTTGACAGGTAATTGGGCCAAACGATAGCCTTCGGTAGTTTTAATTAATGACAATTTTCGAGGAACTGTCATACCACTTCGCCAAGTCGATGTGGGTACAATATTGGCGTAATCGTCCCAATTCGACATCCAACCGATGTAGATTTTTTCATTATTAGGGGCATTAAACCATGTTACACCTGCATAATTATCTGCTCCATAATCTAACCAAAGTTTGGTTGTTGGCGAGTTGTCGTTGGTGAAAGTTTTACCATCAAAATTACCAACGAAATATTGTGTTCCCGAACCTCCATTGATAGCACCACGACCAATATTTTGTATCAAAACCCATTTTTCTGTACCTTCTTCTATTTTAAAAGAAATCAAATCTGGACATTCCCAAACGCCGTCATTTATGCTTTCTTTTAAACCAAATTCGCTTACTTTTTGCCAATTTTTCAAATTTGGTGAAGTAAAAATTTCTAATTTCTTTCCAACGGCTAAAGGCATAATCCAATGTTTACTCGCTTGGTGCCAAAAAACTTTTGGGTCACGAAAATCGGTATCTCCTTTATTAGGTATAACTGGATTTTGAGCATACTTTGTCCAAGTACGACCTTTATCTAAGCTGTAAGCAATTCCCTGCGATTCACGGTCATTTCTTCCTGCTTTTTCTTTAACCATATCATGGTAAGTAAAAATAGCCACCAATGGTTTTTCTTTACCAGTCTGAAAACCCGTAGTATTATTTTCATCAACCACAATACTTCCCGAAAAAATATACCCTAAAGAATCAGGATATAATGCAATTGGAAGATGCTCCCAGTTAACTAAATCTTTGCTAATGGCATGCCCCCAGTGCATTGGCCCCCAAACTGTACTATCGGGATTGTGCTGATAAAACAAGTGGTATTCTCCATCATAATATACAAGCCCGTTGGGGTCGTTCATCCAACCTTTTTCGGGAGTAAAGTGAAATTGTGGGCGGTATTTTTCTTGATAATAGTTGCTTGAAGTTTCTGTTTTCTGTTGGCAAGCCAAACAGAAAATAACAAATAAAGCTAAAATGAGGTTTTTCATAGGTTTGAAGTCAAGTATATAAACTAACCGCAATTAACAAAAATTTGTTAGAAAAATTCTAAATACAGTTCAATCAAAATTTACTAATTAGATAATTAAACAAAAACGGCCGTCAAAATTGACGACCGTTTTTGTTTATGGCTTTAAAGAAGAGTTAAAATTATACTTATAATGGTGCATCTTGCGTATCTTTATTTACAATCGGCCAAATGCCTGGTTTCGGGAAACTTACACCTTTATTTGCTCCACGAACTTTATTATCAGAACCAAAATAATATAATGGCCAACCTTTGTAGGTCATCTGATTTTTCCCAAATACTGTAATTGTTCCAAATAAGCTTTTATCAAGTGACGAAGGAATATCCTTTAAATCTGGCCCAAAGATTGGCCATGTTCCATCATTACTAAAATCTGATTTTGTATAATTATTTTTATTCTTTTTATCATTGGCAAAACCATACAAAGTACGACCCGTTTCATCAACAAAATATTGTGTATCGCCTGCTCCTTCGGCGTATTTTGAAGTATACTGCTTGCCATCTTGCCCAACCAATTGAGCATTGGCCAACATAATTGTATAGGTTGTTTTGGCAACATACCATTTACTACCAACATTTTCACCTTTTACATCACCAGCAGCTGCATCACCACTATAAGTATAGAGTGGCCAGCCTTTGAAAGTGGTTTGTTTTGTTCCATCTGCTCGTGTAATTGTCCCAAAATCGGTTGCTGTTAAGGTTGGGTCAACGCTTGTTAAATCTACATAAAAAACTGGCCAGTTGGTTAGGCAGTTTCCTGAACACGTCGAATTTCCACTAACATCAGAAGAGAAAAAATAAAGCGTTCTTCCTTGTTGGTTAGTCAAAACAGTACCAAGAGTTGTGGTCTTTGCCATAATGCCATAAGTTGGCTCGGAAGCTTGTTTCTCACAGCTTACCATGATAAAAAATACAAAACTTGCCACAAGCAGTAGATTAGAAAAGTGTTTCATAAGATGTAATTGATAAAGGTTCGTACTATGTTTAACATAGGCTATACGTAAGAAAAAAAACTTAGGTTGCGTGCAAACAAAAAGAGTTGCAAAAAATTGCAACTCTTTAATGTACTAAATAAGATAATCTTTACTTCATTACAGACTCTAATTTTGCCAATAGCTCTTTAGCACTTAAAACGGCTTGTGTAGTAGGCTTACTATCAGCATCTTGCAAAATATTATGCACTGAAGCCAAACCTGATTGAATCTTTTTCAAATTAGATTCTTTCGCCTCAAACTGTTTCATGCCCTCTTCAGTCATTCTGATTCTCTGGCGTAAATCTTTCATTTTTTCTAACTCCGCTTGAATTTTTAATCGTCCTTCATAGCAAGCCAACGATAGGTCATGCTGAAGTTTTAAATCAACCGCCGATGTTTTTACACGAGGGTCCATTTTTACCAAAAAGGATTTCTCAAATGATTGACCATTCACGGTCAATTTGGCAATATAATAACCTGGCATCACCCACGGAGAAGTAGCATCGGGAGCAGTATTTTGATAAACCGCCGAAATTGGATATGATGGTGGAAGGTTCAACGGAGGATAATGTAAATCCCACATAAAACGATGCGAACCAGCTTCGGCTGAAAGAATTTGTTGTGGGCGAATCCAATAATGAGGAATATTCAAATCGGGCAATTCGTAAGGTTTATCATCGCTTGAAAACTTACGAATTAACTTTTTTGATGAGTCGAAAATTTCAAGAACTACGGGATTATTAATTTTCTCTTTCAAGTAATAATTGATAATTGCTCCATCTGGTGGGTTTTGTCCTTGCGGCTCTTCTTGCGTTATTGGGGTATCGGTGTATGTACTCCAACGTACTCGATAAGTATTTTGTGGTTTGAATAAAAATACATCGCTTTTTGCCACCTCTTCCGAAACTTGACGTAATGGCGTAATATCGTCTAAAATCCAAAAACTACGCCCGTGTGTACCCACTACAATATCATCGTCTTTAACTACCAAATCTCTGATACTTGTTGCTGGCATATTGAGTCTGAGAGATTGCCAATTTTCGCCATCATCAAACGATACATAAACTGCATTTTCGGAACCAGCAAACAGCAGCCCTTTACGAGAAGGGTCTTCACGAACAGTATTAATTGGCTCATTTGGAAGGCCTTTTACAATTTCTTCCCAAGTTTTACCGCCATCTTTTGTACGGAAAATATGCGGACGTTGGTCATCGAGTCGGATTCTATTCACTGCCACATACGCTACATTTTTATCAAATTGACCCGCATCAATCTGTGAGATTTTCGACCAAATCCAGAAATCTTCTTGTTCTCCTTTAGGGGTTGGGGGCGTTACATTTTGCCAAGTTTTGCCGCCATCTTTTGTAATATGAATCAAACCATCGTCTGTTCCAGCCCAAATGACGTTAATATCTTTTGGTGATGGAGCAACCGCATAAATTACCCCACGACGAGGCATTTTCTTCATAGCGTCAGTGCCAAAAACATTGAAACTTACGGGAAGTTTATCATAGCTTTCACGGGTCAAATCTGGACTAATAATCTCCCATGAATCACCCCCATTTTTTGTTTTAAACAAAACGTTTCCCGCAAAAAATAAAGATTTTTTATCAACTGGAGAAAACAACACTGGGGCTGTGCGAATAAAACGATACTTGCCCGAACGCACTGCTTCGGGAGCAATATTCTGTGTTTGGCCTGTTCGTTTATCATATTTTGTAATTTTCCCGCCATAGATAATATTCGGGTCGAGCGGGTCGGCTGCTATATAACCGTATTCTTCTACTCCAACAGGATGCCAATCTCTAAAAGTTATAATTCCATCGTTTCCACGAGAAGCAATACCGACCGAACCACTTTCTTGTTGCCCACCATAAACATTATACGGAAATGCATTATCAGTGCTTACATGATAAAACTGTGCAGTTGGCTGATTGTACCAAGAAGAAAAGGTTTGTCCACCATTGACTGTGATAATTGCACCTTGGTCGGCTGCCAAAAGCATAATATCGGGGTTATTCGGATTAATCCAAAGTCGATGATAATCATCTCCACCAGGAGCCCCACGGAAAGCTGTCCAGGTTTTACCTGCGTCTTCCGATTTCCAAGTATCAACATCTGCACTAAAAACGATGTCTGGGTTTGTAGGATGTACTTTAACTTCGGCAAAATCACTGCCACGTCCCCAAATTCTTGGGTCTTGGCTTACAAGTGTCCAAGACTCACCTGCATCGGTTGATTTGAAAACCCCTCCACCTTCAGGAGAGTCAACCGTTGCGTACATTCTTGAAGGGTCGCTTGGAGCAATACAAAACCCAATTCTACCTAAACCCTGCTCGTAAGTTGGAAGCCCTTTTGTAAGTTTTTTCCATGTTGTTCCACCATCCGTCGATTTATACAAACCACTTTCAGGCCCTTGCCAAGCACCATTCTCCCACGGCCCTTGACGTGCCGCCCATAGGTCTGCATAAACAATGTTTGGATTTTTCGGGTCAATCGTTACCTGAATTGCTCCTGTATTTTCATCTTTGTACAGCACTCGCTCCCATGTTTTACCGCCATTGGTTGTTCGATAAACCCCTCTTTCGGTATTTGGCCCATACGGATGCCCCAAAACAGCAGCAAAAACTCGATTTTCGTTAGTTGGGTCAATAGCTAAACCTCCAATTTGTTGACCATCTTTCAAACCTGTATTTATCCAAGTTTTACCTTCATCGGTAGATTTATACACCCCATTTCCTACTGATAAATCGGGTCGTTGAATCCCTTCGCCCGAAGCCACATAAATAACATTCGGATTTGAGGGTGCAACGGCTACATCGCCCACCGAACCCGTTGGTTGGTCATCAAAAATAGGAAACCATGTACGACCGTAATCGGTGGTTTTCCAGACACCACCGTTGTTTACGCCAATATAAAAAACATTAGGCTTTTGTGGAACACCCACTGCCCCAACCGTTCGACCGCCACGATGAGGGCCAATCATTCGCCATTTCATGCTATCGAAAAGCTTCGGGCTATAATTTTGAGCAAAACCGCTAATACTTAATAATGAGAAGATTATACTAAAAACTTTAATTTTCATGTGTTTTTGAGGGTTTGGTGAAGCTAATTGGTTTTGAGTTCAATTTATGAAAAAACTTTAATTGTCTAACATATTTTAGGACTGTAAATCTGCATTGAGAATATTGTTTCCTTGCACTTGTTGAATTTTTCTTAAATATGAAAAACGAAAAAGCCAAACTTAATGCTTGGCTTTTCAGGTTTTTATTTCAAGTTCTTCAAATATTCAATACTTAAAGGGACGTTTTCGAGTTCGTGTTCGCTTTCGTCTTCAATAAAATAATGCTTAATACCGATTTTTTTAGATAGTTTGAAAATATTCTTCCAATCTGCTTGACCTGTGCCTAAAACTACATCATTTTCGGCTGGAGTATGGCCAGAAAAATCACCTTTTACTCCTTTCTTCAAATCTTTTACGTGCATTAGTTTCCAGCGATTACCGTATTTCTTTAGAAGGCCCACTGGGTCTCCGCCACCATGAAGCACCCACAAAACATCCATTTCAAATGATACATATTCTGGGTTGGTATTTTTGAAGATATAATCAAGCAAAGTACCGTTTTCGTAAGGACGAAACTCATACCCGTGTGGGTGATAACAAAAAGTTAGGCCGTTATCTTTCAGAAACTTACCTGCTTTATTGAATACTTCAACTGCTTTTTGAGCATCTTCAATCGTAAAATTATCGCCTTTGTGCGGTATCCAAGCACACATAACGTACTTAGCTCCAAAAGTCTTAGCTTTTGTGACAATATCCATTGAAAGTTTTTCTAATTGGTCATACCCAGCTCCAATTGAAGGAATTGAAATACTACGAGCATCACACATTTTTTTATACTCTTCGTCGGTAACTCCTTTGGCACCGCTTGTTTCAATTTCAGTAATACCCATTTTCTGGATTTTATCCAACGTTCCAGCAACATCTTTCGGGAAATGATTTCTAAAGGTATATGCTTGCACTCCAAACGGATATGTATAAATATTTTTGCTACTTGGTTGGGCAAAAATATCTTGATTAAATGCGAGCATAATTAGCAGGGTAAAAAATGTAAGTTTTTTCATTATTGATTGTTTAGAGGTTAAAATTTGAGCCACTATTCAGAAAATGTACAACTATAAGTTATATTTTTTTAATTCTTTCACGGCATAATCAACTGCACGAGCAGCAAATGCCATATATGTCAATGAAGGATTTTGTGTACTTGTAGAGGTCATACAAGCTCCGTCAGTAACAAATACATTTTTACAAGCATGTAATTGATTCCATTTATTTAGCATCGAAGTTTTTGGGTCATTACCCATTCTTACACCGCCCATTTCATGAATATCTGACCCAGGTTTTGAATGAGAATCGCCGCCCCTAACATTTTTAAAGCCTGCTAAGGTAAACATTTCCGTCATTTCTCTGATATAGTCATTCACCATTTTATCATCATTTTCAGTCCAAGTTACTGAAGTAACTAATTGAGGTATACCATACTGGTCTTTCAGAGTTTCGTGAAGCCTAACATGATTACTTTCAATTGGAACTGTTTCGCCTTGCATCCAGCTACTAATGCTCCAATTTCCAAGTTTTGGGTTCAATAAATTTTGTTTTAATTCTTCACCAACACCATTACTATTTTGAACTAACCCTCGCCCACTTCCGATACCGACAGAATATCCTCTCAAAAAATCAGTCTCCTGTTTGTATAGGTTTCGGAATCTCGGTAAATAAGCATTACTTGGATTTTTTCCGTCGGTTCGTTTATCTAAGAACCCTTCCACATCGGCACTTAGTTTTCCTCTGTAATTATGGCAAGCCACATACTTTCCGAGAGTGCCACTATCATTACCAATACCATTCGGAAAGCGATTGGAGATTGAATTTAACAAAATAAGGTTAGAATTAAGTGCCGAAGCATTGACAAAAATAATTTTTGCGTAAAACTCAATCACTTCTTTTGTATGAGCATCTACTACCCTAACGCCCGTTGCTTTTTGTTTTTTGTCATCATAAATAATAGAATGAACAACAGAATGCGGTCGAAGAGTCATTTTTCCAGTTTTCATAGCCCAAGGTAAGGTAGAAGAATTACTACTAAAGTATCCACCATACGGACAACCACGATTACACAAATTTCGGTTTTGGCAAGATGCACGGCCTTGGTCGAGATGAATTTGTTGAGGCTCAGTTACATGAGCACAACGGCCATGAATAATTGGGCGGTCTTTGTAGTTTTTACCAACTACATCCCTAAAATGTTGTTCGACACAACTCATTTCAAATGCGGGTAAAAATTCGCCATCGGGTAATTGTGGTAAATTATCTTTATTACCCGAAATTCCTGCAAATTTCTCGACATGACTATACCACGGAGCTAAGTCTGCATATCTGATTGGCCAATCAACAGCAAAACCATCTCGTTTTGGGCCTTCAAAATCTAAATCAGACCAACGTTGCGTTTGTCTTGCCCAAAGTAAAGATTTTCCACCAACATGATAGCCACGAGTCCATTGGAAGGGTTGTTCTTCAATATAAGGTTGTTCGTTTGGTTTAATAGCCCAGTGCATAGTTTCTTCACGCATAAAACTCATTCGTCCACCTGGGTACTGATTGCGTATTTCGAGCGGAACTTGGCCACGATGCTCAAACTCCCATGGATTTTTCATTGTCGTAGGATAATCAATCACGTGCTTTACATCACGCCCACGCTCTAAAACTAATGTTTTAAGGCCTTTATCGCACAGTTCTTTAGCCGACCAACCTCCACTTATTCCCGAACCAATAACAATTGCATCGTAAGTACGAGCTTTTACCGAATCTATGTTTAGAAAACTCATATTTTTTAGTTTTTAGCTGTCAGCGATTAGCTTTTAGCTTGAATTGACTGGTTATCAAATAGTTACAACAAAAACAAAACTTTTCAAAAAGCTAATCGTTAAGAGCTAACAGCTAATTGGCAAATTAAACATTTACACAACCATAATAATGACCAGGGGCCATTACATAGTTATAATGTTTCGTGAGAACATACTCTGATGTTGTATAAGCCAGTACTGTTAACTGTTTTAGCAGCGAAAAAAAATCTTTCTGCTGAGGGTCAGTAGTATTTGAGAGTTTGATTAGAAGGTTGTTACACTGGGTTTTATCGCAGCCAGTTAATGGTTTTGAGAAAGATTCTTTTGCCAGCTTATTTGCGGTTTCCAAGCCTATTTTAAAACTTTCTTGCACTTCTGTTTCATAACAATCAGTCAACATCCGATTAATAAAAGCCGATGTTCCTAAATCTTTAGCCCCAATGATTTCAGAACTTGGAATTAGAGCATCGACCAATATATCAAGTATTTCGGCTTGATTCTTAGTGAAAAGTGAAGCATTATGAGTGAATGTACTCGAATTCCAAGCATTTCCCCACGCAGGTAGTGTAAGCATACCTGCGGTAGAAAACAACACATTTTTGAGTGCAGTTCTTCGTTTCATTTTTCCAAATTAGGTTGAATAGTAATGTAAGCCTAAATCTATCTAAACATTTAGTTATAAATAAGTTGGGTTAGACCAACTAATACTTTTATGCGACGAATTGCCTATCAGTAATCAGCTTTATTTTATTCGAACTGAAAGGCAAAATACGTACAAGTACCTTTACCAACATTTTTTAGACCATGCCAATCGTTTGATTGTAGAAAAATTATATCTCCTACTTTTGAATCATGCCATGCACCGTTGATAATTTCTTGAGCTTTACTTTCTTTTTCGTTGGCTTGACTATTAACCAAAAGTATAATTTCGGCCGCTTTGTGTTGATGTGCATCATGACTCATAAGTCCTTCGTTGAGGGTTGTAGTGTGCATTTCAAAACGCTTACTCATACTTGTTGGACGATTAAAAAAATCTCTACGACCGCCTTTGTCATGCGGTTTGAAAGTGGTTTCTTCCCAATTCATCAAAATTGAGCCACCTGCTTTTTTACCTCTTTCAATATCAACTGTATCTTTTTTGTACTGAAACACATAATAGGTGGTATTTGCCTCACTTAAATTGACGGTTTCACGCATATCACCCGACATGATAAGAGCAATGCCACCAGCTTTAAGTACCTTGGTTTTACCTTCAATCGTTACCGTCAATTCTCCTTCTTTAACTATAATTAATTCTTCGTTTTCTTGAGTATATGCCTCTTTTCTCATTCTTCCTTTCGGAAAAACGGTTGTTGCATGAATCTTAAAAAGTTTGAAATGCGGCGTTGAACCCTCTAAAATTAAACGAGCTTCGCCTTGTGGTCTTTTTACAACGGCCAAATCATCCCATTTAAAAACTTCTGATTTGCTCACTTTTTCTTGAGCAAAAACAACACATTGTGTAAAAAAAGCTACTGTAAACCAAATAACAAGATTTTTCATAGAAATTATGGTTAAAAGGATTATTGAATTTAAAATTTCTTCTGTAAAGCTTCGATTGCAGCCGCTAAATAAACCATTGGAGCGTTCCAGTTAATAGCAATTTCGTTGGTTGAGTACGAGCAAGTTACATCTAAAAATGACTCATCAGCAATTTTAGTCGGATACCCTTCACATTTATCTTGTTGACCTGGATTTGGCCCACCCGAAAGTAAACCTGGTACAGGTTCTTTGATACCATCAGCTTCCGATGGGCGATGATGAGGAAACATTACTTGCTTACTTCCAAAACCAGTTAAGAACGAGTAACCAGTTGCGTTTCTGCCCAAAAGATAATCTAAATTGCTCATTGCTCCGACCAAATATTTTTTATCGGCATTAATTCGGTAAACCTGTAAAAGTGCAATGGCTTGGTTGGCTGAGTGAGAGCTACTACCCCACATAAAATCTTTGGCAGCTTTACCCATTACGGTATTAAACGCCTGATTTTCAACTCCTAATAAAAGTTCATCGGCAAAGACTGTGAGTTTTTGTTTAAGAGTTGAAATATCTTTTTGGGAAAGAGATGTTAGATTTTTCTCATTTCTGAGCAGTGAATAATAAGCTAATAATTGTACCTGATTCCAAGTTGGAATTGAAAATGGTTTGTCGGGATAAAGCTCAACGGCTTTATAGTAATTATCGTCTTTAGTTGTAATATAGAGTTCGGTAGCAGCCCAAATCCATTCATCCGTATCGTTTCTATCTTCATATCCACCCGTAACAATATCAGGGTCAAATGTTTTATTCATTTCATTCTGACGATAGACAACTTTCGGGTTTTCTTTGGCCCATTTCCATGCTTTTATCGAAGCATTTAAACAAGAATCGGCCAAAGCTGGGAGTTCTTTCTTGTAAGTCCGTAAAATTCGACTTGCTTGTGCCATAACAGCCGCAAAATCCAAGGTTGCAATAGTATTTTTCTGAATCACATAACGTAGCTTAGTTGCTGCATCAGGCATGAACATACCATCAAACGAAGGATTTGTCAATTTATGGTATACGCCGCCATCATTGGGGTCTTGCATGGTTAGCATCCATCGTAAATTCCACAAAATTTCATCCAGTATATCTGGAACCTTATTATTACTCTCAGGAATATTGACCTCAAAATTCTTGAAAAACTCAGGATAATCTTCATAAACTGAAAGTAATGTAGCCGTTGTAATTCCTGAATTTACGATATATTTATTGTAATCTCCTGCATCGTACCAGCCTCTCGGAGAAGAAATGCT
>JALQYE010000320.1 GCA_023254245.1 Emticicia sp.
ATGTAAAATAACAAAAGGCTATTAATAAAAATGATAATAATCTGTATTTTCTGCATAATTGCGTTATTTTACTTTCCGAATGTAAGAAAAAAACATAGCAATAGTTACTTTTATCATGTAATATAGTTGTGAAAAATACCGAATAGAAGATTTTCCACTTTGTCGAGATTTCATAATTACAGGTGTTTCTACAATCGAAAATCCAGCTTTTGCAAAAATAACCAATGATTCTGGTTCTGGATATTCATCGGGGTAGTTTCGGGATACCAACTCAATAGCTTTTTTATCAAAAAGTCGAAAACCAGAAGTTATATCGTAGATATCTATTTGAGTAAATATTTTATTAAGCCAACGAAGATAAAAAATTCCCATTCTTCTCAAACCCGAAGATTGAAAACCTTGCTTAGCAATAAACCTTGAACCAATTACGATATTGCATTGTGTTTCCTGATACACGTTAAGTAACTTACTTATCTCAACTGGTGGATGTTGCCCATCACCATCGACCTGAACCGCTATATCAAAATTATTTTCAAGAGCATATTTAAAACCTGTCTGAACAGCCCCCCCAATGCCCAAATTGACAGGTAAGCTGACTAAAGCTACATTATTATATTGACTCACAACTGCGGCAGTTTTATCAATCGAGCCATCATTTATCACAACAATTTCAAACAATGAGTTTCCGATTTCCAGCAGCTCTTTAAGCAAAGTTCCGATGGACTCCTCTTCGTTATAACACGGTATGATAATGAGTGTTTTGGACATTAAAAATGTATTTAAAGATAAATTCTTGTTTTATTCAAACCCAAAACTACATTATTTAAGAAATAATAACATCGAAAGAAATGCTTTTTAAGCTAAAAAGGCAACATTTTCTAAGCTTTGACCACTCAATAAGAAATGCCCCAATAGTAATTGGTATTGGTAATAAAAAGTATAATTTTGTTGGGTATTCCTGAAAAACCTCCATATGTCTCCCTGTATCTTAATGTCATGAAAAAACATATACTAACTTTCTTCTTTTTATTTATTTCCTTTATTGCACTCACGCAAGCCCCACAGGGTATTCCATATCAAGCTATTGCTCGAAATGGAGCTGGTAATGCACTTGTTAGTCAGAATATTTCAGTCAAGTTCAGTATTCTAAATGGTAGTCCTTCAGGTTCGGCAGTGTATGTAGAGACTCATACGACTACTACCTCTGCACTTGGGTTATTTACCTTGACTATTGGGAACGGAACGCCACAAATAGGCACTTTTTTGGGAATAAACTGGGCAATTGGAACAAAATTTCTACAAGTAGAATTAGACCCTGCTGGAGGCACAAGCTATATTAATCTCGGAACAACACAAATGATGAGTGTGCCTTATGCACTATATGCTGCTACAAGCGGTACACCTGGGGTTACAGGAGCTACAGGACCACAAGGTATTCAAGGAATTACAGGAGCTACGGGTCCGATTGGTTTAACTGGTGCAAATGGAGCTACTGGGGTTACAGGTTTACAAGGGATTCAGGGAGTTGCTGGGCCGACGGGGGCAACAGGAGCGAACGGAACTAATGGAGCTACTGGACCAACGGGTTTACAAGGTATCCAAGGAGTTGCTGGACCGACGGGGGCTACGGGAGCAAATGGCACTAATGGAACTAATGGGGCAACAGGACCAACGGGTTTACAAGGTATCCAAGGAGTTACTGGACCGACGGGGGCAACAGGAGCGAACGGAACTAATGGGGCAACAGGACCAACGGGTTTACAAGGTATCCAAGGAGTTGCTGGACTAACTGGTGCAACTGGTACGAATGGAACTAATGGGGCAACAGGGCCAACGGGGGCGAATGGCACTAATGGAGTTAATGGAGCAACGGGGGCTGCTGGACCGATTGGGGCAACAGGGCCAACGGGGGCGAATGGAGCAAACGGAGTGACAGGGTCGGCTGGTCCGGTGGGAGCAACAGGAGCTACAGGTTCAGCAGGAGTAGGCGTGCCAAGTGGTGGAACAACGGGGCAAGTTTTAACAAAAGTGGATGGTACTAACTTTAATACTTCATGGACAACGCCAAGTGCAGCAAGTTCTGCATCAATTGTCGTAGATGCTGCTACGGTTAGTGGTACACCAAGTAACTCAAGCGTTTTTGGAAGTAGTAATGGAGCTCAAATTTATACAACGACACTTGCATCATCAGGAATTTACATGGTTAGTTTTTCATTAAAATCAACTGTACCTGGCGGAACAAATATTATAGCCTATTTACGCTTAAGTATCAAGAATAAATTAATTAATATTATTTTGTAACTTTCGCCAAAAAGAAATCACTGGGGCGA
>JALQYE010000321.1 GCA_023254245.1 Emticicia sp.
AGTTCTTGCCAAATACTTTAGGTGCAGGTGCAACATACCAAGCTAAACATGCTTTATTGCCAATCCCTCAAGCTCAAATTGACTTGACAGGTGCCGACATCTTAAAGCAAAACCCTGGATATTAATTCTAATTTATTTAGAATAATCTATCAAGAAGCAAAAACGTCATGCGGAATACTCTGCATGACGTTTTTGCTTTTTTGTATAGCTGCCTCTAATCTCTCCCTTCTGCTATAACCCAAAAAGGCTGACTTTATGGTCATTTTTACCTTATGCTCGCTCAAACACAAGGATTAATAATATTTTTTAATTTATACTTCTAAAAACATAAAAATATTAAGAAATACTTGCAAAGCTTTTATCGAATGATTATTATTGCATTATAGCGATTATAAATATAATTTTTTCTTTACACTTCCCATCTATAAGATTACGATAGTGAATACTACTAAGTATAGTATCCTTATCATCGAAACCATTAGCTCTTCTTTATTATCAAGAGCAACACAAGTAATATCCCCAAACTCACTTCTTCGGGTTAAAGGAATTAAAGCTAAAACTACTGTACCTATTATTGATTAAAATTAAATATAGCCTCCCAGAATCAGTGCTGGTAGAGTTATAAACTTTACAGCTATCAGCTGTACTGAAATACTTTTGTGTTTTCTTTTTTACATATTTAATTTTTAACCAATTCTTTATTTACTCTTAACTAAAATCTGAACTATGAAACAAAATTACTTTGTTCCCATCAAAGGGACTCTGTTTTGCGGGCTACTGTTGCTTATGTCAGTGGTGGCTTTTGCACAAAAATCAGTGACAGGAAAGGTCAGTGACTCTAAGGGAGAAGGCCTACCTGGAGCAAGTATTACAGTAAAAGGCACCAACACTGGTAGTATTAGTGATGCAAGTGGAAATTTTAAAATTAGCGTACCTAATTCGGGTGGTATTTTAGTATTTAGCTCAATTGGTTACAAAAACCAAGAGGTAAAATTGAGCGGACAAAGCACCATTGATGTTTCGATGGAAGAAGATGCTGCAAATTTAGATGAGGTAGTAGTAACAGGCTACGGCACACAATCTAAGAGAGATATTACAGGAGCAGTTACAACGGTAAACGCTAAAGAACTTCAGTCTGTACCAGCAACTACATTTGCACAACAACTTCAAGGCCGTGCTTCGGGTTTGAATATTGTAAATGATGCAACGCCAGGTGGTAATGCAACCGTTCGTATTCGTGGTTTTGGTACAATTGGTAATAACGACCCACTATTTATCATTGACGGTGTACCAACCGAAAATCAAGGTAACTTAAACCCAAATGATATTGAGACTATCCAAATCTTGAAAGATGCTTCGGCTTCTTCAATTTATGGTTCTCGTGCGGCCAACGGCGTTGTAATCATCACTACTCGCAAAGGTAAAATAGGACCAGCAAAAATTAACTTCTCGGCTTACTACGGTTCACAAAAAGTATCTAATGATGTACAAGCTTTAAATGCTAAAGAATTAGGTCAATACCTATATTTAGCAGATAAATATGCGGGAAAAACTCCTTCACACGGACAATATACTTTTGGCCCGAATGGCGAAGTAACCATTCCTGCCTACGTATTTCCGAGTGCAGGAAAAGAGGGTGCTGCCAATACAAATCCTGCTCTTTACTCCTTAACTCCTGATAATATTTATGCCATTACAAAATCAGCAGATACCAACTGGTGGAAAGAAGTAACACAAACTTCACCAATCAAAAACTACCAATTATCGGCCAGTGGTGGCTCAGAAAATAGCCGTTATGCCTTATCAGTAGGTTATTTTTCACAAGATGGCGTGGTGAAGTTTATCGGTTATGACCGCTACACTTTACGCTCAAACACAGAGTTTTCGGCTATCAACAAGAAGTTGAGAATCGGTGAAAACTTTACGGTATCGCTTGATAATCGTAAAGGTGGATTTAACAACAACGAAGAGCAAAACGCAGTTTCGGGTTCTTACAAACACCACCCTTTATTGCCAGTTTATGACATAGCAGGTTTTTATTCAGGCTCTCGTGGTGCTAACTTAGGTAATAACTCAAACCCTTATGCAACACTTGCTCGTGCGGCTGACAACAGAAGATACCGTTTGAGAGGCTTCGGTAATGTTTATGGCGAATATGATATTCTTCCATTCTTAACTGCAAAAACCAGCTTAGGTATTGATATTACAACTCAAAGAGAGTTGAACATTGGTCGTGCAAATCCAGAATACATTGAGGGTAGCTTCAATAATGGCTCGGAATCAAGGTCGGTTTATGAGTACCAATGGGTATGGCAAAATACTTTATCAT
>JALQYE010000322.1 GCA_023254245.1 Emticicia sp.
CACAAATTAAATGGTTTAGATTTAAAACTCGAAGATTTTGAGCAAAGAATCAGAAACTCAACGTAAGCTGACGCCCAATCATTTCGTCGGCAAATTCGAGATTTGAGAAAGATACGCCCATCAAGCGAACACCTTTGGGAATCGGAAGTAAGTTATTGAGCATTTCGTAAGCGATTTTCGCCAAAAAATCTTTTTCAAAAACTGCAATTTGCGTCGTGCGACTGCGAGTAATGCTCTCAAAATCGGCAAATTTTATTTTTAGCGTAATACTTTTACCGAAAGCATTGGCTCGCTGCATTCTTCGCCAAAGTTGCTCTATAATATCATCGAGTTCGAGATAAAGGTCGTCGGGTTCGGTCAAATCTCGGTCGAATGTGTTTTCTACACCTACCGATTTTCTGATACTATCGGGGTTTACCGCTCGATTATCAACTCCACGAGCAATATCATGGTAATACCGCCCCACTTTCCCGAAATTATTGACCAAAAACTCCACACTTTTCGCTCGTAAATCTTTTCCTGTAAAAATGCCCATTTTGTGCATTTTTTCGGCCGTAACCCTGCCAATTCCATGGAATTTGCTAATTTCGAGCGTTTCTACAAAAGCCTCAGCTTGTGAAGGTTTTATCACAAAAAGTCCATCGGGTTTCCGATAATCGGAGGTAATTTTTGCCAAAAATTTATTGACCGAAACTCCCGCCGAAGCCGTTAGCGTAGTTTTTTCTTTGATTCTGACTTTTATTTCTTGGGCTATCTCGGTGGCAGTCGAAATTCCTTTCAAGTTTTCGGTTACATCTAAATAAGCTTCATCAAGCGAAAGCGGTTCAACTAAAGGCGTGTATTCGAGAAAAATCTCACGGATTTCTCTCGAAACCTGCTTATAAACTTCAAAACGAGGCTTTACAAAAATCAGATTTGGGCATTTTTGTTTGGCAATTCGTGAAGACATAGCAGAGCGAACGCCAAATTTTCGAGCTTCGTAGCTGGCGGCTGCCACCACACCACGCTCGCTACTTCCACCAACGGCCACGGGTTTCCCACGTAATTCTACAAAATCACGTTGTTCAACCGACGCAAAAAATGCGTCCATATCAATATGTATGATTTTACGCTGCAAAGGCTGGCTTCAATTATTTATTTTTTTATACAACTTTTGAGTCATAAATTTCATTAATAACAAAGAAGGGTCTCACTAAGGAAGACTCCGCTCCAATCGAAGCCTTCCTTCCACCATAAAACCAATTTTAAAAATGAAAACGTTCAGCATAAATAAAAGCATTTTGATACTTGGAGTTTTTGCCTTGATTTTATCGGGTTGTGCTTCGTCAAAAGATTTTGTTGCCGAAAACTTCGCTACAATCAAAAATACACATAAAAAAATAGCCATTTTGCCTTTTGGGGTTCAGTTTCAAAACCCACTCGACTACTCAAAACAGGCAAAAGGAAATGCAGTTCAGCAGGTAAGACGCCCTTTCAGCAAACAAGAGCAAGAGGCAAGTCTTGATGCTCAAAAAGAACTCTTTATGAATATTGCGAAACAAGTAGAAAAGGGCCGTTACGAAATTGCTTTTCAGGACTTTACTCGCACCAACAAGGTTTTGGCAGCAAATGGTATTCGTTTAGAAGATGTTAAGTTTCAGAATAAAGCCGATTTGGCCAAACTTTTAGATGTTGATGCCGTTATTTTTGGCGAATTGATTATAAAAATCAGTCGCCCAACCGACCGCTCGATGTCAATCTCGCCCGTAATGATGAATAATACTCGTTTCAACGATGGTGTAGAAACCGATGTAAAACTTTTTGATGCAGCCAGTGGCGAATTGGTTTGGTCAACGGCTCTTTCGAATCAACCAAATAATCGAATGGATACGCCGCACCAGCTTTCTACGAGCCTGCTCAATCAGGTAGCTAAGAGTTTGCCCTATCGAACCAAGTAATTACCCGTTTGCAGTCTTCAGTAGGCTATCTTTACTTTCAAACTATTGCCAACTGTGGACCGAAGACTGTGGACTATCGACTAAAAATATATTTGTGTGTTTTTGCGTAAAATTTCATAATTTCGCAGCAAAATTAAGACATACAAAATATTAGAATTTTCATAAATAATGGGAAGAGCGTTTGAATTTAGAAAAGCCCGCAAAATGAAGCGTTGGGGGCAAATGGCAAAAACTTTTACACGAATTGGTAAAGATATTGCGATTGCAGTAAAATCAGCAGGGCCAGACCCAAACAGTAACTCTCGTTTGCGTGCGATTATTCAGAATGCTAAGGCAGCCAATATGCCAAAAGCAAACGTTGAAAATGCTATCAAGCGTGCTTCATCAAAAG
>JALQYE010000323.1 GCA_023254245.1 Emticicia sp.
AAGTCCCGTACACCATTGTAGATCATATTACAGGAATTAGGCCAGCCAATACCGAAAGAAGGCCATTTGTGGGCGTACATCCTAGCTTCCCAAGTATAGCGATATGTAATGGCATGGGCACAAAGGGTTGTTCTTTGGCACCTTATTTTTCGAAACAATTAATTGAGTATATTGAAAACGGAAAAGCAATAGATACCGAAGCCGATATAAAAAGATTTGAAAGCATTTTAAAAACTTAACTATGTCAAGTAACAAAAACGAATTTTATAATATTCCCATCGCTTATCGAAAGATGGAAAATCTGCATATTGTATTTTGGTTATTTAAAGATATTGCGTGGTGTATGTTTTGGAAGCCATTAGGTATCATAATGATCATACCTACTTTAGCAATTTCTATCATTATTGCTTGGAGAACCAGACAAATAGTTTCTGAACTATGCCATAACCTTGCTATCACTGTTTGGATTAGTGCCAATTCTTTTTGGATGTGTAGTGAGTTTTTTGAAGTAGACAACCAAATTGTTTTGGGCACCACTGTCAAACATTTGGCAATGATACCTTTTGTAACTGGCGTATTAATTCTTGGATATTATTATTTATGGTATAAACCTAGACATCAAAAAGAACCACTTACTTTATAAGTATTTCTTTAATTGATTGGCTCTAAGGGCAGTGATGATACCTAATGTGCCCACTGTTAAAAAGGCCCATCTTAAACCTATGGCTTGAGATAAAAATCCAATAATGGGTGGGCCAATTAAGAAGCCAAAAAATCCTACAGAAGATACAGATGCTAATGCAATACTCACTTGGCTGGGCTCTGTTGTCTTACCAACTGTTCCATAAATGGTTGGTATAACACTAGAGACTCCAAATCCTACTAACATAAATCCTATAGAGCTTACAAATAAACTAGGATAAATAGTTGCAATAATTAAACCAAAAGTAACCACCAATCCACTTAACACTAATTGTTTTCTTGCACCCCAATAATTAATCAAATTGTCTGAGAACATTCTACCAGTAGTCATACTACCCATAAAACAAATATATCCTGTAGTTCTCCACTCTGCACTTGCTTTTACCACATCTTGGAAATACACACCACTCCAATCAAACATCATTCCCTCACAGATCATATTACTGAATGCAATTAAACCAAATTGCCACATCAATGGACTTGGCTTGGTCCACAATTTAGCCACATGATTTTTATTGGGCTCTCCAGGCATTAAATAACTATGTGTGAAAAATAAAAATATCCAACCAACAATGGCTACTGCAATAAATTGTTGCAAAGGAGATATTGTATGTGCAACAAAAAATCCTCCTAATACACCACCTGAAAAACCTGCTAAACTCCAAAAACCATGAAACCTTGAAGTAATACTTTTATCAAATAATTTAGACAGCGCTGCTGCTTGTGTGTTAACAGAGACATTGAACATATTCCCTGCCATACCAAAGAAAAATAAAGTAATTGCTAAAATTGTGGTCGTGTTTGCAAAACCTAAAGCCACCAAACATAATGGATAAATGATCGCTGCAATGGAGACAATTTTTTTACTTCCATATCTAGCAGTTAAAGTACCCGAAACCGGGATTCCTAAAAATGAGCCAATTGGCAGAAAAAATAATAACCCTCCAAATGCTCCATCACTCAGTCCTAGTTGCATTTTAATATCCGGAATACGGCTTGCCCAGCTTGCAAAACAAATGCCTGTTAGAAAGAAATATCCAGATAGAACAATACGTCTAAAATTGGGAGAAATAGTACTAGCACTCATAGCGCAAAGATGGGGTTTTTCTCGGAATTGGGTTATATTTGCAGACCTATCATATTTCAATAGTTCTATATGTATCGTACACACCATTGCGGCGCCTTAAATATCCAATTTGTGGGCCAAGAAGTAACCCTAGCAGGCTGGGTTCAGACCATTCGTAAATTTGGCGCCATTACTTTTGTGGACCTTAGAGACCGTTATGGTATTACACAATTGTTATTGGGCGAAGAATTACAATCACAATTAGATGCACAGCCACTTGGTCGTGAATTTGTTTTGCAGGTAAAAGGAACAGTGATTGAGCGTTCAAATAAAAACACCAATATTCCCACTGGTGAAATTGAAATTAAAGTAAGCTCTTTTAAAATATTAAATGCATCTATTGTTCCTCCATTCACTATACAAGATGATACAGATGGCGGTGATGATATTAGAATGAAATACCGTTTCTTGGATTTAAGAAGAAACTCTGTGAAAAAGAATTTAGAATTAAGATAT
>JALQYE010000324.1 GCA_023254245.1 Emticicia sp.
AACCAATGAACAGAAAAGATTTCATCAAAACCTTTATAGCAAGTACTTTCGCTTTTAAATTAGGCGATGTTTTTGCAAGTAAACCAAGCCGACGTGCTTGACCACGAAGTAATTTTGCACGCAGACAAATTCTTGCCAGTTGATGCGACTGTAATTCCAACGGGTGAATTACGACCAGTTGCGGGAACTCCCTTTGATTTTACTGAAAAACATACTATTGGAGAGCGAATCAATGATACTTCGTATGAGCAAATTGTATTGGGAAGTGGCTACGACCATTGCTATGTGCTAACAGATACAAGTTCAGATTTAAGACTCGCTGCTGAAGTATATGAACCTAAAACTGGGCGTGTGATGGAGGTTTTTACAACTGAGCCAGGAATGCAATTTTACTCTGCTAATCATTTGAAAGGTGACATCATTGGCAAAGGTGGAGCTACTTATGGTCGTCGTTCTGCTTTTTGCATTGAAACCCAACATTTTCCAGATTCGCCAAATAAACCGCACTTTCCGACTACGGTTTTACGTCCTGATGAGGTTTATCAATCAACTACTTCGTATAAATTCTCTGCGAAATAGTAGTTACAGAACATCGTCTCAACAGAGACGATGTTTTTTTATCTTTAATTTGGACAATATTCATCTATCAAAATGAAAAAAACTACGCTGATAAGCTTCTTTCTTTTATTCGTATCCTCACTTTGTATCGCTCAAAGTAAAGTGGATTTAGTCATTATAAATGCCAATATTATTGATATTCAGACAGGGAAACTTGTTAATAATAAGGTAGTTGTAGTTGATAAAGGCGAGATTATTAATGTTTGTTCGCCTGCCGAACTGAGTAAATATAAAGCCAGTCAGACGATTTCGGCTAAAGGAAAATTCGTGATGCCCGCTCTGTGGGATATGCACGTCCATTTTGGCGGTGGCGATAGTTTGATTCAAGAAAATAAAGATTTGATGAATCTGTACATTGCGATGGGAGTTACGGCCGTAAGAGATGCAGCGGCTGATATTTCGCCGAGTGTATTGGAGTGGCGTAAGTTAGTGAACGAAGGAAAACTGCTGGGGCCAACAATTTTTACTTCTGGGCCAAAACTCGAAGGTTATAAGTCTATTTGGTTGGGTGATATTGAAGTTGGCACAATGGATGAAGTAAATAAAGCCCTTGATTCACTGGATAAGCTAAAAGTCGATTTTGTGAAGATTACCGACAATACTATCAAGCCCGAAATTTATTTAGGTAGCATAAAAGAGGCAAGAAGGAGAGGGTATAAAACATCAGCACATATTCCGCCTGTATTTACGATTGAACAAGTGAGTGAAGCGGGTTTGAGTAGCGTTGAGCATATTACGTATTTGCTGCGTGCAGGACTTAGAAATCAAAAGGAACTAAGCGACCAAGTTGCCAATGGTACATTAACAGCGAGAGATTTATCATTAAAAGCTCTCAATGAGTTTGATGAAGCAACCGCCGAAGCAGCATTTAGGGTTTTAGCAAAAAATAAAACTGCCGTAACTCCAACATTATCCATTAGTTATGCAACAGCATTTTTAGATGTAAACGACCACCAGAACGACGAGTTTTTGAAATACATTGGGCCAGGTTTACGTAAAACATACGATTGGCGAGTGCAAAGAGCGGCCAAAGATTCAAAAGAAGCTATCGAAATTCGTCACCGAACTATCGAAAAAGCAGCGTCATTGTTGCCATTATTGCAGCGTTCGGGTGTGAAGATTTTGGCAGGAACTGATGCAGGATATTTGAATAGTTTTGATTACCCAGGTTTGGGACTTCACCAAGAATTGGAGTTGATGGTCAAAAATGGACTTACGCCATTGCAAGCTTTGCAGGCATCAATTATCAATGGCCCAGAATTTTTGAATAAATCTGAAAAATACGGAAGTGTGAGTAAAGGTAAAAAGGCTGATATTTTATTGCTCAATGAAAATCCATTACTCAATATATCCGCTACACAAAATATTTATGGTTTAGTAGCTCATGGAGAATATTTGGATGCTGCCAAACTCAAAAGTTTGTTAATTGCGAGGTAATGGAAAATTGATAATGGAGAATTAATAATTGAGAATTTATAAATCATTATTCATTTTCAATTCTCCATTATCAATTAAGAATTATACTTATTTCGATACTCAATCGGTGACATTCCGACCAGTTTTCTAAATACATCACGGAAAGCCTTTAAATCGGTGTAACCAACATCATACATTACTTCGTTGACGGTTTT
>JALQYE010000325.1 GCA_023254245.1 Emticicia sp.
GCAGCTGGCGGACGCAGCAGTAAAGCCGCTCCAATCTTGCAACAAGCAGGTTTTAAGTATATTTATAATTTGACTGGCGGGGGCTATAAAGATTTGGCCAATGCTGGGGTAAAATAATTGAGTTTATTTTTACCACGGAGGCACAGATTACACGAAGGAGCACAGAGCATATTCTCCGTGAAACTCTGTGCGGGCGGCGAACCGCTTCTCCGTGCCTTCGTGGTAAAACCTCCCTCTACTTCTCAGAAAGCAGTTTCAATAAAATGGCATTCGTCCAACCATACCCATCTTGGCGGGGATAATCACTACTTGATAAGCCAGAAACATTATATTTATCAAGCATTTTGCCAGTTGCCTTATATACCTTGAGATTATTGGCAACCCAGTTTTGTTTGATTCGGTTGGCTAAATCATTAAAACCATAGTTTCTTAGCCCTTGAATAGCCAAATATTGTAAAGGTGCAAAACCATTAGCTCCGTCCCATTGCTGACTTGTCTGATTTAAGGTCGTCATTAAGCCACCTTCTTTCAAAAATTGACTTTCTAAAACTTTGGCCACTTTTTCGGCCTGTGCTTGGCTCGCCAATTTGAAAAATAATGGATATACCGCCGCCAACGAATAAACACCTGTTTGCTTTCCAGCCATAAAGTCATAATCGAAGTAGAAACCTGCCGATTCATTCCAGAAGTATTTATCAAAAACCACTTTACGCTTATTGGCAAGCTGCTTCATACTTTGAGCGTATTCGGTTTGGTTATTTGCCTCATAGATGCTCGCAAGCGTAAGTTCTAAATCATATAAAATAGCATTTAGGTCAACTGGTAAAATATCAGTCGTGTGAATGGTGCTTAAATTTTGACCATCTCGAAGCCATCTACTCGAAAAATTCCAACCCGATTCGATACCCGAACGCAAATCACGATAAACTTGATTCGCTTTTCGTCCGCTTATTTTACTGGCAAAGAGTATATCTTCTCGGTACGCTTCGGGGCGAGGCGTATCATTATCATCAAAATAGCGGTTCAACATATCGTTTTTACCCACAAACACCACTTTTCTGTACGCTTTTTCGCCTTTTTTACGAGCTTCATTTTGTTTTTGGGCATCATCAGAGCCTTTATCTATCGCCATCCAGTATTGATATTCCTTCTGTATTTGCGGTAAAGTTTTGAGTAGTTTATCTTCATAACCTTTTGTCTCGGCCAACATTTTTACCATTGACGCAAAAAATGGCGGCTGCGAGCGACTAAAATAATAACTCCGATTTCCAGTCGGCACGTGTCCGTAATCTTGAATCAACTGAGCAAAGTTTAAGACCGTATTGGCCATCAAAGTATCTTTTCCAGCGGCTTGTAGGCCCAACATCATAAAATAATTATCCCAGTAGTAGGTTTCGCTTGCGGCTCCACTTTGAACAAGATAGGGCTTAACCAACGGAATAAGCGTACCCGATGATTCTTTCGTTCTTCTTGTCAAAACACTCCATAATTCATTGATGTGTTCTTGTGGAGAAAGTGCTGTGTTGCTCACATATTTTGAGTTGGGCGACGAAAACGTAAAATTTTCCATCACAAAACGCTTCAAATTGAAATTGGGTTTTGTTTTTTCTTCCTCGTATCGCTTCATTACCTCTTCTGCTTTGCCTTTCGGGCTTGCATCGGCAAATATTTTAGAGTCAGCAAAAACCGCCTTCAGTTGTACTTCTTTAAAAAGTTCACCAAATTCTTCATCAGGTGATTTATATTCCTTTTTTGATACCGAATCTCCACATGCCAGTAGCACTACTGTTAATCCGAGCGTCAAAACCCATTGCGTCAAAAACTTTGTTGTCATCCTATTCGTTTAAAATTTGTGTTACGTATTTCTTAAAATTTGTCTAAATAATATAATCTTTACCGTTGAATAATATTCAATTATAATGTTT
This sequence comes from Emticicia sp., assembly GCA_023254245.1. Taxonomy (GTDB): domain Bacteria; phylum Bacteroidota; class Bacteroidia; order Cytophagales; family Spirosomataceae; genus Emticicia. The sequence goes on from JALQYE010000325.1 coordinate 1,926, forward strand.
GTGTTAAATGTAGTAATTTCGTACTGATAAAAGACACCTTTTCAAGCTCAGTTGTATCTGCGATTCGGCGAATCGCTTCACAATATTCAAATAGACATGAAATTCATCAAAATAGTTTTAGGTTTTATTCCTTTTCTCGCAACTGCACAAGTTGATTTACAGGCCGTAGGCTCTTGTCCCGAAACCAACTACTCATTTTTTCGTCAAGGCGTAAAAGAGCAAGAGTTTACAAAGGCTTATGATGCCCAAGGGCGAATTCTGAAACAAACCAGTAATTT
>JALQYE010000326.1 GCA_023254245.1 Emticicia sp.
GCTCTTGCTTTGGGGGCGGTTGCACTTAGCACGTTCAAGAAAAGTGATGAGAAAATATCTGGTAAAGGCTTAGATTTTCTTTTGCCTGTGGCGGTTTTTCTGATGTATGGCGTTACGAATACTTCGATTAACTACTTGAATATCAACTTTATAAAATCGGCTGACCGCACCGTACCCGTTACGCTTGTGATGGTTTTTGGAGCGATTCTGGCAGGAATAATTGTATTAGCGATTCGAGTAATGCGTGGACAAGAAAAGATTGAATTGAAAAATATTTTGGCCAGTATTACGCTTGGTGTACCTAATTTTTTGTCGTTCTATTTCTTGATTTTGGCACTAACGGCCTACGGAAATAGCGGTGCATTTGTTTATCCGCTTTATAATATCGGTGTTATTTTGGTTTCGGCTTTGGTGGCTTTGGTTTTCTTTAAAGAAAAACTCACAACACTCAATAAAATCGGACTTTTGTTGGCCGTAGTGGCCATTGGTCTGATTTCGTGGCAAGACATTCAAGGGTTGTTTTAAGCTGAATACATTTCTTTTTTCAGGAACAGAGTTCCATAATATTTGTAGAAAATAGGTCAGGAATTGTGCAAAAAAGGTACAGAGTACCGTAATGAAATTTAGTATTACGGTACTCTGTACCTTTTCAAGCCCACAAAATTGTAATCTCTACAAATATTTTGATGCTCTGCATCATTTAATACGTTTAGCTTATATCTTCTTGATAATCAATAGTTTTCTGCATATTTTTTTGTACCTTTGCACCCCCATTTGATAGAACCATAGAAGTTTGATTGAAAGACAATCTTACACTTTGTTTTTCCAAATCTATAATTTCTCGAAAATGGGTCAAGTTTTCTTATTTTTTACAGTTCTCTGATGTTTATGACAAATATTTAACGGAAAAACTATCGACCGTTGACTATTGACCATCGACTAAAGAGAATCACTGTTTATTGTTTCAAAAACGATAACCGTTTACTGATTTTTTATGGCAAATATTGTTGCAATCGTAGGCCGACCAAATGTCGGCAAATCTACCCTTTTTAATCGCCTCATCGAGAGCCGTGTGGCCATCACCGATGATATGCCTGGCGTAACCCGTGACCGTCATTACGGACAAGCGGTTTGGACTGAAAAATTTTTCACCGTTATTGATACTGGCGGCTATGTAGTTGGTTCGGAAGATACTTTCGAGGCCGCTATTCGTGAGCAAGTCGAAATAGCCATCGAAGAATCGACTGTTATTTTGTTTGTGGTTGATACCATGACGGGCTTGACCGACTTAGATAATGACTTTGCGAATGTGCTACGTCGCTCTAAAAAACCTGTTTACGTAGTAGCTAATAAAGCCGAAACATTCGAGCGTCATCAGACCGCCGCTGAGTTTTATGAAATGGGCTTGGGTGATGAGGTTTTTCCGATTTCGGCTGCTGATGGTAGCGGAACGGGGGAATTACTCGATGCCGTTGTGGCAAATTTTGAAGATGATGGTATTGAAGACCCAAATGCTGGTATTCCACGAATTGCGATTTTGGGTCGCCCGAATGTGGGAAAATCATCGTTCCTGAATGCCTTGACTGGAAAAGATAGAAGTATTGTGAACAGCATGGCTGGCACAACCCGTGACGCCATTGATACGCACTATAAACTCTTCGGAAAAGATTTTATCTTAACTGATACGGCGGGTATTCGTAAAAAAGCCAAAGTACAGGAAAATATTGAGTTTTATTCGACCCTCCGCTCGGTAAAAGCCCTCGAAAACTCGGATGTTTGTTTGGTTTTGATTGATGCTTCGGTAGGCTTAGAAATGCAGGATATTAGCATCATTGGCCACGCCCACAACGCCAAAAAAGCCATTGTTTTGATGGTAAATAAGTGGGATTTAGTGGAGAAAGATTCAAAAACGGCCGATACCATGAAGAAAGCAATTTTGGATAGATTGGCTCCGATGAATTATATGCCCGTTATTTTTGCTTCGGTGGTCGAAAAACAGCGTATTTTCCAAGTGATTGAGAAAGTAATGGAGGTTTATGAAAATAAAACTCAAAAAATTACGACTTCAAGACTCAACGAAGTGATGTTGCCGATTATCGAGCGTACACCGCCACCGATGTTGAAAGGTAAGCAAATCAAAATTAAATACTGTGTGCAAGTGCCTACGCCTTCGCCAACG
>JALQYE010000327.1 GCA_023254245.1 Emticicia sp.
TTTTGAGTAGATGTATAAAGCGTATAACGGTCGTAAGCCGTATCGTAATCACCGATGTAGCTGCGAGGCTCCATGGCGTTAGGCACAACACGGTTATTCGTAAAATCTAATTTTGTAATATGGTGAGCCGAGGCCATTGCGGCATCAACTTCTGCTTTATCGTTTCCGATTTGCCAGTCGAAAGCAATGTTATCAGGAAATTCATCATGTACGAGTGGAGCACCAGGTGCAAGGGCTTCTCTCGGATTGGTTACGGCTTTAAAGACCTCATATTTTACATCAATTGCTTCGGCGGCATCAGCGGCAATTTCTTTGGTTTCGGCTACTACCATTGCTACGCCATCGCCTGCGTGTTTTACTTTATCCAAAACCAAAAGTGGGTGCTTTGGCTCACGCATGGTTGTACCATCTTTGAAGTTGACTTGCCAGCCGCACGGCACACCATTGATATTTTCAAAGTCTTTTCCTGTATAAATGGCTACTACGCCTTTCATAGCCAAAGCTTCGCTCGTATCAATGCTCTTGATGCGGGCGTGAGCGTAGGGGCTACGCAAAATGTAGGCGTGTACCATGCGTGGCAACACAATATCATCGGTATATCTACCTTGCCCCGTAATGAATCTTTTATCTTCAACCCGCTTGACGGACTGACCTATATATTTATTACTCATAGTTTAGTTTAATTAAGAATTGATAATTGAAAATGAATAATGTGAAATTTTAAGCACTTAGCTATGAGATATTTGCATGATTATTCATGCTAAATTTTACATTATACATTAAGTTGGAAACAACTAAGCTGGAACAGCCATTTTTTCGGCGGCGTCTTTGATGGCCTCAACGATATTATGATAGCCAGTGCATCGGCAAATATTGCCTTCGAGTGCTTCTCTGATGTCGGTTTCTGAGGGGTTCGGGTTATGATTGAGCAAATCAGCTGCTGTCATAATCATGCCTGGGGTGCAAAAACCACATTGCAAGCCATGTTTTTCACGGAACGATTCTTGTAAAGGGTGAAGTTCGTCGCCATTGGCCATGCCTTCGATGGTTGTGATACTTTTACCATCGGCTTGTGCGGCCAGCATTGAGCAAGACTTTACGGCTTTTCCGTCGATGTGAACAGTACATGCACCGCAACTACTCGTGTCGCAGCCTACGTGTGTACCCGTAAGCCCAAGTTTATCTCGCAGGAAATGAACCAACAACGTGCGTCCTTCAACTTCCTCCGAATGTTGAGTGCCGTTTACGGTAATATTAAGTTTTTCTGCCATAGAAAGTAAATGATTATATGTTTGAATAGAAGATTAATGATTTTGTAGTTCTTTCTCGAAATTTGAGAAGAATTGCTTCGTAAGTGTATTGGCCACGCCACTCATCACACGGTTTCCTGTACGAGCCAAAAGCCCCGACATATTGGCCACACCATCGAATGAGAGTTCGGTTTCGTTATTTTCGGTGGGCTTCATCTGCATCTTAATATCGGCTTCCACATTTCCGATTTTGCTGTTTTGTGTTACTTTCAATACAAAACTTTCGTGTTCTACTTTGTCTGTCAACTCGGCAGAACCTTCAAATTTGCCATGAACGGGGCCGATTTTAATTTCAGCAATGGCTTTGTATAAATCGCCAGATTCTTGTTCGAGACGAGAAATACCAGGAGTTACTTTGGCCAAAAACTCTGGGTTCAGAATTAAATCCCATATTTTTTGTACGGGTGCTTGTAAAACATGTGAACCTGTAAGTTCCATAATGATAATATTTTAAGTATTAGAGGAAATTGAAAAGGGGGTTGCTTTGAATAAGATAATTTTTTCTTTGTATTTTACAAAAATATCAAGAAAATAACAAAGACTGATAGAAGAATTATATAAAAGAATGTAAGTATTCTATCAAAAATATGAATAGTATTAGAAGGGAAGGAGTTAAAAAGTAAGGTACTTTTTGCTTTTTTGGCGAGAAATACCATCAACTATTAAGAGCAAACCTACTGAGAATAGCACTTTGCCGTAAGTATAAAGTAAATTTGGCTGAGAATTTAGTACGAAAAAGCAAGTATACACATAAATATCAACCGTAACGATAGAGAGCATTCCTACCACAAGTTCGTACCAAG
>JALQYE010000328.1 GCA_023254245.1 Emticicia sp.
TCTTATTACATTGCCGTTCTTCGTGGAAGAAACGTTGACCAACCTCGTAACTTGGCAAAATCGGTCACGGTAGAGTAGTTCCCAAAGGGTTCATTCTGGTTTTCTGCTTTAAAGGCTGATAGCAATGGTTTTATGCCATTTTTGGAAGTGTCTAAGGCTTCATTTGAATGGGTTATACATACAGGTATTTTAAAATTTATGGTTAGGATATGTACCATTTCATTGTGGTCATATTCTACCATAATTTTATTTATTATTTTTTTAAGTAGCTCTTTCTTCAAAGGGGCATCTACTTTTTCAATAGATTTAATTTCTTCGCTGAATCTATCAATCCAATCAAACCACATTTTATCATTCCCAATCTGGTTTAATGAATTTCTTATATCTTCTATTTCCGAAAGTGTTTGATTATATCTTTTAGTTAGGTCTTTTTTGAGAGATTTATATATATCAGATGATGGGTATTTATTCAGTATATTATCAGTTTCTATTGACACTATACCTTTTTCAAGCTCTTTTTTAACTTTTGTAAGTTTTGCAATTTGAATATCTTTATCCTTAATAATCTTTTCTAAATTAATTGAATTGAAATTCTTACTAATAATTACGTTTTCCTTTAAAGCATCCTTTAATCTAATATTATCGCTTAAAACCGCTAAAATTTTGTCCCATAGAATTTGCTCTGTAGTTGGAATATTCAAGCATCTTTTCATTGAACATTTTTCATCTTTTTTATAGGTATTATTGAATTTTCTCTCACTTAGAGGGCAATAATAATGTTGAATCCCCTTTTCAAGTTTAATCCTTCCTCCCATTGGTGTGCCACAAGAACAATAAAGGAAGTCTCTAAATAAGTAGAATTTCTTCGTTTTATTTATTTGCCCCTTTCTAACTAATATCAATTTCTTTTTTTCTTCAACTTCATTCCATAATTTATTTGAAATTAATTGTGGAATTTGATTCTTTATTAGAAGTTTGGTTTTCTTATCAACATATTGGTCGAATCCTAAATAAATTTTATTTCTTAAAATTGATTGTAAAGACCCCATAGACCATTTCTGATTTTCTCGTCTCGTTTTAATTCCATTTTTTTCTAACTCGTTTTTTATTTCTTTCAATGATATTCCCTTAGAATATTCAGAAAAGATAAATCTTAACCATTTACTTTCATTTTCATTTTCAACTAATTTATTTCCAATTCCATCCCATCCTAATTTATATCCAAACGGAGTATCTCCACCTCTCCAATAATTTAGCTTCACTTTTTCAATTTTTCCAAGACGACTTCTTTCAGTTCGGATAGAATTATCATATTGGCTTACCTCACTCAATATCCCTAATATCATATTTTCCATGAAATCAGTTGAAGTATATTTACCATTAGAGGTGTATAATATTACATTATTTTTAATCATTTTTTGGCGAATTGTGTACCATGTTATTTGATTTCGGCTCAAACGGTCAGTATTCCATACATATAAATTTTTTATGATATTGCTATCCATCTGTCGCAAAATCATTTGCAAAACTGGTCTGTTTTCCAAATTATCTTTTGATGAAGAAATTCCTCCTTCATTATGAATTTGATAATCCATTCCCAATTTTTCAGATAATTCAATTCCAATATTTCGTTGAGTCATTAAAGACGTTCCTTCTTCTTGAATTGAGCTTGACACTCGGGTATAAATGTGTAAAATCTCTTTCATAATAATGATTTATTAAATAGCAAATTGAAAACAGTTTAAAAAGCCAAATTGGTTATTAGTCTCAATTTGAGAATATATTTAGTTAATACTTGAGCGATTGTTTAATTTCGGAGAAAATATAGAAAACTGGTGAGGCAAAAAAGCTATCATGTAATAGTTAAAATTATAACTCTTTCAAAAATGAATAACTATTAATGAAAGTGGAGGCATAATTTAAATTATTATGTTTTTCCATTAATATTATATACAATAGCTATAGCATTAACTAAAGTTCAAATAAGATAAAGATTTTAAAATATCATATTGATAAAACCTAAGTTAACCTATCTTTTACCTACTCTTTGTAGGTTATAATA
>JALQYE010000329.1 GCA_023254245.1 Emticicia sp.
CCCAGTTGGCTTTGGTCGGAATCTCAATCGTAAATAAAGCCCCACTTCCTGCTGTATTTCCTACTTTAATTGTGCCTCCGTGAGCTTCAATAAAACCTTTGGTGATGGATAAACCTAAGCCCAAACCACCCGTTTGTGTGTTTTTTGAACGATAAAATTTGGTAAAAACTTGAGATAAATCACCTTTCGGAAAGCCTTTTCCGTTATCTTGAATTTTAATGATACATTTATCATTGACGTAATCGGCCGAGATATGAATGAGCGTTTTTTCGGGCGTGTAAATCGAGCAATTATAAAGAATATTATAAATGGCTTGTTCGAGTAGCCCAAAATCGAGTTTCAGAAAAGGTAAATTAGGTGGCATTTCTACTTTCACTTCATGAAATTTCAGCTCAGTTTCCAGTTGATTAATAGCCGTATGAATCAATTCAGTGAGGTCATACCAATCTAATTTCGGGCGAATCGAGCCTGATTCGAGCCTCGAAACATTCAATAAATTGCCTACAAGTCGATTAAGTCTGTCAGCCGCTGTGTTTATTTCTTGATAAAGATTAGTTTTATTGGCTTCGCTGAATTTCGAGTTATCCGTCAATAAATTATCGGTAGCTCCCAAAATTGCGGCAATCGGCGTACGAAACTCGTGCGAAATCGAATTAAAGAGTGTGTCATAAAGTTTTAGTGCGTTTACACGTTCTTCTCGCTGAATGGCCAGACTTTCAAAGTGCTTAATACGAGCCGTAAGCACCCCGTTGAGCATGGCAACAATGAAATACATCACGAGCATTAGCACATCTTCTGATTTGGATACATGAAACGTAAAATGCGGAGGAATAAAGAAAAAATCCCAGATGAAAGCACTCAAAACCGCCGATACAAGTACGGGATAAAGGCTTAGTTTCATCGCCAAAACCGAAACCGTAAATAAAAGAATAAGAGCAACGGTGCGATAACCAATGAAATCGCTAAACGGATAACAAACCGCCGAAATAAGGCATATAATGGTGATACTTATCAAATAGGCCGAACTACCTTGTGTATATTTTTGAGTCAGAATTTGCTTCATTCTTTTCTGTTAGTATGATGATGCAAATGTAGGTGGAAGTTTATAAATGAAAAGTAAAACAAAGTTATTGGCGTATAAAGATTTTATAAAGATTCGTGTATTTTGTGTTTTAGCCTAAAAAATAAGCTTAATTCTTGGCAGAAGCGGTGTGTGAATTGGTCAAATCTTTTTAATCGTGCTATAAATCTGTAATTTTACGTTTCAATTTTAGAAAAAAACACAATGCCCGAAAAACGTTGGTCATATAAACCCACTCCAAGCACCGAATCAGTTGTCGAACTTTCGCAAGCTATCAATGTCGATAAAGCCCTTGCTGCCATGCTTGTGCAGCGAGGAATCACGGCTTTTAATGAAGCCAGAGACTTCTTTCGCCCGAAACTCGAACACCTGCACGACCCATTCTTGATGCCAGACATGGAAAAAGCCGTTACTCGGCTTAGAGAGGCGATTGAGAATGGTGAAAAAATAATGGTTTATGGCGATTATGATGTCGATGGCACTACCTCGGTGGCTTTGGTATATGGTTTTCTATCAACGTTTTACGGAAATCTGGAATATTATAATCCTGACCGCTACGAAGAAGGATATGGGGTTTCGGTACAAGGCATCGAATGGGCAGCCGAGCAAGGTGTTTCGTTGGTTATTTGTTTGGATTGTGGCATCAAAGCTCAAGATAAAGTGGCTTTGGCTAAAGAAAAATTTGATATAGATTTTATTATCTGCGACCACCACGAACCCGACGATACTTTGCCCGATGCTGTGGCCGTGCTTGACCCGAAGCGTAAAGATTGTCCGTATCCGTACAAAGAGTTGACAGGAAATGGCGTTGGTTTTAAGCTGCTTCAGGCATTCTGTACACGTATCGAAATGCCTATTGAAAACCTCTACGAGTTTTTGGATTTGTGTGTCGTAAGTATTGCCTCTGATATCGTACCGATTACGGGCGAAAACCGAGTGCTGGCTTTTTATGGCTTGAAAAA
>JALQYE010000032.1 GCA_023254245.1 Emticicia sp.
AGGGTAGAATATTTTTCTGGAATCGAAAAGTCAATTTTCACAGGATTAGTCTGTACGAGGGTTGCCAAGCTGGTAGTAGGCGTAACATACGCTCCTTGACTAACGTTTTTCAAACCGATTTTTCCAGCAAATGGAGCTTTCAAAACTGTTTTTTCGAGGTTTGCTTCGATAAGTTCTTTATCGGCGTTGAGGGTATTAATTTTATTAGCCGTAATTTCGTATTCTTCTTTGCTAATGGCATTAATATCTAATAATTTTTTCTGACGAGCTTCGGTTTGTTTGGCCAATTCTATCTCGAAATTGAGCTTCTTCAACTGAGCCTGAAGGTCAGTATCTTTGATTTTTGCAATTACTTGACCTGCTGCCACTCGGCTACCTTCTTTGATATTAAGAGCAAGAATACGGCCAGAAGCCTCAGCTCTCAATTCGATTTCTTCGTTCGGGAAAATCGTACCTGACGATGTAATGACATTATCAAGGCTTTCGGGATTGACCACAAAAACATTTACGGCTACGGCGGGGCCTCCACCTTTCATGTCTTTGCCTTTTTCACCTCCTTTACCACCGCCCGATGGTGCAGCACCTGCTCCGCCTCCTGGGCCTTTTTCGCCTAAATCAGGCTTTTTAAAGAAGAAAATTTTGCCAAGTACCAAGACCGCAACAACAGCAACAATAGTCAGAATCGTACGCATATTAAACTAATGATTAGAGGAGTATCTGTTTAGAAATATTAGATAAGTTATATAAAATAAACGCAAAAATATACCGAACTGTTACGATAATAAAAGTTTTTGTATTATTCCTATTAAATAATCGACATAAGGGGTGTTTTTCACGACTGTTGGAGTAAAATTAAGCAAATGTAAGCAGTTTTTGGAAAGCAAAATTTCACGCTCTAACTTTGTGGCTCTCAATAATATACAACTTTATTTATATGCAAAAACTCTCCACTCTTTTGCTTGTTATTTGTTTATCGTTTCGTGTTTTCGGGCAACAAAATACAATACCTAAGATATGCACAAACCCTCCAGTAGGTTATGTTTTAGGTGGTGGATTTACAGCTTATCCTACAGTCGGTTGCTTAGATTTTTCAAGTAATGAAGCAACAATCATGGTCAATAGACCAGTTTACGAAGAGAAGTATATCCCCGAAGAAGGTAAAGAAGAATACATTTTCAATTACATTGATGGTATGCCACTTAATTTCTCCCCTAAAAAAGAATTAGTCGTAAATCAAGAAGGAGTCTATTGGGTTGTTCAAAAAGGAATAGTTAGAGAGCAAAATATGAAAGCTGGTGAATACAAGAATGTATTATCGTGCGATGTGGTTGAGATTATTAAACCAGAAGCCCCTGATTTTGACGTTTCGGTTTGTGGTGAAAATATTGTTAAAATAACTTTTTTGAATACTCAAAAAAATAGGAAGCATGATGGATACAGAATTAATTGGAATGGAGATTTTCAAATTATCAATACTTAAAATAAACTTCCTTTCACACAATCGTATAAATACGAAAAGTCACCTCAATATTTTCCATATGTTGTTTCGTTATACACCAGATTCGGATTTCCAGTTTGTGCGTCTTCGCCAATTCAATTTAATCCTTTTAAGCCTGTAATCACTTACTTGGAGTCTGATAAATCTAACAATCAACTTAAAATTAAACAATCTTATCTTGAAAATAAAAACTATCAGGTTTTAGCACAAGAAAAAGGTACAAGCACTTGAGTAACAATATTGGATAACGCCGATGGAGCGTCTATTAATACCATAAAAAATATAAATCTATCTAAGAATTATTTCTTCAAACTAAGCAGAAAAGATAATGGTTGCGAAGTACCGATAGAGTCAGATTCTGTCAGTAATATTCAATTAGGATTTGAGTATCAAAACAAAATATTTTGGGATACAATGATTGAGCAAATTCCATCACTGAAAGACAAAACAGCTTACTCACTTCAGAGAGATAATGCTATTGGAACATTAATAAAGTCTTTTTGTGAGACCAAAGTAGTTATGTATTTTCAGAAGGTGAGTTTATGAATTTCTACAATAATTCTTTTCGCCTAAAAGCTAAATATGGGGCTACTGAAATTTTATCTAATGTACTCACATTACCAGCTTTGAGTAATGAATTTAGTAACTATATCCCTGTCAATATTTACCCCAATCCAAGTGAAGATTTTGTGCAGTTAAACTCAACTTTACAACTAAAAACTGCCGAAATTGTAGATTTACAAGGTAAAGTCATCGAAAACCAAAGCATTGAAAACGGTCAAGTTTCGGTCAAACATCTACCCAAAGGCAAGTATATTTTAAGATTATACGGAAATGATAAAAAGCTGATTAGCAGTAAAGCAATCATAAAAATGTGAGGTATTACAAAAAATACCTCACACCAAATTCGTAGCCCTTCACACCTAAACCCGTAATCATGCCTTTGCATACACGAGTCAGATATGAATGATGACGAAAAGCCTCACGGGTGTGAATATTCGAGATATGTACCTCAACGGCGGGCGTTTTTACGGCCGAAAGAGCATCGGCAATAGCCACCGAAGTATGTGTATATGCCCCAGCATTGATTACAATTCCTGCAAATTCGGTTTCTCCGTAGCCTACTTCGTGGATTTTATCAATGATTGCCCCCTCGTGGTTCGACTGAAAATAATGCAACTTAACATCAGGAAACATGGCCTTTAATTCTCCAAAATAATCCTCAAAAGTCTGACTTCCATAAATATGTGGTTCACGTTTTCCGAGAAGATTAAGATTTGGGCCGTTGATTATGATGATATTTTTCGACATTCGACAAAATGTATAGAGATAAAAGACTTAATTTGCCGTAAAAATAGCGTTTCTTTTATTTTTACCGTGTATAATTAGTTAAAAATTGATTCCGTGCTCAATCCTGTCATCTTACAAATCATTAAAATCGTGCTATGAATTGGCCAATCTACATACAGCACTTTAAAAATTACTTGCGTCTGGAGCGTTCGATGTCCGAAAACTCTATTGAGGCATACGTTCGTGATGTAGAAAAACTAAGTCAATTTGCCGAAATCTCGAAACATCAACCCAAGCCCGAAACCATCACCGAGCGTGATGTTATGGATTTTCTGGAATACCTCAACGATTTGGGACTTTCGGCTACTTCACAAGCACGCATTCTGTCGGGTGTGAAGTCGTTTTACAAATACATGGCCATCGAAAATCTGATTCAGACTGACCCAACGCACTTAATAGAATCGCCAAAGGTTGGCCGAAAATTACCCGATACATTATCGTTTCCCGAAATTGAGCAAATGCTCGAAATGATTGATGTTTCGACCCCCGAAGGTACTCGCAACCGAGCCATTTTAGAGGTTTTGTATAGTTGCGGAATGCGGGTTTCGGAATTGATTGATTTAAAACTAACGAATTGTTATTTCGATATTGGTTTTGTGCGAGTCTTCGGAAAAGGTCGAAAAGTAAGGCTTATTCCTATTGGTCGAGATGCTATTAAATACACAAAAATTTACCTCGAAACTATCCGAAACCATCAAGATATTCATGAAGAAGCCGAAGACATTGTTTTTCTGAATCGCCGAGGCAAAGCTCTTTCACGAGTCATGATATTCTTGATAATCAAAAACTTAGCCGAGCGAGCAGGAATCCAGAAAAACATTTCACCGCATACTTTCCGACATTCGTTTGCCACACACCTCATTGAGGGCGGTGCCGATTTGCGAGCTGTACAAGAAATGCTCGGACACGAATCAATTACTACTACCGAGATATATACGCATCTCGATAGAGTATTTTTAGAAGAAACCATGCGAAGTTTTCATCCGAGAGAAAATCGGCAATCGTCAGTTAACAATTATCAGTCAGCAGGTTCTAAGTAAAACTTAAGATTAACTAAAAAAGAAGATGCCCATGAAAAGAATTGCCGATTGCCTGACTCTCTTCATTCATCAATCGTAATTCGTCAATCGTAATTCAATATTATGTCAAGTAAAATAATCACCCTCACCGTCAATCCAGCGATTGATAAAAGTACAAAGTTTTCGGGCTTAGTTGCCGAGCAGAAGATTCGTTGCGAAAACCCACATTTCGATGCGGGTGGCGGCGGTATCAATGTATCGAAAGCCATTGCACGTTTGGGCGGAAAATCGAAAGCAGTTTTCACAGCTGGAGGCCCATCAGGCGATTTACTACAAGATTTACTAACAAAAGAAAATATTGATTTTCAGACAATTACGACCAAAAACTGGACTCGTGAAAACTTCATTGCGGTAGATGTGCTCACCAATGCACAGTATCGTTTCGGAATGCCTGGTGCAGAAATTTTGCCTGAAGAAGCCACCGAAATAGTAAAACAAATTGAAGCCTTAAAACCCAGTTTCTTAGTGGCCAGTGGCAGTCTTTCAATGGGTTTAGGCGATGATTTCTACGAAAAAGTTGCTGCAGTTTCTCGAAAAATTGGGTCTAAACTCGTCATTGACACCTCGGGCGAGCCGCTCAAAAGAGCCATTGACGAAGGCGTATATCTGCTTAAACCTAATGTTGGCGAGTTGGCCAAACTGGTGGGAGTTGAAGCCTTAGAAATCGACCAAGTTGATGAAGCAGCTCGTGAGATAATTGCCAAAGGTGGTTGCGAAATTGTAGTAGTTTCTCTTGGGCCGCAAGGGGCAGTTTTGGTGACGAAGGATATTTGTGAGCATATTCCTGCTCCGTCCGTACCTAAAAAAAGTACAGTAGGTGCAGGAGATAGCATGGTAGGAGGAATGGTTTGGGCTTTATCTGAAGGCAAAAACTTACAAGAGATGCTTCGTTGGGGTGTGGCTTGTGGCTCGGCAGCAACCATGAACGAAGGCACGCAACTTTTCAAAACCGAAGATGCTAAAAGGCTATTCGATTGGTTGCAAAAATATAAGTAGTACATAGAAAAAACCTAACTATCGACTTTATCATGAGAACAATTCTTTCTATTATTTTTCTATTGAATTTGGGAATAATACAGCATAGTACCGCACAAAATTCATTCACAGAAGGCTGTTTAGGAACATGGAAAGGCACGATGTATATATATAATAAAGGTAATTTAAGAGATTCGGTTGAAGTTAAATTGACCGTAACGAAAACCAACAAACCAGATGAATGGAGCTGGAAAACAGAGTATCTTTCGGCAAAAATGCCCATGGTAAAAGACTACGTGTTACGATTGAAAGACGCCGCAAAAAATACTTACGTTACCGATGAGGGCAATGGCATCGAACTTGCCGATTATTTATTTAATAATAAGCTCTATTGCGTATTTGAAACCCATAATGTTATTTTGACCTCAACTTACGAATTACGTAAAAATGAACTTATTTTTGAGGTTACTTCTGGTAAAAAGATTGAGTTTAGCAATCAAGAAGTAATCAATTACCCAGTAGAAAATTTACAGCGTGTAGTTTTCAAAAAATAAACATAAACTACTCTTTTAGATAAATCTATGAAAAAAAACTTATTGATTTTAGCATTTTTGTTAGGTTCTATTCTTAGCACTTCAGCCCAAATCATTCATTCTCACAATGATTATGAGCAAAAACAACCATTTTTTGCAGCCTACGACTTAGGCTTTGACTCAATAGAAGCCGATTTATACCTAAAAGAGGGTCAGCTTTGTGTGGCCCACGACCAAAAAGATGTATCGACCGACAGAACTCTCCAAAAGTTATACATCGAACCACTATTGACAAAAATCAAAGAAAACGGTGGGTATCCTTACCCTAACAAAAAGCCATTGCATTTATTGTTGGATTTGAAAAAACAGGGCAAAGAAATCATGCAAGTACTTGAAACTGAACTGAAACCCTATAAAAAAGAGTTAAAACACGTTACGATATCCATCAGCGGTGATATGCCTAAACCCGAAGAATTTCAGAATTACGATAAAATGTTTTGGTTTGATGGAAGAAAGAATCTGAACTATTCAAAAGAAGCTTTCAAGCGAATATACATGGTTAGTGCCAGTTTTACTGATTTTGGAAAATACTGGGCAGGAAAAGAGGCTCTTTCAAAAGAGATAGGCGATAAAATCAGTGCCTTTGTAAGCGAAATGCACGCCAAAAACAAAAAAGTAAGGCTTTGGGGAACCCCCAATACTACCATAGGTTTTGCAACTTTAAAAGCACTCAGGGTCGATGTAATCGGAACTGACGACCTACCTATGCTCCGACAATTTATGGATAATGCAAAATAAAAGGCTTTTCGAGCAGAATTTAGTAGCTTTGTAGTCGCATAAAATTATATTACTTCTTGATGCAAAATAATTTTCATCTTATCCGATTTGTTGCTGCTACTTTAGTTCTTTATGGGCATTGTTATCCGCTTTCAGGGCGAGGGTACGACTACCTAACCGAAATTTCGCAAGGTATTTTTCCAACGGCTCACATGGGCGTCTGTATTTTCTTTGTTGTTAGTGGCTATTTAGTAAGTAAAAGTTTGCACAACACGGCTTTTTATAAAGTAAAAAAAGAAGCCGATGGAAGTACATCATTCAAGCAAAATCTGAGTGTTGTCATTAATTTTATTTGGAAACGCATCGTTCGAATATTTCCTGCCTTAGTTGTAGTTTTATTGCTTACTGTATTGGTCTTAGGCCCACTTTGTACGACCTTACCGCTGAGCGAATATTGGCAGTCGTCAGAAACATATCGTTACTTTAAATTCGTCAAACTTTATCCATTTGTTGATGATTTACTGCCTGGTGTTTTTGAAAATCTACCCGAAAAAGGCATTAATGGCTCACTCTGGACGCTCCCTTATGAAGTAACTATGTATTTCTGTTTAGCAGTTTTACAACTCATAAATCTATTCTCAAAACGTAATATATTACTAATTTTTTTCGGGGTAATATCGCCAATTATCGTTTTTTTTATTTTTAATTACAACCAACAATCACTTATTCCCGTCATACATTTAAACTTTATTCAAACCCTTGAGTTTAGTATGTATTTCATGGCAGGAACCTTGTTTTTCCTTTTTGATGATAAAATACCGTATCACATTGGCTTATTTCTATTGATGATATTTCTGTGGTTTGGATTAGGCTTATTGCATCTAACAAACCCTGATACAATCAAAGGTATTAGCTTTTTTGCGTTGCCGTATATGGTTATTTATTTAGCTAAACAAAAAGGAAAACTCAACGATTTCAGTAAACTCGGCGACTTTTCGTACGGAATTTATCTATATGCATTTCCTGTTCAGCAAGCGGTTATTTATTTTTATGGTACAAACATTAGTATTTTAAAGATGTTTCTAATAAGTGCGGCCATTGTATTGCCACTAAGCATATTATCTTGGTTTTTGGTAGAGGAGCGAGCCATGAGGTTTAAATCAATAAAAATAGCATGAAAAATAGTATTAAGATAGCCGTTTTTATTTTTTTCTGTTTATCGGCACAGGCTCAAAATTACTCTTTAAAAGTAGCAGTTTTAGGAAATAGTATCACACAACATGGCCCATTACCTGACAATGGGTGGTTTGGTAATTGGGGAATGGCAGCCTCTGCTAAAGAAAAAGATTTTGTTCATTTATTAGAGGCCGAACTGAAAAATATTTCACCAAATATTGAGTTAAAGTTCTTAAATATCGCTGATTTCGAAAAAAACTATAAAAATTATAAAGTAAACACTGACGAAATTACGGCCATTAGAGAATTTGCACCAGATCTTCTATTACTTAGAATCGGAGATAATTTACCTGATTTACAATTGGACCCACCAGAATTTCACAAATCACTGCAAGGATTGATTGATTTTGTAGCCAATGGGCGTCAAGAAATGAAAGTAATTCTAACAAATAGCTTCTGGACCAATCCGTATCGTGACTATGCCCTCGAATCATTTATCGGCACAAAACCTTATCATTTTGCCGATTTAAAGGGGCTTTATGCTGTTTCTTCAAATACATCTGTCGATTTTTTCAAAGATATTAACATTGCACGCCACCCGTCAGATTTAGGGATGGCAGCAATTAAAGAGAGAATTTGGAAAGTAATGAGCCGTGACATCGACGACCTTCTCTGTTTGTACTATAAAAAATGTAACTACTGCCAAGAAGGAACTCATACGGGATATTTAGATGAAACAACCTGCGATACTATTAGAGGATGGGTTATTGATGAACAAAACTTAGACCGAACCGTACAGGTAGATATTTTTGTTGATGATAAATTTTTTGTAAGCGTATTGGCTAATGAAGCCCGTCCTGATTTGGTTAAAGTATATGGTTCTAAGGGGTTAAATCATGGCTTTTTCTATACGGTTCCTGCTGGCGTATGGTGGAGAGATGGTCAAAAACACATTATTACGGCACGACCTTGTTGGAAAGATTCAAAATTTTTAAACTGGTCTGGAAAAGAGGTAAAATGTAATAAGCCCGAAGAAGTTAAGAACGAAGTACCGAACTATATGGCAGATTGGTTAAGCACCGAATGTGAAGAAATTATCGGTTGGGCTTATGATAAAAACAACCTTTCAAAAAACATTAAAATTGACTTTATTTTGAATGACAAAATAATTCAAACTTTAGACGCAAATATCAATCGACCTGACCTTCTACAACAACTCAGCGGCAATCCTGATGCGGCTAAACACGTGTTTATAATAACTTTACCTAAATTAGCAAACGGCAGTTACAATGCACAAATAAGGCTTTCGGGAACTACAACGGTTATTGGCAATATGAATAATTTTCAATGCCCTAAAGTAATTTCAGCTGTCGAAAATTCGGATTTAGATATTTCGGTATATCCAAATCCGAATCAAGGAGGTTTCAATCTAAAAATTCCGAATGAATATCAAAAGTATGAACTCGCCTTATTTGATAGTTTTGGTAAAAGCATACCAATCACTCAAAAAGAAAACAGTATCACTTTAGATAATATTTCAGCTGGAATCTACCTATTGAAAATCAATGTAAATGGTAAAATAATTACCCGAAAAGTAGTGATTAATAAATAGTAGAATACAAAAGCCAAAAGCTCGGAGATATTCCGAGCTTTTGGCTTTTGTAAAAAAACTCTATCAAGGAATATCTTTCGGTGGACGAGCAAAATAGGCTTCTATTTCTTCTTTTGAAGGTTGTTTTACAGGCCTTACAACTCGGAAACCTAAAAATGGTGCATCGGTCAACCACCAATCCGACTTCGGAATTTGTGGGTCACGTTGTTTCAACTCAGGCGTTGAAGTTCGGCGTGAAGCACTGCGAAGTTTATCAGCATCATCATCCCAATGCCCGCCACGAATCACGTGCGGATAATGATTGGTTGGCTTAATATAAGGATTATTGGCAGCCTCGGGCTTACCATAAAAATCAGCTACATAAAGGTCAGAAGTCCACTCAGCCACATTGCCATACATATCATAAAGCCCCCAAGCGTTGGGTTTTAGTTGACCAGATTTTTTGTATGCTCCATCAGAATTTTCAAAATACCACGCATATTCTTTCATTTTCGAGGCATCATCTCCAAAATAAAACGTAGTTTTTGAACCAGCACGAGCGGCATATTCCCACTCGGCTTCGGTTGGGAGGCGATAAAAATGCCCTGTTTTTGCATAAAGCCATTTACAAAACGAACGAGCAGCAAACTGTGTCACGTTACAAACAGGGAAACCGCTTTCTTTTCCTTGTCCAAACGACATCTCGACATAAGGCTGCGTTGGGCGTGCAACTGTGCTTACACGAGTAACTACATCAGCCGTATTCTTTTCATCTTTCACTTCAAGTTCTTTATTGAAATATGCTTCGTACATTTCCCACGAAGTTTCGTACTTAGCCATCCAAAAAGCGTCAATTTTTACTTTATGTTGCGGACCTTCATCAGATTTGCGGTCTTTTTCAGACTCTGGACTTCCCATCATAAATTCGCCTGCGGGAATAGCCTGCATTTCTAAACCATGCTGCAAACCTGGGATATGCTCTGTGTAGGATTTAAAGTCTTCATTGCGAAAAGCTACGCAAGTGAAGAAAAGAAGGGAGATAGTGAGTTTTTTCAAGGTTGAATGAGTTTTTTTTACAAATATAGTCGATGAATTGGCTTAGGTTAAAATGATTGAATAGAAATTTCAAGATATTTTACAAAACCAGATTAATCAGTCAAGAAAAGTTTTTTATATCTTTATTGAAAATTTATGTCCTAAAATTGGAAACACCCATCAGCCTCTATCTTGAGTCTTACAAGCAGATTTGTCATCAAATTACTGATGAAGAACTTGCCTACGTTGGCAAAGGTCTGACCGTTTCAGAGTTTAAAGCTAAACAATATTACTTGAAAGCGGGGCAAATTCAAACCGCCATTGGCTATGTTATAACTGGGCTGATGCGGTCTTATTACATTGACGAAAAAGGTAACGAAATAACCATTTCATTCATCAAGGAAAAAGAATATGCTACCGATTATGGGGCATTTGTTAGGCAAAAGCCAAGCAAATACTATTTCCAATGCCTCGAACCAAGCATTGTGGTCAATTTGCCATATTCAGAAATGCAAGATGGCTACAATGAATACAAGAACATCGAACGATATGGCCGCTTAGTAACCGAAGAGGTTTTGGTGCAGCAACAAACCCGTCTGGAGAGTTTTTTATTTGAAAATGCTGAAGAGCGTTACCTTAATTTTATAAAGCGAAGCCCTAATCTTTTTAATCGTATTTCTCTTACTTATCTTTCATCTTATTTGGGTATCGAACGCCAATCGCTCAGTCGAATACGAAAAATGCTGGCCAAGAAATAAATTCTTCAATATTTTGTAACAAATGTGACAGCTAAAAGAGTTTTAGATTTCAGTACTTTGCCACAGAATCAATTAAGAATCAAAATGATGAAATCAACTCTTTTGCTCACTTCCCTCCTTTTTATTGGTTTTGCAGAAAGCCACGCACAGAGTTTTAATTTAAAAGTTTCTAATGTAAAAAATACCGCCATACTCCGAGTGGCATTTTACAAGAAAGAAAATAAATTTCCCGACGAAGGAAAATTTGCTTTTGCAAAAGAATTCAAGCCAACAAAAACTGGCGAAGTTACTCTTACATTTACTGATATTCCTGCGGGCGAATATGCTTTGGCCATTTACCAAGACACAAACGGTAATAAAAAACTCGATACTAACTTGGTTGGTTATCCAAAAGAGCCTTTTGGTTTCTCGCAAAATATCAAGCCAAAGTTTTCGGCTCCTGCCTACGAAGAGTGTAAAATTGTGTTCAACGCCAATAATACGACATTTTCAATCAAACTAATCGACTAACATGAATGCTTCTTCAATTTTTCAATTTGGTAATTCTTTTATCATTTTTGGCTGGTTATTGCTAATCATTGCCCCCAACTGGAAACACACACAGGCTATTATCTTAAATGGCTTTATTCTCCTGTTTGCGGTTATTTATACTTTTTTGATTCTGAAAGACATCGGAGATTTCAAAGCCGATAGTTTCAGTACATTGGCCAATGTAAAAGCATTATTTCAGAATGATAATGCAGTAGCAGCAGGTTGGTTTCACTACTTAGCTTTCGATTTATTTGTAGGAGCATACATTGTCCGTGCGGCCAAAAAACTCAATACTTCTCGTTGGTGGGCTACGCTCGCACTACCTTTTACATTCATGTTTGGCCCTATGGGCTACCTTATTTTTTTCCTCATAAAAACCATCAAATCAGTTACTTCCAATGGAAATAATCAATGAAATATATCGTAGAAATAAATTATTGGCTCAAGTTGGTACAATCCATTTAGTGCTTGCCATTTTACTGGGAGTTTATTCATTCTTCAATAAAGAAATGATTATGGGCATCAATTCAATGATAAAACCCATAAAATTTGCCCTCAGTATATGGATTTACGCTTGGACAATGGCCATACTACTTTTTTATATCAATGATAAAAAGAAAGTACGCAACTTATCAGTTTTGGCGGTAGTAACAATGGTTTACGAGCAGTTTTCTATTACTTTACAGGCTTTTAGAGGGCAACTTTCGCATTTCAATAATTCGAGCGTTTTGGGTGGAATTTTGTATGCTTTTATGGGTATTTTTATTGTAGCATTGACCGTCCAAACCTTACGAATCGCCATTACATTTATTAGTCAGAAAGCTTATACGATTCCTTCACCGTTGGTTTTGAGTATTCAAATTGGCTTGATTTACTTTGTAATTTTTAGCTTTTTTGGTGGCTATATCAGTGGAGTAAACGGACATACCGTTGGAGCAAATGATGGTGGCGAAGGCTTACCATTAATCAACTGGAGTACAACTTTTGGCGATTTACGAGTGGCTCACTTCTTTGGCATCCACGCTCTACAAATCGTTCCGATTTTTGGTTATTGGGTTTCGGACAAATACGAATCGGCAACCGCTACGAAAGCTATTTGGGTATTTTCGGTTATTTATTTGGCGTATGTATGCTTTACTATGATTCAAGCATTGATGGGAATGCCGTTTTTGACATTATAAAGAAAAGGAGGAAAAATTTCCTCCTTTTCAAATCAAACCACATAAATTACTTCATTTGCCTCCCAAATTTGAGGAATCTCAACAATCATTTCATCCCTTCGGAATTTTTATCTCAGACTTCCTTTAAAACGCTATCGACCACTGACCATCGACTGTGGCCTAAAAAAGCTCACTTCACCGAAATCACATTTTCTAAATCAGTCTTTGATTTGGTGGTAGTTCCAGCCTTTTTAGAAGGGAATTTTCGTAAAATTCGTTTTACTTTTTTCTTAAAAATTTCGGTAGCATAAGCAGGGTTATCAATGACTTCGCCCGCAGTTCCACGCCAAACTAATTGTCCAGTTTGAGCATCTACTATATCAATAATTAGGGTTCCATCATCATATTTTACAATTTCGGGGCTTTCGCAGTAAGTTCGTTGGCCCAAGTCAGGCAAATATCGTTCGCCTCTATAAAACCCTGCTCCACACACCAAATTCTGAAATTTTTGTTCTTCTACATAGATATGAAAATCAACCAAAAATTCGGGTGTGGCAATATTTCTACGAAAACCTTTTTGGGCTAAGTTTTTATCAATCTCTCGCATAATAGTTTGATTCAATTCAACCGAGCTATAAAGTGGGTGCGACGCTTTGGTAGCTTCGAGTTTATTCCAGCCATAAGTTCGATATTGCTCGATAGTAATGTTTGGCTCTCGTTCAATATGCAAATTTCGGGTACAGCTAAAGATAAATATGGCTAAAAATATTACAACTATGATTCTTTTCATGTCTTTCTGATTTTTTTCAAAACTACCCTCAATCTATCAATTGTTTTATGTCAAAAGGCACAAGAAAGTATGATAGCTATCAGTATTTGGCACTTTGCAACAAAAGTATATTCTTAGAAAAATCTTATTTCTTGCAATATTTTCTTACCAAATAGTGTTAATAAAAATACGGTCTATAAATTGCAATCATTATGTTTACGAGTTTTCATTTTCTATACTTCTTACTCAATCTTTGTGTAGCAAAACCACACGAAAATACCCTTTCAACACCCCAAGCCTCGTGCGAAACCGATTCGATTCATCAATTATATAATGAATGTGACTTGGCTGGAAAAGTAAAATTCGAGGCTTTTAAGGAGTCTTTACAAGGCTTCGAAAAGTTTCATCCTACCAAGCCAATCATCACAATTGTGGATTTTTCTCTACCATCGAGCGTGGAACGATTATTTGTGATTGATATTTCACAGAAAAAATTGTTAATTTCATCCTTAGTAGCTCATGGGCAGAAATCTGGCGACGACATTGCTCATTCATTTTCCAATAAAATGGAGTCGCACCAAAGTAGTTTAGGTTTTTATATGGTTGGAAACCCAATTAAAAGCCCAAAACACGGCGATGCACTTTTATTAGAAGGCTTACAAAAAGGCATTAATGATAATGCCCGTCGTCGAGAAATTATTATTCATGGAGCTGCTTACGTTAGTCAATCATTTATCCATCAATTTGGCAGACTTGGCCGCAGTTATGGTTGTCCAGCAGTGCCAAATGAACTAATCCCGCAGGTAGTTCCTGTACTCGCTAATGGAAGTTTACTCTATATTCACGCCTAAAACAAGAGCATTTCTTCGAGGATTTAGCTCAATAATTATTAGTTTATTTCTGATGTACTCACTAACGAGCTGCAAGAAACCCCAAAAGAAAGTAATTTTAGCCGACGAAAGCGTCTATTCGACCGAAAATTTTACAGATTTAACAGTTGATAGCCTTGAAATTTCTAATTTCTTCACCAACTTCAATAATAGCGATTCAATAAAAAATGAAGTTTCGGCTTTTTACTCTCGCCGTAATTTTCAGTTTGCTTGGCTCAATAAAGATGGCCTTACGCACGCCGCTCCCGACTTTTACAGTCAACTTCAAAATTTCAGCAATGACTTTGCCGATAGCACCCTCAACAACCGTGCACTGGATAGCTTATTAGTAGAAGCCCAAGGCAATAGCAAAGAGTTTTTGAAGCACAAAGACCGCATGCACAATCTCGAATTATTGCTTACTACCACCTTCTTCAAGTTTGCTCATCGGGCCTACACTGGCACAACCAAAGACCCCATTGACCTCGAATGGTTTATTCCTCGCAAGAAAAAGAACTACCAAACGTTGCTCGACTCGCTGGTGTCAAGCAAGCAAGTCGATAGAGTCCAAGAACCTGTAAATCAGTATTATATTGCACTTAAAGCAAAACTTCGTCAATACCGAGAAATTCAGAAAAAAGGTGGTTTTCCGAAAATAGTTACTTCTAAAAAAGTGCTTGGCATTGGCGATAAAGATTCTTCAGTCTTGAGCCTAAAAAACTATTTATTAATTTCAGAAGACTGGAACGAAAAAGATACTACAATGCTATTCACGGATTCGCTGGCCAATGCCGTGAAGCGTTTTCAAAAACGTATGGCGTTAGTCGAAAACGGAAAAGTCAATATAGCAACTTTAGCAGCCTTGAATATGCCAATCGAGGCTCGAATCAGACAGATGATGATAAACATGGAACGCCTCCGTTGGGCCCCTGTTGAATTAGAGAATGATTATTTGATGGTAAATATTCCCGAATTTAGGCTGCATGTTTTTGAAAATAAAAAACTGGCTTGGGATATGAATGTGGTAGTTGGAAAAGAAGCCTCAAAGACGAGTATTTTCAGAGGTGATTTATCAATGTTGGTTCTAAATCCCTATTGGAATGTGCCTACCAGCATCATACGTAATGAAATTATGCCTAAACTTCAGAATGGAACTGAATACCTAAGCAGGAATAATATGGAAGTTTTATCAGGGAATAAGGTCATTGACCCTTCGAGTGTCAACTGGTCAAAATATGCCAACAGCATTCCGCCGTATAATTTCCGACAAAAACCTGGGGATAAAAACTCTTTGGGCAAAATGAAGTTTTTGTTTCCGAATAATTATAGCATTTACTTGCACGATACACCATCAAAAGGGCTATTCAACGAATCGACCAGAGCCTTTAGTCATGGGTGTATTAGATTATCGGAACCTCGAAAACTGGCTTTGTATTTACTTCGAAACAATACCAACTGGAACAGCGAGAAAGTAGATGAAGTGCTCGAAACCGACGAAGAAAATATCATCAAAGTAAAACCTACTGTGCCTGTTTATATCGTTTACTTCACGACTTGGGTGAGTAGCTCGGGGCAACTAAACTTCAGAAAGGATATTTATGATTTAGATGAGAAATTATCGCAAGAAATTTTCGGAAAATCAGTGGGTATCAAGCCACTCTGACAAACTTTTTCCAACAAAAAAGAGTAGCTTTAATGGCTACTCTTTTTTATTTTTATTCATTCTGCAACCACCGTTATCGAATCTGCTTTGTTCATTTTTTTATGAGCATCACGTCCATTCTTTGTTAACAGGTTTTTCTGTTTGTAGTTTTTAAATTTATCATCGCTATTTACCGATACCAACACCACATTTGAGGTCGACTCCTGTGTGCCTTGTGATTTGTAATTACGATGATTTGCTTGCGGGTTTGTAGAATAACCGTTGTTTAACTGGACTTGAGCTGGAGCTGTGGCCGTCTGTTTGCGTCCTAAAAGCTGATTTTGTTGCTTATAATTAGCCGAATTAGGAGCTTTTGTCTGTGCGAAGCTCGTGGTGGTTATCGTCAAAGTCGATAACACCACTAAGGCGTTGAGTGTATTTTTCATTTTTCGAATAATTTTTGTTGTATGTTTCCTTACGGAAACATTTCAAAATTAGACTCGAAATCAATACAAAACAAAGATTAAAAGACTTTTTTAAGTAAAAATACTCAATTCTAATTTCACTCTAATCTCGTTTAGCTTTCTTCTCACGCTTTTCTTCTTTTTTCTCTTTGGCTGTCTTTAAAGGTTCTTTTTTTACAGCTTTCTTTGCATCTTGGCCCTTTGCCATATTATTTGGTGGAATTTAGGGATGATATTCTAAAATCGGGTAAATGTAGCTTTTATTATCGGTAAAAGATATTTTTTTATTCCTTATAAAAAACTCGCTTCACTCGCTCGCTTACACCCGTAAGAATTTCGTACGAAATCGTGCCAATAGAAGCGGCTAAATCTTTGATTGATAAATCTTTACCAAATATTATTACTTCATCTCCTTCTTGGCATTCAGCTTCACTTACGTCAACCATTGTCATATCCATACATACGTTACCTACAACTGGGCAGGCCACCCCATTAACCAAAACTTTGCCCACGCCTTGACTGAAACCACGGTCGAAACCATCGGCGTAGCCAATAGCAATGGTGGCTATTTTGGAGTCTTTTTCTAATACGCCTTTTCGGCTATAACCAACGGTTTCACCTGCTTTTAGATGCTTTATCTGGGAAATTACCGTTTTCAATGTACCTACGGTCTGTAATCCTTTCTGCTCGGTGCCTGTTGCTTCTACACCATAAAGCCCAATTCCAAGGCGAACCATATCAAACTTTGCCTCTGGAAAACGAATAATTCCTGCCGAATTACAGATGTGTCGTAATGGTTTTTGCCCTTCTAAAGCAGTCATAATTTGTTGCGACATTTGCTCAAATCGTTCAATCTGAGTTTTCGAGAACGCATTATGTTCGCTTTCGTCGGCACCTACCAAATGGCTAAAAATTGAGGCTATCTTGATAGTAGGATTTTGTTTCAGTAGCTCAATTAATGGCTCAATATCTTGTGCATCAAAACCCAAGCGGTGCATGCCTGTATCGAGTTTAAGGTGAACTTTAAAAGCATGGTTTTCAAAAGTTTCTATAAAATTTAAGAACTGTTCAAATACTTTAAAACTATAGATTTCTGGTTCTAAATTATACTCAATTAGCTTACTGAATGATTCGGGTTGAGGGTTAAGTACCATAATTGGTAGTTTGATTCCATTCTGGCGAAGGACAACCCCCTCGTCGGTGTAGGCTACTCCCAAATAATCAACTCGGTGATATTCGAGCAAGCTCGCTACCTCAGCACTACCACTTCCGTAGGCAAAAGCTTTCACCATAACCATTATTTTTGTACCTGAACCAATTTTATTTCTATAAAAATTCAAGTTATTGGTCAATGCATCAAGATTGACCTCGAAGACCGTTCCGTGAACTTTCAGGGTCAGTCGATTGATAATTTTCTCGAATTCAAATTTTCTCGCACCTTTCACTAATATCAACGAACTTTGAAGTTGGTTGATTGGGTATTTCTCTAAAAACTCTTCGGTAGTTTGATAAAAGACTATTGGTGCAATAGGGGTCGTTCTATCTCCAGTAGCCGATGTGTAGAAAGATTTTTGATTACGAGAAATTACTTCTCCAATACCTATTACTTTATCTACTTGTTTGCCTTTAATAAGTTCGGCAATACTTTCGTACAAATCTGCCTCTTCTAAACCAGACTGCAGCACATCACTGATAATCAACACCTTATCTCGCTTAGTGTGCTGTTGAGTCATGAAATCAAGAGCAACCGAAAGGCCAGCATAATCGTTGTTATAGGTGTCATCAATCAGATAACAATCATTGATTCCCTGCTTCAATTCCAAACGCATCGCTATTGGTTTGAGCATATCTAAGCGGCTCTGAATCTCGGCAACATTAATACCTTGATGCAGCATCAAGAAAATACAATGCGTAGCATTTTCGATAGAAGCATCGTCGGAAAACGGAATCTTGAAATCATAGATTTGACTATTCCATAAAATCTGCAAAGTACAGTAGGTATTTTGCTTGGTAGCGTTTACGAAAATCTTACTTCCTGCTTTTCTCGACCAACCGATTAATTCAATACTTGGATTTACGGCTTTGAGCAAGATTCTGATTTCATCATCAATATCTTCGTAGTCTTTGCAATAAATAAGCGTTTTACTTCGCTGAAATAGGCGGAGTTTTTCGGTAGCTTTTTGTTTTCGGCTTCTGAAACCTTCGTCGTGTGCCGAACCAAGATTAGTAAAAATACCGATAGTAGGTCGAATAACTGGCTCAAGAAACTCCATTTCGCCCGATTTTGAGATACCAGCCTCAAAAACCCCGAAATTATGGTGTTCGTTGAGTTCCCAAACCGATAGCGGAACCCCTATTTGTGAATTATAGCTTCTTGGACTTTTTACTAAATTATAGTCCTTAGCCAATAGCACGCTCAACCATTCTTTTACAATCGTTTTGCCATTGCTTCCCGTAACGCCAACTACTGGAATCTCAAAGTTTTGTCGGTGCTTGGCCACTAAATGCTGCAATGCTTTGATGGCGTTTTCTACCACAAAAAACTTAGCGTCTGGCAAGCCTACAAGTTGCATTTTTAGGGCATCATTTAATGCTTTTTTCTCGACTACAAACTCACGCACACCTTTTTCGTAAAGGTCTTTGATGAACGCATGCCCGTCGTGACGCTCGCCTTTGATGGCAAAAAATATACTATGCTCGGGTTGAGACACAAAACGGCTATCGGTTAGCAGAACCGTGGCCTGAGAAATAATAGGTTCGGAGAAGAAATTCACTTGGAAGATTTAAAAGAAGTAACTTCATTCAGTCTTACCCGATGGGTAGGACTGAATGATAATTTATTTTTACAATGCTGGAATAAATTCCATGTTTACGAATTGACCAGCACTAATCATTTTATTATTTTCAGCTTGTAGAACCAGCTTCGTTTTTGAGATTTCGATGACTTTGAATTGCCCTTTAAAGCCCAAAATATCAATATCCAAAACTTGATTATCTTGAATCAAATACCACGTTCCTGCATTTAAGATTTGCTTTGTTATGCGGTCTTTTGCACGAGTAACGTTATCATCACGAAATTCGTAATCTAAGCCAAAAAGTGCTTGTGCTTGCGAATTTAGTTGATTTTGACTCAGAGTTTTACCATCAGTGTCCGCAAAGCGGTCGAGTTTCCAAAAGTTTGCTGAAAGAACTTTTGATGGCTCATTGACCGTAACTTCTGATTTTTTACAGCTAAAGGCAAATAGTATGAGTGCAAAAAAAAGGATATTTTTCATCGAAAGAAATACTTAATTATTTACAGAAATTTAATCCAAATCATAAGGTAAAAAGTCATCGACTTTTGCTCCGTATTTGTGCAGTTCACGCACGATTGTTGAGCTGATTGGGGCAAGCTCGGGCGAGGTAATCAAGAAAACGGTTTCGAGGCCGCCTACCAAATGCCTATTTACTTGCGAAATCGTATTTTCGTACTCAAAATCAGTAGTATTTCTTAACCCTCTCAACAAAAAATTAGCTCCGTTTGCTACCGCCGCATTGGCTGTTAGGTCGTCGTAAGAGATAATCTTCACATTTTCATTATCCTTGAAAGTCTCCCTGATTTTCTCGGTCATCATTTCGAGCGGAAAATAGCGTTTCTTAGCTGAATTTGTACCGATACCAATAATCACCTCATCAAAAAGTTTCAGTCCACGCATCACAATATCAGCATGCCCTTTAGTAAAGGGGTCGAAAGAACCAGGGAAAAGGGCAACTTTTTTCATGTTTTTTTATTTTTTGCTCATAGAAAAGTACAAATTAGGCGTTCACATACAATATTTTATGAGCCTATATCAATATCAATACAAATAAAACGAACTAAACAGTGTGTAATAACGATGCTCTGGCAAATCACTGAAGTATTGACTAAAACGAATTTTTGAAGGATTTAGTGCAAACTTAATATTCGTAAGCGATTGAGTAAGCTGTACATATCTATCAGAGAACGAAGTAATCTCGCCATAAAACATTGTTTGAGTATCTACTGATAACCCAAGTTCGTTCATCACAAATAGCACATGATATACCATGTCTTGTGAGGTTCGGAAATGAAAACGATTACAAAAATGTAATTTGGCTTCTTTGAAATAAATAATCGTGATGTAATAATCTTCAAAATAAAGATGTAGCCCATCGTTATTTTTATCTTGCACAATACCTTCAATCAACGAACCTACTACTGGTACAGGGTCAATCTTACGAGCGGGATACATTTCCTTAAACCAAGCAAAAGTATCTTTCTCGATACCAAAAATACAAATCGCCCCAAAAAGACTCTGCTTGAAATCAAAAACTTGTTCACGCTCTGAAACATTTCTACCCGCAGCAAAATTCAAGTATTTAGTCGCCTCGTTGGCTTCATAGTATTCGTCAGGAATGAGTATAAAATGATTAGCATTAACCGACAATCTAATCGTTTTCCAATAATTTGCTGCCAAAAACTGGTGTTCTTGATAAACCGTTTTGAGTGTTTTTAACAACTGATTCTCGTTGAGTAAAGAAAACACATGGTAATCTTCCAACCACATGATTACATCGTGGAGCGTATTGTAAACTGTAAAACGAAAACGGTCACGACTTACTTCGATTAACAGATGGCAGTCGGCTATCTGATTGGTATCAAAGCGGTCGTCTTTTATTTCAAAACTCGGTGATATATTTAAAACAGGATTCTCCAATGATTTCAATCAATTTAGATTATTAGCAAAAGTTTTTTTTAGTCCACAAGCAACGGTTGATAATCAACATTAGGTTATCATCTACTGACCGTTGACTAAAAGACTAATTTAAGCAATTATCTCTTCAAAACCTCCAAACTTTTGCCAAAACTGGTGTTTTTCGCTCAAATTTAATCTTTTTATTTCATCTAACGACAACCATTCTATTTTTTGAATCAGTTGTTCGCTCGAATTCATCTCTGGGTCATGCCCCAAAACCAACTCTCCTCCTACCCTTTTTACTACAAAAAACAGTTCAATTCCGTGCAACGGCAACTTCACAAACTCATTCATTAACAATAACTTACCTACTTCTATTTCAAGGCCTGTTTCTTCCAAAAACTCTCTCTTGAGAGCATCTTCGGCGGTCTCTCCAAGCTCCACACCACCTCCTGGTGGACACCAAAAGGTAGTTTCACCCAAAATAGCACGATGCCCAATCATCAACACTCGGTCATTTTCGATACAGACTCCGCACGCTCGCACTCGAATACGATTTCCATAAAGCTCCTGAGCACTGATTTTGGGGTCTTTTTCCGACATTACACTGAGCATTTTATAAATTAGCCCGCAAAGATACTAAATCAGCCACGAGGGATTTCACGAATCTTGAATGTTTTTAAAATTTAAAGGTTTATTTTGCAGTTGGATTCGAGATTAGGAGTGTAGCATCAGAACAAAGACTACATTCTTCATTCTTCATTATACATTCAACAATGGCACTCGACGAAAATATAAAACCTTCAGAAAGATTTCTTAAAAAGTTTCCATTTACACCCACATTCGGGCAAGCGAAGCTTTTTAAGTTAATGGACGAATTTATACTGGAAGAAGACCGCTTTCGTGATACATTCATTCTGAAAGGCTATGCAGGTACAGGTAAAACAACTTTTGTCAGTACGCTCATCAAGGTTCTAAAAGAATTTGGTTATAAAGCAGTTTTACTCGCTCCAACGGGTCGAGCGGCTAAAGTGATGTCGAGCTACTCGAAGCGAATGGCCTTGACGATTCACAAAAAAATCTATCGACAAGTAGAAAACGCCTACACGGGTGCGTTGGTTTTTGAACGTATGAAAAATACGCAGGAAGGCACGGTTTACATTGTCGATGAAGCCTCAATGATTTCGGATGAGCGAGAGTTTGGTACAAATAGCTTACTCCACGATTTACTTGACTTTGTCTTCGAGCAAGACACCAATAAACTCCTGCTGATTGGCGACGAAGCTCAGCTTCCTCCCGTTGGAATGCAGGTAAGCCCCGCTCTTAGTGCTGCACATTTAGCTGGCCGATACCACGCCACTGTAACCGAACACGTACTAACCGAAGTTATGCGTCAGGGTGAAGGCTCAGGAATTTTGACAAATGCAACCGATTTAAGAAAGCAACTTGTAGCCGAAGAACCTAATATTAAGCTCATTACGAGTAAATATAAAGACTTCTATCGCATGACGGGAGAGCGTCTGGAAGACGGCATCCGCTACGCTTACGATAAATACGGTCGAGAAAACACAACCATTATCACTCGCTCGAATAAAACGGCAGTGCAATATAATCGTTACATCAGAACGGCCATTAATTACTCCGAAAACGAACTTGATTCGGGCGATATGCTCATGGTTGTTAGAAATAATTATACGGTTTTGGGCGAAGAATCAAAGGCGGGTTTCATTGCTAACGGCGATTTTGTAGAAGTAATCAAGATTCGACGAGAAGAAGAAATGCACGGGCTACGTTTTGCTAACGTAACGCTCAAACTCGTTGATTATCCTGACGAAGAAGAATTTGATTGTAAGATTATTCTGAACACACTTTATTCAAATTCGCCAACTTTATCGGCCGAAGAGAATAAAATGCTCTATGAAAATGTGCTGAAAGATTATTTTTGGGTAAAATCGAAGAAAGAACGCCAAGATTTATTACGTAAAGATGCTTACTTGAATGCCCTCCAAGTAAAGTTTGCGTATGCTCTTACCTGTCATAAATCGCAGGGTGGACAATGGGACGCAGTCTTTGTTGACCAAGGCTATTTACCGCCCGATGCAGAGGTCGATAGTGATTTTATTCGTTGGCTTTATACGGCTATCACTCGTGGTGTAAAGGAAGTTTTCTTGCTTAATTTTAATAAACAGTTTTTGGAGGGCTGAGAAGAATGTCGAAACGTCACAAGAAAGATAAAAAATACGTTCAGAAAAAGGTTTTTACTTCACCTGGTACACTCGAGTACGTCGGCAAAGACGTGCCGATTGATACTGTCGTAAAACTGGTTGAGTTTAATGATGAAATTTACCAGCAAAAAATAGTTAAATCAATCAGTGATTGTCAACTATCACCTATTGAAACGCACGTAAACTGGCTCGATGTTGATGGCGTACATGAAGTACCTATCATTGAAGAAATCGGCAAATATTATCACTTACATCCACTCTTGCTCGAAGACGTACTTAATACCGAACAAAAACCTAAACTGGAGCATTTTGGCGAGCAAAATATATTTGTGATAATGAAAATGCTTCAATTTAACGAAGCCCTCAACGAAGTCGAAACCGAACACGTGGCACTCGTTTTGGGTAAAAACTACGTAGTTTCGTTTCAAGAAAGGCATAAATCTGATGTTTTTGCACCAATTTTTGCTCGATTAAAAGCCTCAGTCGGCAAAACTCGCAAAGGCAAAGCCGATTATTTATTTTATTCGCTTTGTGATTTGGTAGTTGATAATTACTTCGTAGTTCTCGAAAAATTCAGTGAAAAACTGGAAGAATTAGAAATAAGAATCATTGAAAATCCACACCGAGACGACCAAACGGCACTCTACGAACTTCGCCGAGAATTAATGCAAATTCGGAAAGCAGTCTTGCCGCTTAGAGATATTTTCGGCACACTCACGCGTGAATCATCAGACCTAATTCACTCCAATACAATCATTTACCTACGTGATGTTTATGACCACATTCTGCAAACCCTCGAAACGATTGAATCGTACCGAGAAATGATTGAAAATATTCAGAATATCTACCTCACGAGTTTGAGCAATAAAATGAATTCGGTCATGAAAACACTTACCGTTTTTACGGCTATTTTTATGCCTTTAACTTTTATTGCGGGTATCTACGGCATGAACTTCGATAATATGCCTGAACTTCGCCACCCCAATGGCTATTTTTATACACTCGGAAGCATGGTTGTTATTTCGGTAGTGCTTTGGATTTATTTCAAATGGAAGAAATACGTTTGATTATGTGCATCATCAACACTCTTTCGCAAAAACATCCAACTTTTGCCCCATCAATCCACCTCTTTGTCGCTGAAAAATCGGGTAGAATAACATTACATGAGCGAGTGTAACGAGATATTACTTATCTTTGAAAAATAAGGTCTTCGTTAACAAAAACTGATTTCTAAAAATGCAGAAACAACTATCAATCCTTCTATTGATTGTATTGACTTCTTTCGGGGTATTTGCCCAAAACAAAAAGAAAACCAAAGCTTCTACACCCCCTACTACTACAGTTGTGCAGGCTGCAAAGCCTCCACAAATCAATTATGATAGCACCTTCAAAGCTATCAAATGGCGAAATATTGGACCATTTCGTGGAGGGCGTTCAGTGGCGGTTTCGGGTGTGATTGGCCATCCTCAAACTTACTACATGGGTACAACGGGTGGCGGACTTTGGAAAACCACCGATGCTGGTCTCACGTGGGCTAATATCTCAGATGGTTACTTTAAAACTGGTTCGGTTGGAGCCGTTTCGGTAGCCGAATCTGACCCAAATGTGGTCTATGTGGGCATGGGCGAACACGCTCCTCGTGGCGTGATGACTTCTTACGGAGACGGTGTTTATAAATCGACCGATGCAGGTAAAACTTGGACAAAAATGGGTCTTGACCTTACACGTCATATTTCTCGCATTAGTATTCACCCACAAAACCCTGATATCGTGTATGTAGCTGCTCAAGGTGCTTTGCACGGTGCAAGCGAAGAAAGAGGCATTTACAAGTCGGTTGATGGTGGAAAAACGTGGAAAAAGACACTTTTTATTGATAATAATACTGGCTGTTCGGATTTGAGCATAGATATGACAAATCCAAGAATTATGTATGCTGCCATGTGGGACCATCGTCGTTTGCCGTGGCAAATGGTGAGTGGTGGCAAAGGCAGTGGCTTGTATAAATCGGTTGATGGTGGCGAAACTTGGACAAAACTGGATAAAGGTTTGCCAAAAGAGCTGGGAAAAATGGGCATTGTGGTTTCGAGAGCTAATCCGAGCCGAGTATTTGCCGTAATAGAATCTGATACCGAAAAAGAACAAGGGGGTGTTTTTCGCTCTGATGATGCAGGAAAATCTTGGATTCGTGTAAGCAAAGACCACCGAACGGTGCAACGTGCGTGGTATTATATCGAAATCTTTGCCGACCCAACCAACGAAAACGTTGTGTATGTGCTCAATTCGCCTGCCCTTAAATCTATTGATGGTGGAAAAACCTTCACACGTGTTTTTGGCGGAACCCACGGCGACCATCACGATTTATGGATAAACCCAAAAGATGGTAAAAACATGGTTTTGGGCAATGATGGTGGTGCAGCCGTTTCGTTTAATGGCGGACAGTCGTTTTCGCCACAAAACCAAATGCCTACGGCTCAGTTTTACCGAATCAATGCCGATAATTTATTTCCATACAGAATCTACGGCGGACAGCAAGATAATACTTCGGTCATGATTCCGAGCCGAGTAACCAATGGTGGCGGAATCCGTGAGCGAGATTGGGAGGCTTCGGCAGGTGGAGAAAGTGCATTTCTGGCATTCGACCCTGACGCTCCTCGCTACATAATGGGCGGAAGCTATCAAGGCACAATCGAACTGCTCGATTTGCAAAATAAAGAAGGAAAAGGAGTAATGACGGCTCCGATTCAGTATCAGGCACTGAAAGCCAAAGAAATGAAGTACCGTTTCAATTGGAATGCCCCGATTATTTATTCAAAACGTGAAAAGGCGTATTATCATGCAGGAAATGTAGTTTTGAAAACAACCGATTTGGGCAAAACTTGGACAGAGTTTTCGACAGATTTAACTCGAAAAGATACCACAAAACTTGGTTTGGGCGGAGCTCCGTACACCAACGAAGGTGCAGGTGGAGAAAACTACGCCACGATTTCGTATCTGATAGAATCACCAAACGAAGCAGGTGTGTTTTGGGCTGGTAGTGATGATGGTTTGGTTCATATCACAAAAGATAACGGAAAAACGTGGACAAACGTAACGCCAGCTGGGCTTGAAGAATGTTTGATTAATGCCATTGAGGTTTCGCCACACGATAACGCAACGGCATATATTGCTACGCATCGGTATAAATTGAATGATTTTACACCTTCAATTTACAAAACGACCGACTACGGCAAAACTTGGACAAAAATAACGGAAGGTATTCCATACGGAGCTTGTGTGCGGGTAGTACGTGAGGATTCTCAACGCAAAGATTTACTTTTTGCGGGTACAGAAACGGGTCTGTATATTTCGATGAATGGTGGAAAGAGTTGGTCGAATATGCAACTCAACCTACCAATTGTTCCGATTACAGACTTGAAAGTTCATCAAAATGATTTGATTGCCGCTACGCAAGGTCGTTCGTTTTGGATTTTAGATGATTTAGCTCCGATTAGAGAATTAAAAGGAGAATTATCAAAAGATAGCTTGACTGTTTTCACCCCCGAAGCTGCTTACCGAGTTTCAGGACGTAGTTCGCTTGATAAAGTGAGCGAAGACGATGACGAAAATACATCGTCTTTTGGAGAAAACCCTTCTACGGGTGTAGTTTTCTACTATGGTTTACCAGCCAAACCCGATACTACGTTGACCTTAACCTTAGAAATCAGTAATGCAAAAGGTGAAATCGTAAGAACATACAGCAGTAAAAAAGAGAAAGATTTTGAGGTGTATCCAGGTGGCCCATCGCCCGACCCAACGCTTTTGATAAAAGGTGGTATGAATCGTTTTGTGTGGGATATGCGTGCCGAAACCATCAAGGGAATTCCGAAAGTATTTATCGAGGGTAGCTACGATGGACGTAAAATGTCGCCAGGGAATTATTCTGCTAAATTGAGCTACGGAAAACAAAGTAAAACTGTGCCCGTAAAAATTCTTGCCGACCCACGTATCAATGCAACGGCTGCCGAATATGAGGAGCAAGAAAATACACTCAAATCGCTCGAAAATAGTGTAAATGATATTCATGAGTCGATTGCTAAGATGCGTAAAATTTCTAAGCAAATTAGTGAAGTAAGCAGCCTTTTAGCGACAAAAACTGAATTAAAAACAGTAGTAGATGTAGGCAATGCGATTGTGAAGAAAATCAAAGTTTGGGAAGAAAAATTGGTGCAAAACAAAGCAGAATCGAACGACGACATTATCAATTTCAAGAATATGCTAAGTGCCGATTATATTTTCGTGAGAGGCGAAGTTGATTCAAATGTACCGACCGTTACAAACGGACAAAAGAAACAACTTGCTGCCCTCGATGCACAATGGAACATACTAAAAACCGAAATGAACGAGTTGATTTCGAAAGATATTGCGGCCTACAATAAACTCTGTGCCGAGAAGGTAATCAGTAAAGTTATTATTCCTTAGAATTTGCATTAAAATAACTTGAAAACACTTGTGGCACATCCTTAAAGGTGTGCCACAAGTATCTTCACGAAAAACTAATATTCTCGACCCTTCCAGACCAATTTAGTTGGTAAGAAATAAGAAACCAACTGCAAAAACCAAAACACATACATATACATCGTGTAGGCAGGAATGTATTTCAGAAGCTGAGTCTGATTTAAAATTTTAAAAATTCGGTTTCCTACCAAAAAGTTGATTAAAAGATTTAGGAAAATAAACGCCAAAACACTTTTCCACGAAAAAAAACTAATAATCAGCAAAATAGGCAGCAAGAAACCTTGAATCAAGGCAGGAAAAATCAAAATCGAACCTGTTGACATTCCACCTGCCACCCAACGTTTACGTTGCTCAAAATACCTTTTTGGTGGCTTGGTGAGCGTCATGGCATCAGGCGTGAATAATTGTTTAAAAGCAAAACCTTTATCAATAATTGCTTTATAGATAGCATAATCCTCCACAATCGAAAAACCAACTTTTTCGTAACCGCCAACCGCCCAATAAGCCTCCGCCGACACCATCATATTATTGCCCATACCCGTTGACTGTATCTTGAAATCGGCCAAAGTTTTCATTAGTTTCAGCGTAAAAAGCCATTCAATGGCTTGGCTTGCTTCAAACCAGTTTTTATGCTTCACGAGTGTCAATCCAACAATTACGCCTTCGTTTGTTCGTTCTGCTACAAACGCTTCAATCCAATTTTTAGGCACTTCAATATCAGCATCCGTAACGAAAAAAAGCTCACCCGTTGCCAGATGAGCTAATTGTGCTAAAACATTCGCTTTCCCTTTCAGTCCAGCCAATTGTTTTTCTATTTTAATATATTGAATATACGTATTTTCGGCCGCGAATTTTTTAATAATTTCAGCCGTTTGGTCAGTCGAATCATCGTCACCGATTAGAATTTGTATCTTATCTTTCGGATAACTTAGTTGTGTAAACGTAAGCAGTAGCTCTGTAATATTTTCTTCTTCATTTCTGGCCGCTACTAAAATACTTACATTTGGAAATTTCATGATTATTTAATTTTACAACTGTGGGCTGTTGACCGAAAACTATGGACTAAAATCAATCTCTGATTGTCGAGGCAGTTTTCTTGAAATCTGCGACTAAATCTTTGTAACTACTGGCCAAAGTCCAACACAAAA
This sequence comes from Emticicia sp., assembly GCA_023254245.1. Taxonomy (GTDB): domain Bacteria; phylum Bacteroidota; class Bacteroidia; order Cytophagales; family Spirosomataceae; genus Emticicia. The sequence goes on from JALQYE010000032.1 coordinate 28,769, forward strand.
TTTGATAATAATGTGTCTT
>JALQYE010000330.1 GCA_023254245.1 Emticicia sp.
TATCATACCTACAATAGCTATAAGAATTAATGCAAAGATAATTTTTAAAGATCTATTTGCAAATATAATTAAAGTAAGCATAATAATAGTTAGTAGTGCAACTTGCCCTAAATCTTTTTGTAAAACAGCAATCAAAAAAACAATAAAAATAAATACTAAAAAGTATGGAGAAAGTAGTAATAAATCCCCAAAGAGACCTTTCTTTGGTTGATGAATAACTTTTCTAAAAAATGACCAAGATAAAAAATATATAAAACCTATTTTAAATATCTCAACAGGAGACAAAGATATTCCAGGAAGTCTAATCCATCTATTAGCTCCACCTGAAGCAGTAACTAAAGAAGCTGGTAGAAAAGGCATAATAACCATTAGGAAAAGCCCAACACCAAATAGTGTCATTCCTGTTCTATGCATTATTTTATTAGGATTTAATCTTGCCATCCACCACATTAGGTATATACAAAATATCCCAACTAAACCTTGTCTTAAAATATAGTGAAACTGTCCATAACCTAAAAACTCAACAGTATAAATAGTAAGCGAATATGAAAAAACTATGCTTACAATAATAAGCATAGAAACCAAAATAAACAAAAAGTAATCTGGTTCTCTTAGGTTTTCGCCTGTAGTTAATAATTTAATCTTATTTTTGATATAATCCATGCTTTATTATATAACATTATGGATAAAGATGTCTTCAAAAAAATGCAAATAGATTATAAACTTTTAGAAATTAAACAAAAAACAAAGAAAATCTTAATTTTGCTTTTACTACTTTCTTTTGGAATTTTTATCGTACTTTTCTCTATATATAGAACTATTCATGAAAAAAGAACGCTTCCTACTTTAACTGGTGAAAAGAGTGAATTAGCTGTTCGTGGAAATATTATTAGTGAAGATGGCTTTAATTTAGTTAGCTCTAAAAAAATATATAAAGCATCTGTTGATACAAGATATTTAAATCCAGACAAAAAAGAGCTTTTTATGATACTTTTTTCCATTTATAGTGGAATAGATTATAAAACTTTGAGTGAAAAATTTAAAGAAGTAGAGAAAAACCCTGGACTTTTAGTACTTTCATATAATATAGATTCAAGAGCTGCAAAAAACTTACGAGAGCTTGATATAAAACTAAATCAACTAAACGTTTTTGTACCACGAAAAGGTGGTAGTTTAAGTTTAATTAGAAGATTAGAAGTTAGTGAAAGTGGAGAAAAAAGAACATTTTCTTATGATGATACTTTAACTCCTGTTTTAGGTTATATTAAAAAAATAGAGTCGCAAACAGGTAAAACAAAAGTTGATGGAGTAAAAGGCTTAGAGAGATCTTATGATCAAAAGCTAAATGAAGCAAAAGATGGTATTTTAAAAGGGTATAGAGATGTAATCTCTTATATATATTTTGATAAAAATTCAATAATGGAACATAGAATTGATGGTTATAGTTTAAATCTAAATATACCTTTGAAACTTCAAAAAAACAATGAAACAACACTAGATAACCATAAGATTAGGACAAAAGCAGATGAGATTTTACTTACAATTATGGAGAGTCGTACTGGAAAAATAATTTCAATGGCTAGTTCAAATAGATTTAATCCAGAAAATATAAAACAAAGTGATATTCCATATCTAAATGTAAATGCTATTGAGTATCAGTTTGAACCAGGTTCTGTTGTGAAACCTTTGTCAATATCTTTAGCTTTGGATAAAGGTGTTGTTAGAAAAAATGAGTATTTTTCAGCTTATAATCAAACACACGCAAAAGGTGCTTATCCTTTTGGAAAATTTACAATAAAAGATGACCATGCATTTCCAAAAGGGAACCTTTCTATTGATGATATTGTAATCTTTTCATCAAATATAGGAACACTTCAAATTGCACAAAGATTGACAGGACCAGAGTTTTATGAAGGTATGAAAAAATTTGGATTTACGAGAAAAACAGGAATAGATTTACCCTATGAAAAAAGAGGTGTTATGCCAAAACTTTGGCAATTTTCTGTTGGA
>JALQYE010000331.1 GCA_023254245.1 Emticicia sp.
TGTAATGGTAACACTACGGTTTTTGGTACCGTCTTTCTAGGTTCGAATCCTGGTAGGTCAACAACCTTAAAAGGTAAAATTTGATTCATTCAAGTTTTACCTTTTTTAATTTTATAGCTTGCCCTTTGAATCTTCTACGGAATTATTTGCCCTTGTGCTTTGTTAAAGTTTAGTACAAATCAGAACTTTTTCGCCTTTCTTTATTTCTATCTTATGAAATTACTATTACAATACTTAGGCCGCTACCGCTGGCAGGTAGTGTTGGCTTTGGTTTTAGCCGCCGTTAACCAAACTTTTTCCTTACTCGACCCACTCATTTTTGGTAAAATTGTTGACCAATACGCAGGCAAAGCAAAAACATTCACTCAATCTGATTACACCGTAGGCGTTTTATTAATGCTCGGTGCCGTTGTGGGTGTGGCAATGGTCAGTAGAATTGCCAAAACCCTTCAAGACTATGTGATGAACATGGTAATTCAGAAATTTGGGGCATCTATCTTTACCGATGGTCTGAAACATACGCTCAAACTCCCCTACCAACAATTTGAAGACCAACGCAGCGGCGAAACGCTTTCGGTTTTACAAAAAGTACGCACCGATACCGAGAAGTTTATCACACTTTTTGTCAATGTTGGTTTTACTTCGTTGATTGGTATCATCGTGCTGAATGTCTACATTTTTCACTTTGGCATTAGTCCATGGTTGTTTTTTGTGTATTTGGGTGGAGCAGCAGCTTTGGCAGCTCTGACGAGGGTTTTGAGTCGAAAAATAAAGAAGATTCAGCAGACAATTACGAAAGAAACGACAGCACTGGCAGGAACAACCACCGAATCGCTCCGAAATATCGAATTGATAAAAAGTTTAGGACTAACCGAACAGGAAATCAAACGTTTAAATCTCAACACTTTCAAGATTCTACAACTTGAGCTCAAGAAAGTGCGTAGTATTCGTAGTATTGGTTTTATTCAGGGTACGTTCGTAAACTTCCTGCGTCAGGCAATTTTATTCCTTTTATTATTATTGATTTTCAAAGACCAAATGACTGTTGGTCAGTTGCTTACGCTACAATTTTGTTCATTTTTTGTATTTGGACCAATGCAAGAAATGGGCAATGTAATTATTGCTTATCGTGAAGCAGAAGCTTCGCTCAATAATTTTGAGAAATTACTCAATAACCCAATTGAAGTAACACCAGAGTTTCCGACTAAACTCGGAATGGTTGAAAACCTTCGTTTTGAAGATGTAAGTTTCAAACACCTAACTGCCGCAGGAAAAGCCTTAGAAGAGGTAAGTTTTGAAGTAAAAAAAGGTCAAACCGTAGCATTTGTTGGGCCATCTGGTTCGGGGAAAACTACTTTGGTGAAACTTTTGGTTGGACTTTATAATCCATCGGAAGGAAAAGTATTTTATAATGGACTGCCTTCTGACGAAATCAATATCGAAGAATTACGCTCGCAAATTGGCTTCGTAACGCAGGACACGCAATTATTTTCGGGAACAATCAAAGAAAATTTGCTCTTTGCCCAACCTCGTGCGACAGACGAAGAAATAATGGACGCTTTGCAAAAAGCTTCGTGTCAGAATCTTTTGGCAAGAGCTGATAATGGCGTTGATACCGTAATCGGTGAAGGTGGAATCAAGATTTCGGGCGGAGAAAAACAACGTTTATCAATTGCCAGAGCCTTGTTGAGAAATCCAAAGATTTTTGTTTTTGATGAAGCTACTTCAGCTTTAGATTCATTGACCGAAGAAGAAATCACAAATACAGTAAAAGACGTAACCGCCCAAGGCGACTACATAACGGTAATGATTGCTCACCGACTAAGCACCGTAATGCATGCCGATAAAATCTTTGTTTTGGAACAAGGAAAAATCATTGAAGTTGGCAAACACGAAGAACTTTTGGTAGAAAAAGGACTTTATTATGCCATGTGGCGTCAGCAAATTGGCGAACGCAAGAA
>JALQYE010000332.1 GCA_023254245.1 Emticicia sp.
AAATCTAAGCCTTTACCAGATATTTTCTCATCACTTTTCTTGAACGTGCTAAGTGCAACCGCCCCCAAAGCAAGAGCCAAACCCAAATAATTTAAACCATCAAACGGGCGACCTTGTGTTTTGAAAATCAATAAACTACAAAGTACAGGAATCACCAACGAAATATTATTGGCCAACGAAGTGGCTGTCATGCCCATTCTTTGGGTAGAAAATCCTGATAATAAGAATGTTATGATGAAACCAACGCCCAATATAAGAGCGTAGAATGTCCAGTTTTCTGAAAAATTGAGTTCAAAACTTTGTCCTTCAGGCATCAAAGCCAGCCCAGTCAGAAAGCAAATGGGGTAATTAAACGCAATTGCCTGAAAAGTGCTAATGCCAAATTTTGGGTACAAACGAAAGTTTGTTAGTAGTAAAACAGAGAATATGATGCTGAGAAGAAGATAGAACATAGCTTTTTCAAATATTGATAATTTTCATATTTAACTTTTGGTTACCACAGAGACACGGACGGTTCGCCGCTGCGATTACATAGATTAACACGAGTTTTTCTGTGAAAATCTTGAAATCCGTGTCTCCGTGGTAAAGAAATATCACTCGTACCCGAATCTTTCCAATTTTTGGCGTTTATTTCGCCAATCTGGCTCAACTCTGATGTATTGCTCCAAGAAAATTTTCTTCCCAAAAAAGTTTTCCATTTCTTGGCGAGCTTCCATGCCCACTTTCTTGATACGTTCGCCTTTATGCCCCAATAGAATCGCACGCTGAGTGGTTCGTTCCACATAAATTTCGGCACTTACCACAATCATATCATCTTTTTCTTTGAAACTCGTAATTACAACTTCGCAGCTATATGGTACTTCTTTCGTATAATTCGTAAAGATTTTTTCACGGATAATTTCGGCTGCAAAGAAGCGTTCGGGTTTATCCGTTAGTTCATCTTTCGGGAAATAGGGGTGATGAACAGGCAAAAATCCAATTATCTTTGAAAACAAACCATCAACATTTTGTTGGTGTAATGCCGAAATCGGAATCACCTCGATAGCCTTGAAGTTTTCTTTCCAGTAATTTACTTTTTCTTCGATTTGCTCGGGCGTTGCCAAATCTATTTTGTTGATAATCAGTAAAATAGGTGTTTCGGTGTGCTGAAGTTTGGTAATTACATCATCTTCGTCGTGTTTCTCAAAAATATCTGTCACAAATAAAATCACGTCGGCGTCTTCGAGCGAGCCATGCACAAAGTGCATCATTGATTTGTGCAATTCATAAATCGGTTTAATTATACCAGGAGTATCGGAGTAAACTAACTGAAAGTCAGTACCTTCATGTACACCATTGACAATCCCCATGATACGGTGGCGAGTGGTTTGAGCCTTCGAGGTAATGATTGAAAGACGCTCACCCACGAGAATATTCATCAACGTCGATTTTCCAACGTTTGGTTTTCCTACGATACTAATAAAGCCCGCCTTATGGTCGGGAGAAATGTTTTCTTCTTGCATTTGAATTGGTCACGATAAAAAATAATCGTGTTTTTTTTATTTTTTTGCAAAGATAGTTTTTTATTGTGAAATATTCTCGTACCTTTGCAGTCCGATATACGGAACAACATCGCGGGATGGAGCAGTTGGCAGCTCGTTGGGCTCATAACCCAAAGGTCACAGGTTCGAGTCCTGTTCCCGCTACTAAATGAGACTTTTCATCAATTTGATTGAAAGTCTCATTTTTTTTATATTCATAAGTACTTGATATATAGTTACTTACAAGTAAAAAAGAGTTAACTTCTTTGGTTAGATAGGTGTGGTTTTCCTTATCAAAAAATACACCAGAAGGAAATAGGGTATTTTGTAGTGCTTGTTTTCCCTCTAATGTACTCGAAACCCATATTTTTCCCATATTTTGAAGGCTTTCTAACGATTTATCAATTAAACCATCTTGGTTAGATAATT
>JALQYE010000333.1 GCA_023254245.1 Emticicia sp.
GAAAAGAAACGCGGTAACGCATGGTATGAGGCGATTACTGGCGAAGCACAAATCATTTTGGGAACTAGATTGGCAGCATTGACGCCTTTGCCAAACCTGAGTGCGATTGTGGTGGATGAGGAGCACGATCCATCCTATAAACAACAAGACGGCATACGATACTCCGCCAGAGATCTTGCAATATGGCGTGCACACGATTTAAAAATACCGATTGTGCTGTCTTCAGCAACGCCTTCATTAGAAACTTGGATGGCTGCCAAAGTGGGTCGATATCAGCACCTAAGGCTAGATCAACGCGCTCAAGGCGCCGCTTTGCCAAAAGTACATTTAATCAATGTAAGGGATTCACAAAATCAACTCAGTCCTGGCGATAAAGCGAAGTCAGCAAATAACATTTGCCTTAGCAAGCCTGTGCTTGGAGCCATTCAAAAAAGTTTGGATCACAAACAGCAAAGTTTGATCCTAATTAATCGCAGGGGCTATGCGCCCGTGCTTACCTGTAATGCGTGTACATGGCTGTCCAAATGCCATCAATGCAGCTCCTATATGGTCATGCATAAAGCAGGTGCGCTAGGTGGCAGATCAGCGTTGAGTTGTCATCATTGTGGGCTGGTAAAAGGCATACCCAGCCATTGCCCCGATTGCGGTAATGCAGATTTAAAAACCCTTGGACAGGGCACTCAAAAACTAGAGGATGCCATTGAAGAATGGTGGCCTAGTGCTCGAGTGTTGCGAGTAGATACAGACTCTAGTCGCAAAAGCAAAGGGGCTGAAGAATTATTTCAAGAAATACACGAGGGCAATGTTGACATTGTGGTCGGCACACAAATGATTGCCAAAGGACATGATTACCAGTACGTCAGTTTGGTTGTGGTGGTGGATGCAGATGGAAGATTGTTCTCGCAAGATTTTCGGGCAGCTGAGAGATTATTTGCTCAGCTTGTTCAGGTTGCGGCGGAAGAACGGAGCGCGGACACCGAGATTGACGGTGAGCGCTTCATCCATGAACTTGCCGGTGTACTCAGCAGCAACCTGCTGCAGGATCGCATAGGACAGGCGATCGCGCTTCTGCATGGCGAAACCGTCGCTGGTAAGCAGCGGCGAGTTGACCGGGAACACGTCAAGCGGTTCGCCATTGGCCTGAAGGCCCAGGACTTCGCCCGTCTGGCGGTGACGAGCACGGTCATAGGTGTAAGCAACGCGGATCGCGTTGTTGTCGTCCAGGTTCCAGCGCAGGCTGGCAATGACGCCGATGCGGTGGGTCTGGGTCTGGCTGGGAGCCAGCAGGGTGACCTGGTCAAGCTTGTCACCGTCGCCGTTCAGATCGGTGCCGAAGTAATAACGGCCGCCGATAAAGCCGCTGGTAGCAACGCCGCCAACAGTCGTCGTCTGCTCACGGCCGGTGACGGTGCCGCCGCCGTTTGCCTTGACGTACTGATAGCTCGGATCGACCGTCAGGACGAGGTTGTCCGCCAGCGTGAACTTCGAGTTGATGCGGATATTGCCGGTGTTCGACGGGTTGTAACGACGGTCGAATTCGGTGCCGCAGGTGTTCGGCACGTCAGCAACGTTCGCTTCGGGCGTGTCGAGCGTGCACGGATAGTTGAGGGTGTAGAAACGCTCGTCCTTGGTGATCGGATAGCGGTTGCTAGAACCCGAACCAGCGGTACGCGGCGTCGTGCTGGTCGGGGTCTGCTTGGTGTCAACGCGCAGCGGAAGCGAACCGAAGAAGTTGTTGCGGTTCTGGTTGTAGTGAGCACGGATCGCGATGAAGTCACTGCCACCCAGCGGCTGATAGATCTTCGCGTTGTACTGCTGCTTGTTGACCTTGCCATACTGGTTGTAAGGCAGATTGTTGG
>JALQYE010000334.1 GCA_023254245.1 Emticicia sp.
AGCAGTTTTATGGCCCCTTGAGCGACTTCCATATTTTGGCTTTGCTTCCTTCTTACCTTGAACGAAATAATTCGTCGTTGGTGTATATGGTACAAAGTTTTATTTATCGTACTTATTCAAGAGAATCAGGTTTTTATCTGAAAAATACGGCCGAACTCATTGAGCAACTCCGACAGCTATCTAACCAAAATTCAAAGCGAAAGGTTTTGTTGATTGGAGTAACCTTTGCTTTACTCGACTTAGCAGAATCGGGCGAGGATTTGTCTTTTATGGAAAAACTAAAAGATAGATTGATTGTTATGGAAACAGGCGGAATGAAAGGACGTAGAAAAGAGCTTTTGCGTGAGGAAGTACACCAAATCTTGACCTCGGCCTTTGGTATCGAAAAAATTCACTCAGAATACGGAATGACCGAACTACTCTCGCAAGGATACTCGAAAGGTGACGGTATTTTTGAATTGCCTCAGACCATGAAAGTTTTATTACGAGAAATCAACGACCCATTTAAAATCATTTCGACCGTAAACTACACCAATCAGCACGAACGAACACTCATTCGGGGCGGTATCAACGTAGTTGACTTGGCAAATATTGACTCTTGCTGCTTTATAGAAACCCAAGATTTGGGGGCTTACAACACTGAAAATCAATCGTTTAGTATTATTGGGCGTTTTGATAATTCAGATATTCGGGGCTGTAATCTGATGGTGGTTTAAGATATAAATAATATAATCAACAGAATCTTACTCTACTATCTTGGCATCTACAAAAAGGCTTGTATATTTAGGAATTAAACTCCCTAAATCTATTCCTGACTATGAAAATTCGCCTTATTTGTGTCTTTTCTTTGCTTATTCTTTTATTATCTTTCACTAAAAAAAACGAAATTCGTCAACCTAATTTTATTGTTTTTTTTATTGACGATATGGGCTCAGCCGACTTGGCTTGTTATGGAAATACGTTCAATCAAACACCTAATATTGACCAATTGGCCCAAAAAGGTGTAAAATTCACGAATGCGTATTCTGCATGTACAGTTTGTTCGCCCTCAAGAGCGGCTCTGATGACAGGTAAATATCCAGCAAAACTTCATATTACCGACTGGATTGCAGGTCATGAAAAAACTAATCCAAAACTGCTAATTCCTGACTGGCAGAAGTTTCTTCCACAATCAGAAAAAACAGTTGCCGAATATCTCAAAGAAAACGGATATGTCAATTGGCACGTAGGAAAATGGCATTTGGGCGAAGGAGAAGAGTTTTATCCTTTGAATCAAGGTTTTGATATAAATATTGGTGGTTCGAATTGGGGACACCCCAAAAAAGGCTTTTTTGCTCCCTATCAAATGCCACTCTTGACAGAAGGTGAAAAAGGTGAATACCTAACAGATAGACTAACAAATGAAGCTATCAAACTCATTGAAAATCATAATGAGAATGTGCCGTTTTTCTTGAATTTGGCACATTATGCAGTGCATAGCCCAGTTCAAGCAAAAGCCGAAAAGATTGAAAAGTACAAAAAACTACTTGTTTCGCCTGATAAACAAAAAAATCCGGCTTATGCCGCAATGATTGAAAGTTTAGATGAGGGAATTGGGCGTGTAATTAGTACCTTAGAAAAAAAGAATTTATTAGAAAACACTGTAATTATTTTTGCTTCCGATAATGGTACTTTGATGCAATCTGCCAGTAGTTTACCATTCAGAAAAGGAAAGGGTTGGTGCTATGAAGGAGGCACTCGCACACCTTTAATTATTTATTGGAAAAATAAAATTGAGGGTGGAAAAGTGATTGATGAGCCTACAATCACGATGGATTTAACATCGACTATATT
>JALQYE010000335.1 GCA_023254245.1 Emticicia sp.
AACAGTTTTATGGCCCGTTGAGCGAATTCCATATTTTGGCTCTGCTTCCCTCTTACCTTGAACGAAATAATTCGTCGCTGGTGTATATGGTGCAGAGTTTTATTTATCGTACTTATTCGAGAGAATCAGGTTTTTATCTAAAAAATACGGCCGAACTCATTGAGCAGCTCCGACAGCTATCTAACCAAAATTCAAAGCGAAAGGTTTTGCTGATTGGAGTAACCTTTGCTTTACTCGATTTGGCCGAATCGGGCGAGGATTTGTCTTTTATGGAAAAACTAAAAGATAGATTGATTGTTATGGAAACTGGCGGCATGAAAGGACGCAGAAAAGAACTTTTGCGTGAGGAAGTACACGAAATTTTGACCTCGGCGTTTGGTATAGAAAAAATTCATTCGGAATATGGCATGACCGAGCTACTTTCGCAAGGGTACTCGAAGGGTGATGGCATTTTTGAATTGCCACAAACGATGCGGGTTTTGCTCCGAGAAATAAACGACCCTTTTAAGATAATTTCGACGGTAAATTATACGAATCGTAGCGAACGAGAATTGATTCGTGGCGGAATCAACGTTGTTGACTTGGCAAATATTGATTCTTGCTGCTTTATAGAAACCCAAGATTTGGGGGCTTACAATACTGAAAATCAATCGTTTAGTATAGTTGGTCGTTTTGATAATTCTGATATTAGAGGCTGTAATCTGATGGTAGTTTAGAGTGTCAATAATATAATCACCAAAATCTTACTTTGGTGTCTTGGTATCTACAAAAAGGCTTGTATATTTAGGTATAAAAACACCTAAATCTGTTCTCGGCTATGAAAATGCGTCTTGTTTGTGTCTTTTCTTCGCTTATTCTTCTATTATCTTTCACTAAAAAAAACGAAATTCATCAACCAAACTTTATTGTTTTTTTTATTGACGATATGGGTTCGGCCGACTTGGCTTGCTACGGAAATACATTCAATCAAACACCAAATATTGACAACTTAGCCCAAAAAGGTGTAAAATTTACGAATGCTTATTCGGCTTGCACGGTTTGTTCGCCATCAAGAGCAGCTTTGATGACAGGTAAATATCCAGCAAAACTTCACATTACCGACTGGATTGCAGGGCATGAAAAATCAAATCCAAAACTGCTAATTCCTGATTGGCAAAAGTTTCTTCCACAATCAGAAAAAACTGTTGCTGAGTACCTCAAAGAAAACGGATACATCAATTGGCATGTAGGGAAATGGCATCTGGGCGAAGGTGAAGAGTTTTATCCTTTGAATCAGGGTTTTGATATTAATATTGGTGGCTCAAATTGGGGACACCCGAAGAAAGGATTTTTTGCTCCCTATCAAATGCCACTTTTGCCAGAAGGCGAAAAGGGAGAATATTTAACCGATAGGTTAACCAACGAAGCGATTAAACTCATTGAAAATCATAATAAGAATGTGCCGTTTTTCTTGAATTTGGCACATTATGCGGTGCATAGTCCTGTACAGGCAAAAGCAGAAAAGATTGAGAAGTACAAAAAACTACTTGTTTCTCCTGATAAACAGAAAAATCCAGCTTATGCTGCAATGATTGAAAGTTTAGATGAAGGTATTGGACGTGTAATTAGTTCCTTAGAAAAAAAGAATTTATTAGAGAACACTGTAATTATTTTTGCCTCTGATAATGGTACTTTGATGCAATCGGCCAGTAGTTTACCATTCAGAAAAGGTAAGGGCTGGTGCTATGAAGGGGGTACTCGCACACCTTTAATTATATATTGGAAAAATAAAATTGAGGGTGGAAAAGTGATTGATGAGCCTACAATCACGATGGATTTAACATCGACTATATT
>JALQYE010000336.1 GCA_023254245.1 Emticicia sp.
TCATCGGCCAAAATTAAATTGGCAAAAATTGGCCCTTTTTTTACCTCAAAATCGCCTGATTTTTGGTTGTAAATCATTGTACCAACAAGGTCGGCAGGAAGCAAATCGGGCGTAAACTGAATACGATTGAAACCTAAGTCTAAAACTTTAGCTAAGGTGTTGATAGTCTTGGTTTTAGCGAGCCCTGGAACGCCTTCGAGCAGGATATGACCGCCCGTAAAAAGTCCAATTAATAAGCGATTTATCAATTTCTCTTGACCAATAACTACTTTTCCAGTTTCAGCAAAAACGTCTCTTATTTTTTTATGTAAAATTCTTGAGGTTTCCATATATCTTGTAGCACAATTTTCAAAATTGTGGAGTCTTTAAAACGTGAAGTTAGCAAAAAGCATCAAAAAGCCGCCATCATTCTCCATCTTTTTTATGAAGTACGGCACTCACGAATCTATCCTTTTGGTGAATATCCTTAATGATTTCAACTTCTGAAAAGCCTTTTCTTTTAAAAACATTGGCCGTTTCTTCGCCCAACGTTTCGTTGATTTCTACCGCCACTAAACCATTATCAGTAAGGTTATTGAATGCAAAATTGGCGATTGCTTCGTAGAAAATCAATGGCTCAGAGTCTTCAACAAAAAGTGCTAAATGTGGCTCAAAATCCAAGACATTTTTTTGCATTCGGTCAATTTCCTGCTTCGTTACGTACGGAGGGTTGCTGACTATAATGGTAAATGGTGAATGGTGAATGGTAAATGACGGATTTAAAATATCTATTTTTTCAAAAGTTACATCGGCTTTATTTAATTCAGCATTCTTTTTGGCTGTTTCGAGGGCTTTTTCTGAAATGTCGTAAGCCGATACCCTAAAGTTGGGCAATTCTTTCGCCAACGAAATGGCAATGCAGCCGCTCCCTGTGCCGATGTCGAGTAGAGTTCTGGGTTTTGAATTCTGAGTTCTGAGTGTTTTATCAACAACGTATTTTACCAGCTCTTCGGTTTCGGGTCTGGGAATGAGTACCGAGTCATTGACTAAAAATCTACGTCCGTAAAACTCGGTTTCTCCCAAAATGTATTGGATTGGTTCATGGGTGTTCAATCTATCAATAATTTTTGCCCAATCAATAGCTTTATCAAACGATTTATCGCTCAGAATATCAATTTTTCTTAGACCTAAATAAAAATCCATCAACCAAAAAACAATTTCTTTTGCTTCTTGGGCTTCGTAGGCCGTAATTTGTTGTAGTAAATTATCAAAGAGTTTTTTGCTGGACTGCATTATTATAATTTTTACAGTAAAATATTCTAATTTTATAGAATATCTCGGCGAGCAGGATGCGGTCGACGCTCGATTCGCCCCACAAAAATATTCACTAATTCATTCATTCACTAATTCACTCATTAATTCCATTGGATTTCAACGAAAAATACATGCTCCGTGCCTTGCAACTGGCCGAAATCGGTCGAGGGAGTGTAAGCCCAAACCCAATGGTGGGCTGTGTAATTGTGCATAACGATGTGATTATCGGTGAAGGCTGGCACAAAAAATACGGCGATTGGCACGCCGAAGTAAATGCCGTTAACTCGGTAAAAGATAAAACATTGCTTTCGGAAGCAACTGCCTACGTAACGCTCGAACCGTGTTCGCACTTTGGCAAAACCCCTCCATGTGCCGATTTGCTGGTAAAGCACCAACTAAAAAAAGTAGTGATTTGCAACCATGACCCATTTCCGTTGGTAGCAGGAAAAGGCATTCGAAAACTGCTCGATGCTGGTATTGAGGTAGTTAC
>JALQYE010000337.1 GCA_023254245.1 Emticicia sp.
AGTCACTTCAGGCGAGTAATTTATTAGCACGGACTCCACCAGTAGAGAACTCCAGAAAAACTAGAGATAAGAGGAACTAAAATGGCAGCAGGAGATACAACAATCACAATGATCGGCAACTTGGTTGACGATCCAGAGCTACGTTTCACCCCAAGTGGTGCAGCGGTAGCAAAATTCCGCGTTGCTTCAACACCTCGTTATCTCGATAAGGCAACTAATGAATGGAAAGATGGCGAGAGCCTCTTCCTTCAATGCCAAATCTGGCGTCAAGCTGCAGAGAATGTTGCAGAGTCACTCACAAAGGGAATGCGCGTCATTCTCTCTGGTCGACTTAAGCAGCGTTCGTACGAAACAAAAGAAGGCGAAAAGCGCACAGTATTTGAAGTTGAAGTTGACGAAGTAGGTCCATCACTTCGTAACGCAACAGCTAAGGTCACACGTACACAACGTGCTGGCGGAAGCGGTGGCGCTGCAGCACCAGCTGCAGATTCATTCAATGACGATCCTTGGGCAGCTGCATCAACTTCACCAGCCGGTGGTGGATGGGGAACATCTACAACCGACGAACCACCTTTCTAAATAAGAACTAACCGACAATCCATTCCCTCTAGCGATAGAGGGGCACCCGAAAAGGAGCACCACAATGGGAGCAAGAAATAACCGGGCTCTACGCGAGCCAAAGAACAAGGGCGCGAAAGCTGCTGCCCTCAATAAGAAGTTCAAGAAGAAGCCATGCAGCTTCTGTCGCGACAAGGTCACCTATATCGATTACAAAGATATCGCGACCCTTCGCAAGTACATCTCTGATCGCGGCAAGATCCGCGCTCGCCGAGTTACAGGTGCATGCACACAACATCAGCGCGCAGTAGCAACAGCTGTTAAGAACAGCCGTGAAGTTGCTCTTCTGCCTTACACATCATCAGCACGATAAGGAGATATGACAATGAAACTCATTCTTACTCGTGAAGTAAATAAGCTCGGCAACGCCGGCGATGTCGTAACTGTTAAAGATGGCTACGGCCGCAACTTCTTGTTGCCACGTGGCTTTGCAATCACATGGTCACTTGGTGGCGAGAAGCAGATCGAAGGAATCCGTCGCGCACGCGCTGCACGCGAAGTCCGCGATCTCGATCACGCTAAAGAGATTAAGACACAGCTTGAAAAGGCAACAGTGACTGTAAAGGTAAAGACCGGTACAGCTGGTCGCCTCTTCGGTTCTGTCACAGATAAGGACATCGCAGCTGCAATTAAGTCAGCAACAGGTGTTGATATCGATCGCCACAATCTCAAGACTGCTGGCCACATCAAGAAGACAGGAACACATGCTGTAAAGGTTTCTCTTGCACATAACGTTGTTGCATCAGTCTCACTTTCAGTTGTCTCTGCTTAATTGATGTAATTAGCTTTACTCAAGAGACCCGTCGCTTCACTGCGGCGGGTCTTTTTATTTCTCGCTATTTCAGAATATGAGAACTCCTCAAAAACTTTCATCCACATCAATTCACGCGTGGTGGTGCCTTTTCGCACATTTCATCCACACTTTCTGCACAGCAATCCACGCTTATCCACCTGGTTATACACAGCCTTATCCCCAGTGTGGCGAAGCGATACTCGCGTAATTGAGCGTGAGAGACCTACCTTTGCCCCTGTTGTCAGTGGTCGAGAGGAAGGTATGACGCATGAGCATTGCAGAACTACCTAATAACTCTCGATCGAATTACAACACTGTGGGCGCTGAATACG
>JALQYE010000338.1 GCA_023254245.1 Emticicia sp.
AAGCAAATTGATGACCGAAATGTGGCGAATGTAATCAACTACGAAACCAGCCACAAACTCGGAAAAATGGCGGCTCCAACCCCCGACCATTTTGTGCCAGTATTGTATAGTTTAGGCTTGATGGATACCAAAGACGAACTCAATTATTTTTACGAAGGAAAACCAAACCTACCAGCTTTCAGCGAGCGAAGTTTTATTTTTAGTTGATTTTTGATGATAGTCTACAACAAAAAAGCTGCATTCTCATTTTAGATGAATGCAGCTTTTTTGTTATTATTGTCATGTCCTGAAATAGCGATACAATAAAAAAAGTGACAAAATGGACAGACAAAACATTTATTCCAAGCGAACTCAAAAAGATTATAGTTTACAATTCAAATTGCAAATAGTAAAAGAAGTTGAATTAGGCGAAATATCCGTATCTTCTGCGAGATTAAAATATGGCATTCAAGGGGATAATACAATTAAGAAATGGCTGCAAAAATTCGGTACATTTGACTGGGAAAATCAGACACCATCGCATATGACAAAGATACCAGAGCAACGAATAATGGAACTTGAAGCGAAAGTAAAACTTTTAGAGAAGCAAAAGACTTATTTAGAGCATCAAGTTTCTGTATCGGACAAAAAAGCAATAATTTTTGATATGATGATAGACTTAGCCGAGAAAGAATATCGGATAGATATAAGAAAAAACTCTTCACCCGAACAGTTGAAAAGTTTAGAGCAGTCCATAAAGAAAGTATAGGATTTGCTTGTCAATTGTTCGGGGTTGATAGGCTGGTATATTATCGAAGCGTACAAAGAAGTAAGAGTAAACGAGATAAAGCTCAAAGGGTAGTTGCATTGGTAATAGAACTCCGAAAAAAGATGCCTCGTGTGGGTGGGCGAAAGCTGTATTATCTACTCCAAGCACAATTGAAAGAATTATCTATTGGGAGAGATAAGTTTTTTGCCATTCTTAAGGCAAATCATTTACTGATAAAACCTAAAAGAAGCTATCATGTAACTACAAACTCTATGCATCGATTCAAAAAGCATAGTAATCTGTTGCTAAATATTTCAATTGAAAGACCTAATCAAGTTTGGGTAGCTGATATTACATATATAGGGCGAAGAGAAAATCCTGTTTATCTTAGTTTGATAACAGATGCCTATTCAAAAAAGATAATGGGTTATCATGTGGCTGACAATCTCAACACTGAAAGTAGTATTATGGCTCTAAAAATGGCATTTAAAGAAAGGAAAAACAACAATGAATCTTTGATTCATCATTCAGACAGAGGAATACAGTATTGTGCGGGTCCTTATCAAGAAATATTGCAAAAAAACAAAATTCTATGCAGCATGACACAAAATTCAGACCCTTATGAAAATGCAGTAGCTGAAAGAATAAATGGTATCTTGAAACAAGAATTTATGATTGATAAATTTGAACAGAAGCTCGAAACAATTAAAATATTAGTTAAACAAGCTGTTGAAAGCTATAATGAGATAAGACCTCATTTATCAAATCATCTTTTAACCCCCAATCAAATGCACATGCAGAACAAAATAAAATTTAAAACTTATAAAAAAACAGTAGTAACTCATGCTACTACTGTCTAAATATTGTATTTTTATCTCTAAAATCTTGTATCAGTTTTTTAGGACGACACAAAGTAATCTTTGTGGAGGTCGTCCACGTCTTTGCTGGTGGTGGTAGTTGGGGTGTGGTCATCACCAAAAATATCGCC
>JALQYE010000339.1 GCA_023254245.1 Emticicia sp.
ATATGCTCTACAAAGACCACGCTAACCGTAAGTCGAACCAAAAGAACTTGGGAACCATCAAATCGTCGAACTTGTGTACTGAAATCATGGAATTCACCTCGCCAGACGAAGTAGCGGTTTGTAATTTAGCGTCGATTTCGTTGCCGAAGTTTGTAGAACAAGGCACGGATGGTTTCTTGCATTTCAACCACGAGAAGTTGTTTGAAATCACGAAAGTAGTAACGCACAACCTTAACAAAATCATTGACCTCAACTACTATCCCGTACCTGAAGCCGAGCGTAGCAACAAACGCCACCGCCCTATTGGTATCGGTATTCAAGGGTTAGCGGATGCATTCTTGTTGATGCGTATGCCGTTTGAATCCGAAGAAGCGCGCCGCCTCAACGAAGATATTCACGAAACGATTTACCACGGTTCGTTGGTAGCCTCAATGGAATTGGCTAAAAAAGACAGTCCTTACGAAACTTGGAAAGGTTCGCCAATTTCTGAAGGCATTTTCCAATTTGATATGTGGAATGTAACGCCCAAGAGTGGCCGCTGGAACTGGGAACAGCTTCGCAAAGATGTAGTAAAACATGGCGTTCGCAACTCGCTTTTATTAGCGCCTATGCCAACGGCTTCTACCAGCCAAATTTTGGGTAATAACGAATGTTTCGAACCATTTACTTCTAACCTCTACGTTCGTCGCGTATTGTCAGGTGAGTTTGTGGTTGTTAATAAATACCTTCTCAAAGACCTCGTAAAAGAAGGTTTGTGGAACGATTCGATGAAGAACAAGTTGATGATGCACAACGGTTCGGTTCAGAAAATCGCCGAAATCCCACAGCACCTCAAAGATCTTTACAAAACAGCTTGGGAAATTAAACAAAAGACCATTGTGGACATGGCCGCTGACCGTGGTGCATACATTTGTCAGTCGCAATCGTTGAACATTTTCATGGAAAATGCCAACTATGGCAAACTTACATCGATGCATTTCTACGCGTGGAAGAAAGGCTTGAAAACGGGTATGTATTACCTCCGTACCCAAGCTGCGGTTGACGCTGTGAAGTTTACAGTAGAAAAACACGTAGAAGCCGTGTTGGAACCTGTAACGACGAAAGTTTCGGAAAAAGACCTCAATTACGAGAAATACGCGCAAGAGCACGCTCCTCAGGCAGCTCCCAAAGAAGAGACTCAGTATCCCCTGAACTCACCTAAGGATAATTAATCTTTCGCTTTCTAACTACCCCTTGCAAGCCCGAGCCTTTGTGTTCGGGCTATTTTTTTGTTTTTTGCAACGCGTGAGGCGGGATACTCATATCCCCCGACTAAGCAAATCTAATAGTCCTCAGGGTACTCATACCCTGATGCACAATAAACAAATCAACGAGTGTCCCCACGTTATGCTCCTTTTTTGCGTCTTCCCAAAAACTAGACTCACCTCCTCGATGAACCGTTTTCTATCGTTCGGAATTGCTGCTGCAATTGTATGTTTAATGACTGCGTACGACTTGTCCATGATAGTTTTTTGAGGGGTGAAGAAATACGACCCAAATAAGTAACTTTCAGGGTTTTGATACCGCAGCATAAGGATAAAGATGCAGCACGAATTGACCAAAATCGTTACATTTGTAGATGTAACCAATCTTTTTGCTCATTTTTAACTCTTGCATCATTCCGTGAAAAAACACCTCGCTTGGCTCTGCCTGCTGCT
>JALQYE010000033.1 GCA_023254245.1 Emticicia sp.
CTTACAGCTTCAAGAACCTATTTCTTGCCCAAAAGGAACTAACTTCGTTGTTAAAAATCTATTTTTTAATGTACCTGCTCGGCGTAATTTTCTGAAATCAAACCCAATTGAAATGAAACACATCTTGGATGAGTTTCAGCGAGTGAGTTTGGCTCACCCAGACATAAGTTTTCAGCTTTATCACAACGATGTAGAGGTTTATAAGCTCCCTGCTGCCAGACTTAGTAAAAGAATTGTAGATATTTTTGGTAAAAATTATAAAGAACAATTAGCAAATTGTTCGGAAGAAACTCCTTTCTTGAATTTGAGTGGCTATGTAGGAAAACCTGAGTCTGCCAAAAAAGGGCGAGGTGAGCAGTTTTTCTTTGTCAACAAACGGTTTATCAAGCATCATTATCTACACCACGCTGTTTTGAGTGCTTATGAAGCGACTATCCCAGAGGGAACAAGTCCTTTCTATATTTTATTTATTGACATTGACCCCTCGCATATTGATATTAACATTCATCCGACCAAAACTGAAATTAAATTTGACGATGAAAAAGCGGTTTATGGGATTATTCGTTCGGCTGTGCGAAGGGCTGTGGGTGTTTATAATCTAACTCCAACCATTGATTTTGATTCGGATATCAATTTCGGAAATTTAACAAATAGTAGCCGATTTACAGATTCTGGAACTATTAGCTCTGGTGCCAATCATCGCTCACAAGTAGATGCTTTTGAAAATTCGGGAAAGTCTTCATTTCAAGACAATTTCAGAGAATCAGGAGGTACACGTGAACGAAATAATAGCGACAATTGGCAAAAGCTTTTTGAAGGTATAGGAGGGTTCCAACAAAATACACAAGCAAATTTGGAGTTTAATAATAAACCCGTAACACTCGGAAGTAAAGCCAATGATTTTTCGGAAACAATGTTTCTGGGGGAATCTAAAGAAATTGTGGCATTTCAGGTTCACAATAGGTATATCATTTCACAGGCAAAAAATGGCTTGATGCTGATAGACCAAAGAGCAGCATACGAACGAATTTTGTATGAAAAATACTTCAACAATATCAAAAATAGAAAATCATTCACCCAACAATTACTTTTTCCAAAAATTGTAGATTTGCATGCGGGGGATTTTCAACTTGTGCTAGAAATACAAGATGAAATTCGAGCTTTAGGGTTTTCTTTTGAAGAATTTGGGCAAAATACAGTCAAAATCAATGGTGTTCCGCCAGAAGTACAAGAAGAAAACGAAAAAGAAATTTTTGAAGGTTTAGTACAACAATACAAGACCAACCAAACCGATTTACAATTAGATAGATTAGAAAACGTAGCTCGTTCGTTCTCGAAGCGTTCATCGTCAAAATACATGAGCGAACTCTCGAAGATTGAAATAAACCTGCTTATTCATCAGCTTTTCGAGACGGCTGTACCGAGCTACACACCTAATGGTGAACCAATTATGACAATTTTATCGTTAGACCAATTAGCGGAACTAATGAATCGCAAACATTAATTCGGCGTTTAACGAAAAAGCTATTTTAACCAACATTACGATATGTATCAAGTTACACCCATTGTTCGTAACTTATTGATAGCAAATATTGCTGTTTATTTAGTACAGAGTTTCCTAAGAATAGATTTAGCCACCACTTTTGGCTATCATAATTTTTCGCTCCACGAAATGGGGCTTTTCAACCCTATTCAGATTTTTACGTATATGTTTCTGCACGGAGGTACAGGACACATATTTAGTAATATGTTCGGTTTATTCATGTTTGGGCCAATGCTCGAACATTTCTTGGGTAGTAAGCGTTTTCTAATATTATACATTGTATCGGGTATAGGAGCGTGTTTGCTTCACGGAGTAATCAATCTCTATGAAATTTCTCAATTTCCTGTCGATTCGCCCGAATACACCATGATGATGAGTATTCCGATGGTAGGAGCTTCGGGAGCAATTTTTGGAATGTTGGGAGCCTTTGCAAGGTTATTTCCGAATACCGAAATGATAATTTTTCCGCTTCCGATACCCGTAAAAGCAAAATATTTAGTATCTTTATATGCACTTTTTGAGGTTTTTTCGGGTGTATATAATGTTATGCCAGGGGTTGCACATTTTGCCCACATTGGTGGCTTAATTTTTGGTGTATTATTGATTAATTATTGGAACAAGAAAAAGGATAGATTTTATTAACAGTGGCAAGTTTCATTGACGACATAAAGAGTCCATTTAAAAAAGGAAACACATTGGTGCAACTAATGCTCATCAATGCAGGTGTTTTTGTGTCTTTAATTTTAATAGGTTTTATTTTTTCATTTTCTCCGAATGGTGGAGTTATCAATAAACTTATCACCGATAATTTTGAACTGATTGCTCCAGTAAAATCATTCATTCGTAAACCTTGGACTCTTCTTACCTATTGCTTTACGCACTATGGCTTTTTCCATCTGCTTTTCAATATGCTTTCGTTATTTTGGTTCGGAAATTTGGTGCAAGAATTTATCGGAAGCCGAAAACTATTAAATATTTATCTTATTGGTGGCATTATTAGTGGCCTGATTTACATAGCCGTTTATAATTTATTGGCTTTAACTCCACAACTCAACAATATTAGTCCAACTGTTTTGGGGGCTTCGGCCGCAGTATATGCAGTGATGTTTGCAGCAGTTGCCTTACTTCCTGAATATGAATTTTATTTATTTGGTATCATACTTATCAAAATCAAATATCTTGCTTGGGCTTTTTTGCTTATATCTTTTATAGTTCCAAGTAGCGGAATCTCGCATTTAGGTGGAGCAATAGCTGGTTATTCATATATTTATTTGCTGCGTCGAGGCACAGATTTAGGCAGCCCAATAGAAGCTCTAAGCGATTGGTTGGGTAACTTGTGGAAGCCAAAGCCACAAGTAAGAATTCCTCAAAGAAAATATAGCGAGTCAACGGTAGCGAGTAAAAGTGGTAATAGTGCCAAACTCGACCCTAATTACTTCCCTGACCAAGATGAGGTCGATGCTATTTTGGACAAAATTGGGAAATCAGGCTACGAGAGCCTCACCAAAGAAGAAAAACAAAAACTCTACCGAGCAAGCCAAAAGAAAGATTAAAGTTTCTAAATTTTCCGTACATTTGTAACTTAATTTACACTTCAAAGTCTAAATGCTTTGCAAGATTTGGAACGTTTTTTTACCTATACGTAAATTTCCTTTCCAAAATCGAACAATTTTAGCTGTACAGAGTTTTAGAAAGACAATCTAACCTTAATTGGTCCAAAGATATGCTCATAACGCCAGGTGAAATACTAAAAAACATCAACATTCCCGCCGATTTACGAAACGTTGACCGTACGAAACTCCCACAAGTAGCCGACGAACTCCGCCAATATATCATTGATATGGTTTCTGTATATGGAGGCCATTTTAGTTCAAGTCTCGGAGTAGTTGAACTTACGGTTGCTCTGCACTATGTTTTTAATACGCCCGATGACCAGCTCGTTTGGGACGTAGGCCACCAAGCTTATGGACACAAAATCTTGACAGGAAGACGTGAGAATTTTCACACCAATCGTGTCTATGGTGGTTTATCTGGTTTTCCAAAACGAAAAGAAAGCGAGTACGATGCCTTTGGTGTAGGTCACTCTTCTACTTCTATTTCGGCAGCAGTCGGAATGGCAGTTGGCTCTAACCATAATGGTGAAAAACAACGCCAACACATTGCTATCATCGGCGATGGTTCAATGACCGCAGGTATGGCTTTTGAAGGAATGAACCACGCAGGTGCTTTGAAAGATGCCAACGTGCTAATTATCTTGAATGATAACTGCATGGCCATCGACCCAAATGTGGGAGCTTTAAAAGAATATTTGACCGATATAACAACCTCAAAAACATACAATAACGTAAAAGACGATGTTTGGCAATTACTCGGTAAAATGAGTACATTCGGCACCAGTGCCAGAAAGATTGTGGCCAAAATCGAAAATGCCATGAAAGGTGCTTTGTTGAGCCAAAGTAATTTTTTTGAAGCATTAAACCTACGTTACTTCGGCCCGATTGATGGCCACGACATTGACCATTTGGTAAGCGTACTGGAAGATTTAAAGAATATTCCAGGCCCAAAAATTCTTCACTGTCTGACTGTAAAAGGAAAAGGATATGCTCCCGCCGAAAAAGAACAAACCAAGTGGCACGCTCCTGGGCTTTTTGACAAGGTCACGGGGGTAATTCAAAAGAAAGTTTATGACAAGCCAATGCCACCAAAATACCAAGATGTATTTGGTAATACGATTGTGGAATTGGCCGAAAAGAATGATAAAATTGTGGGGGTAACGCCTGCGATGCCTTCAGGCTCTTCATTGAATATTATGATGAAAGCAATGCCCGACCGTGCATTTGACGTGGGTATTGCCGAGCAACACGCCGTTACGTTTTCGGCTGGTATGGCCACTCGTGACTTGGTTGTTTATTGCAATATTTATTCAAGTTTCATGCAGCGTGCCTACGACCAAGTGATTCACGATGTATGTTTGCAGCAATTGCCTGTCATTTTCTGCCTCGACCGTGCTGGTTTTGCTGGTGCCGATGGTCCTACGCACCACGGGGCGTACGACATTGCATATATGCGTTGTATTCCGCACATGGTGGTGGCTTCGCCGATGGATGAAGAAGAGTTGCGTAATTTGATGTACACTTTCCAATTGGAAGAAACGCAAAAACTAAAAACCGCTTTCACTATTCGTTATCCGAGAGGTGAGGGAGTGATGCCTGACTGGAAACGCCCATTCCAAAAGCTTGAGATTGGAAAAGGACGTAAAATAAAAGATGGTGAAGATGTAGCCATCTTAACAATCGGACATATTGGTAATTACGCAGTAAAAGCCTGTGAAATGCTTGAAAAAGAAGGCTTAAATCCTGCTCACTATGATTTAAGATTCGTAAAACCGCTCGATGAAGAAATGCTTCATGAAGTTTTCCAAAAATTCGACCGAGTAATAACCGTCGAAGATGGCTGCCTACAAGGTGGTATGGGAAGTGCTGTGCTTGAATTTATGATTGATAATGGCTATACTGCCAAAGTAAAACGTTTGGGTATTCCTGACCGTATCGTAGAGCACGGTGAGCAAATCGAGCTTCAACGCGAATGTGGTTTCGACCCCGCAGGTATTGCCAATTCCGTACGTGAGTTGGCATCGAATGCTGTTTTGATTTAAGAAATGAATCAGGTATTCCGCCTGACACTCGATATATTTAAAAGCCTTAACCCATTAAAAACTGGTTAAGGCTTTTCATTTTTCTGAACCACCACCGTAGTTTTTTCGTTATCTTTGTAGGAAAAACTGAGCTAAAAAATAGTGAGCAATAAAAAACTGAATGATATTGACCTAACTGGCTACGAGCAAATCGAAGTCTTGGGTGCAAGAGAACACAACCTCAAAAACATTGACGTGAGTATTCCACGAAATAAGCTGGTGGTTATTACTGGTATTTCGGGAAGTGGAAAATCATCTTTGGCTTTCGATACAATTTATGCCGAAGGTCAACGCCGTTACATGGAGAGTTTTTCGGCGTATGCTCGTAGTTTTATTGGCAACATGGAGCGACCCGACGTTGATAAAATCAACGGCCTTTCGCCTGTAATTTCTATCGAACAAAAAACTACTTCTAAAAACCCACGCTCAACGGTTGGGACTACAACCGAAATCTATGATTTTCTCCGTTTGTTTTTTGCTCGTGCGGGCGAAGCTTTTAGCTATATAACTGGGAATAAGATGGTTAAGCAAACGCAAGACCAAATCATCGACCAGATTCTACAACAGTTTGAAAATCAAAAAGTTACTTTACTGGCACCCATCGTAAAAGGGCGTAAAGGACATTACCGTGAACTTTTTGTACAAATTGCCAAATTAGGTTATAATAAAGTGCGTGTCGATGGCGAAGTGCTGGATATTAATCCGAAAATGCAACTCGACCGCTACAAAATACACGATATTGAGATTGTGATTGATAGGGTTATTCCGAAAACAGAAGACCGTTATCGCCTAAGCCAATCAGTAGGTGTAGCCTTGAAGCAAGGCAAAGGCTCAATGATGCTCTTGGATAGTCAGAATCAAACACAATATTTCTCTCAAAATCTCACTGACCCAGAATCAGGAATTTCTTACGAAGACCCCTCGCCGAATAGTTTTTCGTTCAACTCGCCTTACGGTGCTTGCCCGACCTGTAATGGACTCGGTACAATCGAAGAAATTACAGAAGAATCAATCATGCCCGACCGCAGTTTGAGTATCACTCGTGGAGGAATTGCTCCGCTGGGAGAATACCGTGATTTATGGATTTTCAAGCAAATTGAGGTAATTCTGAAAGCTTATAAGTCGAATATTTCTACTCCTATCGAAAAAATTCCAGAAGATGCCTTAAAAACAATTCTCTACGGAAGTGAAACTCCGCTGCCAGTTCCATCAAAAAAATACCCAGGAACAGAATGGAATTCGACTTTTGAAGGTGTAATCACTTTTTTGAAACGTCAGCAAGACTCTGATAATGATAAAATTCAAGATTGGGTACGAGATTTTTTGGTAATTAAAACTTGCCCTGATTGTGAAGGGCAACGACTAAAGAAAGAATCACTAAACTTCAAAATTGCTCAGAAAAACATTGCCGATTTGGCCGAAATGGACATCAGAGAGCTGGAAGAATGGTTTACTGATTTAGAAAGCCGTTTATCTGACCGCCAAAATGTGATTGCCAAAGAGATTTTGAAAGAAATCAGAAAAAGAATTGGTTTTTTGATGGGTATTGGCTTAGATTATCTAACACTCAACCGTCCGCTTCGTACGCTTTCGGGTGGTGAATCGCAACGTATCCGTTTGGCTACTCAAATCGGTACACAGCTGGTGGGTGTTTTATACATCATGGACGAGCCAAGCATTGGCTTGCACCAACGAGACAACGTAAAGTTGATTCAAGCATTAAAAGATTTACGAGATTTGGGCAATACCGTTTTGGTTGTTGAACACGACAAAGACATGATGCTCGAATCTGACTATATTTTAGATATTGGCCCAGGTGCTGGCCGACATGGTGGAAATATCGTTGGCCGAGGTACTCCCCAAGAATTTATCAAAAACAGAAGCATCACTTCTGATTATTTAAGCGGACGAGCAAGCATTGAAGTGCCACAAGAACGACGCAAAGGTAATGGTAAGTTCCTGACCATCAGAGGAGCAACAGGCCATAATTTAAAGAATGTTACGCTCAAGCTACCTTTGGGGAAAATGATTTGTATCACAGGTGTGAGTGGAAGTGGGAAATCTTCGTTGATTCACGAAACCCTTTTTCCTGTACTAAATAAGCATTTTTATAATTCAAAAAGAGAACCTTTAGCCCATAAATCAATTGAAGGTCTCGAACATCTCGATAAAGTAATTGAGGTGGACCAAAGTCCGATTGGACGTACGCCACGTAGTAATCCTGCGACTTATACAGGAATGTTTTCGGAAATTCGCACGCTTTTTGCCGAATTGCCCGAAGCAAAAATCAGAGGTTATAAACCTGGCCGTTTTTCATTCAACGTGAAAGGAGGGCGTTGTGAAGACTGCGAAGGTGCTGGTATGAAAAAAATCGAAATGGAGTTTTTGCCCGATGTACACGTAGCGTGCGAAACTTGTAAAGGTAAACGCTTCAATCGTGAAACTCTCGAGGTGCGTTACAAAGGAAAATCGATTGCCGATGTGTTGGATATGACAGTTGAACAAGCCGTTGAGTTTTTTGAACATATTCCGAAAATCAATCGAAAAGTTCAGATTTTAAATGAAGTTGGACTGGGCTATATTACACTTGGCCAGCATGCCACTACCCTTTCGGGTGGAGAAGCTCAACGAGTAAAGTTATCAGAAGAATTATCAAAAAAAGATACAGGCAAGACCATCTATATTTTGGATGAGCCAACCACGGGACTTCACTTTAAAGACATTCAGAAATTACTTGAAGTACTTCAAAAATTAGCCGATAAAGGAAATACTGTACTAATTATTGAGCATAACTTAGATGTAATAAAAGTATCTGACCACGTGGTAGATATTGGCCCCGAAGGTGGCAGCAAAGGAGGAACTATAGTAGGTGAAGGTACACCCGAACAAGTGGCCAAGGTAAAAGGCAGCTATACGGGTTTCTTTCTTAAAGATGAACTACGATAATAATCATTTATCAAAAAACAACCGTTAATAATTCTGCTTGTTTCAAGCACCGAGCCAATATAAATTAATTACTGATAGACATAATAGAGGTTTTATCATTTTTTTTCTTTCAAGGTACTCTGTACATCCAACTATTTGACAACAAAAAACGTCAATGTGTAAGTACAGTTTATGTCAACAAAAAAGAAAGTGTTTTAAAATTAAGTACCCTCTATTATGCTACCAACCGTTACCCAAATGAATATAATTACTGACTTTCTTAATGAATTAGTTACCTTTCTCCGAATCAATAGCTTAATTGACATTGTTCATTCTGGTAATTTTAGAACTTTACTGACTTTTGAAGGATTTTTAGCGTTTATTTCGCCTATAACTCCTTTTATTATTGTTTTCGAATTTTTGTGGTTACTAATCCAATACCGCTTCCGAACTCCTGTTTACAAAATAACCTTTCTTATCATTCTAACCAATCGAATCATGAGTAGGTTAATTGGTATCTCGGTACTTGTGCTAACAATTGGGGTATTCCAGAAATATGCTATTATTCATACCACACTTACTTGGTATTGGTTTATTTATGGCTATTTAGTGTATGAACTTAATAACTTTATTCGCCATTATCTTACGCATAAAGTGCGTTTATTATGGTGTTTTCACTCCGTTCACCACTCGCCCGAAGACCTTAATTCATCAGTAACGCTCACTACTTTTTTTGTAGAAAATCTTTACACTGAGTTTTTTGCGGCCATGTTTTGCATGATTCTGGGCGTACAACCGCTTATGCTTTTTGCAATCATGATATTCGATAGTATATGGGGAGCGTTCGTGCATGTAAGCGAAAGCACAATGAAAAATGCTCGACTGGGTTTCTTAGAAAAATTTATCCTGACTCCTTCTCACCACCGAGTACACCACGGACGAAATCATTTGTATATGGATACTAATTTTTGTTCTATCATCAACGTTTGGGATATTGTTTTTGGAACTTATCAAGAAGAAAAGGAAGAAATCCCTGTTGATTATGGTATTACTCGCCCTATGGACTCTACTAACTTTGTAGATGTATATTTTGGAGAAATTATAAGCCTATGGCATGATGTTATTGCAGCACCTGGATTGAAAAATAAAATTGCGTATATTTTTATGCCTCCAGGCTGGAGCCATACGGGAGAGTTTGAAACGGCTAAGATGTTACGTAATCAAGCATTAAATGAATTGAAAAAATAAATAAATTTTCGATGGCGTTGTCGTAAGAACAACGCCATCAGAATGATTACTCTCTATTTCTTACTTCTAATAAAACCTTCTCTACTTCTTTACGTACTTGGCTGGTTGGTTTCGTAAAATTATTATTCATCAAACTAAAAAGTATTATTTTACCTTTTTTCGTAACCAAATAACCACTCAGATTATACACGCCACTCAACGAACCCGACTTTGCAAAAACAAAGGGTTCTTCTTCGGTTTTAAACATATTTCTTACAGTTCCACTCTTTCCACCATTAGCCATAATTGAGAATAGTTTTTCTTGTGGAAGTTCGGCATGGATTTTCTCCAATAACTTGATGATAGAACGAGGCGTAAATAAATTATAACGTGAAAGCCCCGAACCATCGACCCACTTAGGAGCATCAGGAAGGTCTTGCAAATGCTTTTCTTTGATTGATTTGATGGCAAAAGAAGAATTAATGGAATCTTTCAAGGTAGTACCACAAAGCAACAATAACTGCTCGGCCAACATATTATCACTTTCTTGCATCATCAATCGATATACAGGCTCTGTGGGCATACTGTAAAGCGTTTTTGCGGTAGCCGAAACTGGTATTTTTAATAAATTAACGTTTCTACGAAGCGTATCAATCAATAATTGCTGTGTTAAGCCTGTTGAGGTTTTATACGGAATATCCTGCTGATAGCCAGATTTCATCAAAAGAGATTTTGGTAGAAGAAACTGATTATCTGCTGCCGTTCTTTCTATTTCTGTACCAGTCTCTTTCTTATAAAAACTATTATCAAAAATACTCGGCTGTGGCTTTGCTTCGCCGTTTTCTATTTTAGTTCTTACAATATTTCCGTACATCGGCAGTGGCGACATCTCTACGGTATAATAACTACTGTAATCATCCCAAGCCCAACCTGCTCCGAAATAGGGGTTAGTAAAATTTCCATCTGAAAAATAAAACTTTTTACTACGCTTATAAGACTTCAAGAAATCAAAAGTTTTTGTACTTGTCAGGTCTGGATGAAAGAAGGTTGGGTCGCCAGTCCCCCAAAAAATTAACGAGTCGTTTTTGATTTCATAGCGAAGTGCAGGAATCGAATCGCCGAGTGTCTTGAGGCAAGCATAAAACGTGAATAACTTGGTGTTTGATGCTGGTGTAAAGTAGCGATTAGAATTCCGCTCAAAAATCATTTTCTGCTCGCTCAAATCATACAGAGCCATGCCCGTAATACTTTGTGAGAGAACACTTGAGGTATCGAGCATTTTTGCATAAGGCGATTTGCTTGCTATATTTTGGGTCGTTTTACACGAAAGTCCAACAAAGGCTACTAAGGAAATAAATAAAATTTTACGCATAATTTTTTACGTTGATGTATCTGCCACAAGTTACATAAATTATAAAAACAAAAACCGTAGAAGCTCAAATTTAGGGCCTCTACGGTTAAAATATGCTGGTTTACTTATTTATTCACCACAAAACGCTTCACAACGATTCCGTTTTCGGTATGTAGTCTTACGATGTATGTACCCGTAGTTAGGTCTCGTAAATCAATTTTTTGGTTGAAAGTGCTTACATCAGCTAAAAACTCTCTATCCATTACTTTTACACCTTTAGAGCTAATCACTTCCATTTTAACTGGCCCTGGTTTCGATAAATTTGTTGAAATCAAGATTTCGTCTGGACTTGGGTTTGGCGAAAGAGTCAGGGCTTTCTCGGCGGTTTGCTCAGTAGCCAAAATTGGCGGTGGCGGCGGCACTTGTACTTTTAGGTTATCAATCACCCAACCCCAACCGTAGGTAAGTTCATCGGCAAATAATCTAAAACGAATCAAGATTACATCACCACCAAGGAAATCTCCACTTGATAGCATCTTGATTGTATGGCTCTTATACAAAGCCGAAGTTGCTGTACCTTTTGAGTCAGATGATTGATACGATTTTCCATCAGAGCCAAGGAATGTACCATTCACCCCACTACTATTGAATGCTTTCGTCCAGTTTGCGTCTCTCGAAGCATCATATCCATCTTCAAAAGGCACCCACGAAAGTCCACCATCATACGAACCTTCTACCACTACATAATCATAAAAATCTGAGTCCCCAAACGTTGAACCTGTTTCGCCTGGTTCTACTAAAGCTACTTCATCAAAAGTAATTGTTGCCGAATCTAAATCTTGTTTCAATTCGATAGGATAACGCAACAATGCTATCGTATTTGACTGTAAATCTTCGTTTCCACCATTTTTATATGGGTGAGCCGAATGTAAAGCACCATTGGTAAACCCAGTTGGTGTGGCAATTCCCCACCCCCCTATTCCAGCAAAATCGTCGCTGGCAGCATCAAAAGTATTTGTGTAAACTCTAACGGGCGTCTGAGTTTTCAAATCACTTACTACAAACTCAAAGTAATCTGGTGTTGGTGTTACGTTTGTACCTGGCGTATTCAAGTACGCAGGCAAAACGGTTTTGTTTTTATTTTTTGATTTATCAATCGCTACAATTCTATAAAGTACACGGTCATTTTGTTTTAAGTTGCCAAATGGTGTTTTGGCCAAATAGGCAAATACATCATTACGGCCTTGTGAGTACGCTTTATCATCAGTCAAAGGATTATATTTTTTTATTCCGAATGGCTTTTGGTCAACCCCATTGAGTTTATATTCTACATAAACCGTATCAACACCATGCTCAAAGTTATCTTCGATATTAGCAAAAATATCTGGTAAGCCTGTAGTTGGCACTACCGTTGGTGGGTTAGTCGTTACGAAAGGTGGTGAAGTGTCGGCCGTGCCAACACTAAATCCGTAATACCCTTTGGTTGGAGCTTCAGCAGGAGCAGTATTCTTACGTTTAAAATTATCATCAACTGTCAAATAATAACGAATAATAGAAGCGGCCTTCGTGACTGGAATATCGGCTGTGTACTCATTTGTAGTACCCACTCGAACCATATTGATAGGCTTGGCATTAGTCATGAGGGTGTCATTTTCGGTATAGAATACCTTTGCACTACCCGCAACCAAGGTAGTATCGCTCGTAATGGTAGCCTTAATGGTTACCTTACTCACCGAGTTTTCGATATTTTTTACTCTTGTGTGCAGCAATGATGTACTTTTCCAACCCATATCGGCAAAAATACCTTTTACGATTGGGCCTGGGTCTCTGATTACTTCACGCAAACTTGCTGCCGATGTCATCAATGAATTTTCATTTCCTGAGGGGTAAGTAGCATCATTTACGTGCGAAATACTCGACCCACCTTGATAAGTATTCGGTGCATAAATTTTAGCTTTAACATCTTTATTAGCCGCTGTTGCTGTTGGGCTATTAAAGAATAAATTATCACTTATTAATTGGTCTTTTAAAGGCACCGATGGGTTCGCAAAATTAGCTGTGCTAATCAACTGCTGAGTGCTTCCATTTTCAACGAAATGGTCATAAGCAAATGGTGAACTTGTACCAAAACCCCACGAACCGTTATTTCCACTTACACGAAGCGATGACGTAAAACCTAATCCATGACATAATTCGTGCAAAACAACCGATGTAAAGTCAAATTGATTAGCTCCTGGAGCGGCAACACCTAAGTACCACGGTGCAGAACTATTAAATTCGGCCGTAATATCAGGGTCATTAACCGAGTTTAGCTCCTGACCTGCCAACTTCTCGGCCAATGCCATCGGATACCATGTACCTGCTTTAATTTGTCCAGGAAAATTACGAGTAAAATCGCCTGGTGATGCTTGCCCTAAGATTGTTCCACCGCTATTACCACTATCAATTGCACGCCAAGTAGCAGTGATACGAATTGGTACTGGCGAGCTAATTAGATTTGCCCAAATATCAACCGCTGCCTGAAACGACTTTTGTGCAGCTGGCGAAAAACCATTGTATGTCACAATAAAAGTTGCCTTAGCTGCTGTTCCACGAGCTTTCTGGCCTTTCAGGGCTTCTTCTACTTCTTTTGCCATCGGCACGTAGGTATTGGCATCTTCAAAATTCCCTGGACACACAATCATCTTTCCCTTCATAAACTCAATTTTATCGGGATTCGATGGAGTTATGTCTTCATGGCGTGGTTTGGCCATTTTTTGGGCAAAAACTGACATTACCACCAGAAGTAATAGGCCAGAAAGGTAAATTTTTCTCATAATTCTTGAATTAATCGTCTGTTTGTCAGGATTTTAAAAATATACGTAATTTATGGCAATAGAGTTGCTCTTCAATTATTTTACAAGTTATCAAATCTAACGAAAAAACTAATACTTTTGTTGAATGATTCTCTGTAAATAAAGACAAAACCAATGTTTTTGTGGGCCAATGAATCAAACAAAATTTTTGGTACTTATCTGTTTCTCCGATTCACGCTCCTATCTTTGTAGCTAAAGACGTAGTTTTTATTCGTTCCGATGCAGACCCCCTTAGAAATATTAAAAGAATTTTGGCAATACGATGCTTTTCGACCATTACAAGAAGATATTATCAACTCGGTTTTGGCACAAAAAGATACGCTTGCTTTGATGCCTACGGGTGGCGGAAAATCTATTTGCTTTCAGGTTCCAGCAATGGCTATGGAAGGGGTTTGTATCGTAATTACGCCTTTGGTAGCTCTAATGAAAGACCAAGTTGAGCAACTAAAACGCCGAGGAATAAAAGCTGCAGCGATTTATTCGGGAATGCACCGCAACGAAATTGATTATACACTTGATAATTTCGTTTATGGCGATTTTAAGTTTCTGTACGTATCGCCCGAACGCCTGCTGACCGAAATCATGCAAGTTCGCACCAAACTCATGAAGGTTTGTTTGCTTGTGATTGACGAAGCTCATTGTATTTCGCAGTGGGGATATGATTTCCGTCCGCCTTATCTGAAAATACCCGAATTCAGAAAGTTTACAGGTAATGCCCCAACGATTGCCCTCACAGCAACCGCAACCAAAGAAGCCCAACAAGATATTATCGAAAAACTTGAACTCAAAAATGTGCAGGTTTTTCAACAGAGTTTTGCCCGACCCAATATTTCATATTCTGTTTTTTGTGAAGAAAGTAAAGAGCGAAAACTCTTCGATATTCTTCAAAAAGTACATGGAACGGCCATTGTGTATGTGCGTAGCCGCCGACGTACGAAAGGGATTTCAGATTGGTTGAATCGGAGCCAAATCAGCTCAGATTTTTATCATGCTGGTTTATCAACTCCCGAACGATTTAAAAAACAAGAAGCGTGGATAAGCAATCAGGTTCGGGTAATTGTGGCTACCAATGCCTTCGGAATGGGTATTGATAAACCCGATGTACGAGTAGTGGTGCATCTCGATTTACCCGAAACCCTCGAGGCTTATTATCAAGAAGCTGGTCGTGCGGGGAGAGATGGCAAGAAAGCATACGCGGTTTTGCTTTACACGAAAGGGGATTTAGAGGATATTTTTAAACAAACCGAGCAGAAATATCCACCTATCGAAAACTTAAAAAGAGTTTATCAGGCATTAGCAAATTATTATAAACTGGCCGTTGGTGGAGAAAATTTTGAAAGTTATGACTTTGATTTTCAAGACTTTATCAACACTTTTGGTCTCACAGCTCACGATACGCACAACGAACTAAAAGTACTCGAAGACGAAGGTTTGATTCAGCTAAGCGATGCCTATTACAGTCCATCGAAGATTTCCTTTAAAGTCGATAACCATGAAT
The DNA here is from genome assembly GCA_023254245.1 of Emticicia sp. GTDB lineage: Bacteria > Bacteroidota > Bacteroidia > Cytophagales > Spirosomataceae > Emticicia. Next base: position 15,094 of record JALQYE010000033.1, read on the forward strand.
TATATAAATTTCAGATAAAAACACCAAGTTATGATAAATTTATAAAAACGCTGCTCCGCATTTATGGTGGAGATTTATTTACGAGTTACGTCAGTATTTCGGAAGCGACGATTGGGAAATACTTCTTCGGTAGTGCAGGCGAAATCGAGAAAATGCTCGACTATCTCCAACAAGTAGGAATCTTGACGTACCAAAAACAAAAAAGTATTCCACAGTTAACCTTTCTCACGGCTCGACAAGATGTTAAGTACTTAACTATCAACGTTGTAGAAATGCAACGACGCAAAAAGAAAGATTTAGAGAAAGTAGCCGCCGTTGTGCAGTTTACCGATGAAGGCCGTCGATGTCGTCAGCAGTTTTTGCAGGAATATTTCAATGAATTTACGAACATCAACTGCGGGATTTGTGATAACTGCTTAAAACAAAAAAAGCGAGACGAGCCAATTCCGATTGAAATTTATACAAAATACCGACAAAAAATCTTAGAGATAATTCCAGCACCCGTCAATCAGATTGTTGATTATCAGTTTTTTACTAATAAAGACTTTGTAAGAGAAGTTATTAGAAAGATGATAGAAAACGAAGAAATTAAATTCAGTGAATTGGGAGTTGTGGAAAAAAAATAATGTGGAGCGAATCAGGCAACGGGGGCCGACACTCGGTTGCTTCCAGTTCGCAGTAATCAAGCACTAAAATGAATAAAGTAAACGAGTTTCAAAAAAACGGTTTCATTACATTAAACAATATTTATACGACAGAAGAGGTAAATCAAATTTTGGCGTTAATCGAATCCGTAAATTCAGATAAGCCTACTTTCAGAAAGTCTGCTGATGTATTTGCAATTCGACAATTTATCAAAGAACTTCCTGAAGTTAAAGAGTTGATTTTTAATGATAAGTTAAAAACAGTTATTAGAAAATTTGGTGGCGTTGAATATTTTGTAATAAAATCAATATATTTTGATAAACCCGAAACCTCAAATTGGTTTGTTTCATATCATCAAGATTTAACAATTTCAGTAGATAAAAAACAAGAAATCAAAGATTTTACGTCTTGGACTGTCAAACAAAATCAATTTTCTGTTCAACCACCTCTTGATATTCTCCAAAATATTTTCACTATACGCATCCATTTAGATGCAACTGATGAACATAATGGAGCTTTAAAAGTTATTCCTGCATCGCATGAAAAAGGATTTTATAGACCTGAAAATATTAATTGGCAAGAGGAACACGAAACTATTTGTGGGGTCGAACAGGGGGGAATTATGCTAATGAAGCCACTTTTATTGCATAGTTCGAGCAGAACAACTAATAACAAAAGAAGAAGAGTCATTCATATTGAATTTTCAGCTATTGATTTACCTGATAACCTTAATTGGTCAGAAAAAGAAGTAATTGGCTTAGGATAGTTCCCATAAAATACCACTAATCAGATATAATTAATTCACCTGCGAACACGATGTTCGCACCACAAAAAATGACAAATTTTACACACATAGATGCCGCTGGCAACCCTTCGATGGTTGATGTAGGCGAAAAAGCCATTACCCGACGCACAGCAAAAGCTCGGAGTATAGTGATTTTAGATGATGCTATTTTGGAAAAACTGACCAACGAAGAAATTCATACAAAAAAAGGACCCGTTTTTCAGACCGCCATTATTGCTGGCGTAATGGCATCCAAAAAAACGGGAGATTTGATTCCACTTTGTCACCCACTTGGGCTTGAAAATTGCCAAATCAACATTTTCTTGAATAATACGCGAGAGGTAGTTGTTGAATGTACGGCTTCACTCACTGGCAAAACGGGTATCGAAATGGAAGCCTTAATGGGTGCAAGTGTAGCAGCCTTGACAATCTATGATATGTGTAAGGCATTTTCTCACAATATCATCATTAAAGAAACTCGTTTGATTGAAAAAACTGGGGGTAAAAAAGACTTTAAATTAGAGGAAATTTGAACGCTCTTATCTTAATCGGCGGAAAAAGTTCGAGAATGGGAACAGACAAAGGTTTACTCAATTATCACGGTAAACCTCAGCAAGAATACCTATTCGATTTGGCAAAAAAATACTGTACTGAAGTTTACTTTTCGTGCCGAGCCGAGCAACAATTTTCCGAGCAAAGCATTATTGATACTTACTCACTCGGGCCGATGGGAGGAATCTTATCGGCTTTTGATTTCAACCCAAACACAGCATGGTTGGTTGTTGCTTGCGATATGCCTTTGATTGATGAAAATAGCTTTCAAACTTTAATAAATCATCGAAATAAGCAGAAGATTGCAACAGCATTTCTGAATCCCGAAACCAACGCACCCGACCCACTTTTTACAATTTATGAGTCAAAAGCATGTCCGTTGCTCATGCAATATGTAGACAAAGGAAATAGAAGCCCGAAGAATTTTCTGCAAAATAATGATATAGAAATTATCACATCAATCAACTTTAGCTTTCTAACTAACGTAAATACAAAAGAAGAATTTGAGCAAATAAAAAACCAATCGACAATTGAATAGTTATTCATTGAATGAAACAACCAATCTTACATATTGTCTTGGTGATTTTTACAGCGGTTAAATCTTTCAGTCAATCGAACGACCAATGCTATGGGCCAAATATTGGTTCAGGGTCGCTCAATGCCAAAACAATGATTGGTTGCGTGCCTTTTACGGTCGAAATCAGCAAAAATGATAGTGTAGCTAATGGTCATAAATTTATCTATGATTACAAAGGCGGATTTCCGACAAATCCAACTGAGGTTCCGACCTTTACCTACACTACTCCAGGTGCTTATAAGTTAATGCAAATTACTTTTCGTAAAGAAGACGGTAAAGAGTTGAGGGTTTGTGGAATAGTAACGGTGCTGGACACCAACAAACTCACCCTAAAACCTAAAATTTGTGGTAATACAGTAAATTTAGCAATCGCTGATAATAAAAAAGCTGGTTCATTGCCTTATGATTATTGTATGATTGACTGGGGAGATTCCTCACCACTCGAAAAAGTAAAGTTGCCTACTTCAAGTGTTTCTCATACCTACGCCATACAAACCGATAAGAAAATTAATGTAAAAGCACATTATGAAGTTGAATTTTGTAGTACAAGTAGCTCGGTTGAGATTAAATTCCCGAAGGTAAACCAACCACAAATATCAGTTTTTGAAAAAACCGATGCTGAAAACTACAGTATCAGTTTTAATAATACCTCGGGTGAAGATGTAAAAGTTTTAGGTAACAACTCATTGATTACCACAAAACTGGGAGAAATCGGCCTACAAAAAATCACATTTCGTAATACTGCCAAAAATGTTTGTTATACTATCAAATTAGAAAGTAATTGTTTTCCAAACAATATTTCAAAGGAAATTTGTGATATTGATTTTGAAGTTGTCCCAACTGAAACAGCAAACGAATTACGCTGGCAAAAGCCTCGCTCAGAGAGCATCAAAGACTTCACTGTACTCAAAAATAATGAGATAAAACTTACTGCTCAAAACACTATTTTTGTTGATACAGCTATCAAATGTAATCAGCAAAATTGCTATCAGATAAAATTTACTTCAAACGAAACTACGTTTATCTCTGAGAATATCTGTATAAAAAATTCACAAATTCCGTGTTTTACAAATATTCCAATTTATATTCCACTGGCTTTTAGTCCTAATAATGATGGTATCAATGATTCTTTTTCGGTCTTTGGCGAAGATGACAAATTTATAAGCCTTAGTATTTATGACCAAAAAGGCAAGCTAATCATGACTCTGACAAGTCTGAGAGATTCATGGGACGGAGGCAATTTTCAAATTGGTATTTACCCTTATCGGCTCAAAGTCAAAAACCAAGGAAACAGAGAAGTCGAACTAATTGGTAAGGTAATGTTAATGAGATAATCAAGGAGTAGCCGAAACCCACACTTCGCCATCTTCAAAAATCTCTTTTTTCCAAATCGGCACAGTTTCTTTGAGCGTATCAATCGCATACTCGCAGGCATCAAAGGCCGCTCCACGGTGTGCCGCCGAAGCCGCAATTACCACAGGTACTTCGCCTATTTCGAGGCTTCCTACTCGGTGATAAATAGCTATTTTTTTTAGCGAAAACTTTTCTATGGCTTGCTCGGCAATTTTTCTCATCTCTGAAACCGCCATTGGCTCGTAAGCTTCAAAATCAAGTCTTACTACTCGCTTTCCTTTGGTTTGGTTTCTGACCGTTCCGACGAAGGTTACAATTCCGCCCGAATCATCAGTTTTTACAAAGTCCAAACAGGCTTGTTCCTTGAGGGTTTTATCGGATAATACAATTTCGATATGCTTATTCATTAAAAGACGTAATTTTCAAATTTAAACAACATACAAGTTAGAAACTTGTGCTACAATCAGAGACTGGCGGCTAACTCTTCTCGACGTTTTTTATATAATTCGGTTGCTTTTTCAAGTAGAATACTCATTGCGAGTGGCATTTGGGTAGATAAAATTCCACCATAAATGGCACTATCAACTTCTCTGAGAGCTTCTTCCAAACGCTCGCTGGGTAATCTCGAAACAATTTCTTTGGTTGTATAGGAGGTATAAGGGCGTTTTTCGAGCCATTCTAAGTGCTTTTTCCACAAAACCAATGCTTTGCCAATCGTTACGTCATCTAAGGTTGAACGAGTAAATTTCTTATAATTTGTCTGAAAATCCTTATGCCGACGACCAAACAAAAATAAAGTATATTGCTTACGAATGAAACGCCCAAAAAAGGCATAGATAACAAGCACAATCCCCAGAAGTCCTAAGAGATAAGTCAGTATTTTTGGATAGTTTACTTGTTGAGATAGCGGTAAAAGTTTGGTATCAGTCTTTAATTGTAGCGAATCAAGACTGGTTTTAATCATTTCTTTCAGAAAGACCGAATCAGCCAACGCATAAACCGCAGTACAGTCTCGCTTAGAAAGTAGGTAAATTGGAAGTCCGAGTTTTTGATTTTTTGTTATATCAAACGTTATGAGCGTATAAACTACACTATCTGTACTAACATTATTAGTGGTTGAGGTTGGAAAAATATTTCGACGAACTATCTCAAACGGATAAAAGTTATAAGTTGTATCAGGAAAGAAAACTTCGGCTGAAGGGCTATGGCGATAACTCAATGTATAGTCAATCGGGCGACCAATCTCAATGCTGTCGGTCTGGAATCTGCCGACTGGCTTTTGAGCGTAGCTGCTTTCTATAACCACCAAACAACTGATTATCAACAAGATATTATGTACCGACTTTAGTATTTGCATAACTCTGATTGACATTTTTATCTTTTTAGACCTTTGTTTTCTTCTTGGCTGCTTACTTTCTTACTCTAAATAATTGAATCAGCTTCGGCACATAATCTTCTCTCGAATCAATGGCCACATAATTGGCATTATGCTGCTTGCATAAAGTTTCCAAACGTTTCTGATTATCTTCAAAAACCTCTCGCATTTCACGCTTAAACGATGGCGACGAAGTATTTAACCAAACTGTTTTTTTGCTTTCTTTATCCAACACAGGAATGATTCCGAGGCTTGGCAACTTTATCTCTCGCTGGTCATACACATGCACTACCACCAAATCGTGTTTACGAGCCAAAGCCTTGAGGTTATGCTCATAATCTTTATCCAGAAAGTCAGAAATCAAAATCACAACACTCTTGCGGCGAAGCATATTCAGGGCAAAACCAATGGCCGATGGAATATCGGTTTTCTGCGAAACGGGCTTCATTTTAAAGAGTGTCAAGATAAGCTCATAACCGTGTTTCATGCCATTTGTAGGCTTAAAATACAATTCTTTTTGGTCAGAAAAGCAATAAAGCCCCACATGACCCGCCTCTTTGATAGCCGAAAGGGCCAAAACTCCACAAATTTCTTTGGCCGTATCTATTTTCAAACGTCCGCTGTTTCCTACTTCCTGCGAGCTACTCACATCGAGCATAAAAAACACGGTTTGTTCTTTTTCTTCTTTAAAAATCTTTACGTAAGCACCGTCGCCTTTGGCAGTCGTAATCCAATCAATCGTCCTGACGTCATCGCCGTATTGGTAGGTACGCAAATCGCTAAACTCCAAGCCCGAGCCTTTAAAAACCGAACGGAAGTTTCCGTGCATGTGTCCATTCACGGCTTTTCGGATTTTAATCTCGTACTTATTAAGTTTTGAAATAATACTTTCTACCATCTTGTTTAATGGATAATTGACAATTAAAAATTGATAATGAATTCTAACATTATAATTTCTGTTAATTCATCAAATTGAACCAATTAAGAAAATTTAACGCATGGATTTTGTTAGATTTTTCCGTAATTTGTTGTTTAAAGGAAATAAACAGTTCTTTTGAGCTATTTTTAGAAACGAAGATAAAGTGAAAATACTGACAAAAAAAATATTCTTGGTTTTAGGCATAATTTTGACATTATTGGGGTGTGATAATAAACCAGACCGACCAAAAGATGCGATTGACGAAGCCACAATGGCAAAAATTTTGGCCGAAATACATCTAACCGAAGCCCAAGTAAGTCGATTGTCATTCAAAGATTATGACTCTACGAAAATCGCCTACAAATATTTGGAGCAGAAAATAATGGTAAAATATAAAACCGATACGGCACGTTATAGAGCAAGTTACAACTATTACGTAACAAACCCCGAACAAATGACTAAGCTGTATGATAATGTATTAAAAAATTTGGAGGAATTAAAGAAAAAAAAGAAACTGGCATATTGATTGTATTAAACAGTCCATAGTGACATAAAACACTGATTATCAAACAAACAATTACAATCATTTATAAGTCAACGCAGCTTGATAATTGAAATACTTCTCTGTGGAACGGAACGCCGCCCGCTGACCGTGGACTATTTAAGTGCAATCCTAAACCTAACGATATACTTTGAAAGAAAATCTTGTAATTATACCGACTTATAATGAAATCGAAAACGTAGAAGCGATTATCAGGAAAGTCATGAGTTTGAGCGAAGCCTTCGATGTCCTGATTTTGGATGATGGCTCGCCCGATGGTACTGGAAAAAAAGTAAAAGAACTACAAAATGAGTTTACTGAAAATCTACACCTCATCGAAAGAAGTGGTAAACTGGGTTTAGGAACGGCATATATTCACGGTTTTAAGTGGGCTTTAGAAAAAGGTTATCAGTTTATTTATGAAATGGATGCCGACTTCTCACACAACCCCGAAGATTTGGTGCGTTTGTATAAAGCTGCCAAAATTGATGGCTACGATGTAGCTATTGGTTCTCGATACATCAAAGGCGTAAACGTTGTCAACTGGCCGATGGGACGAGTGTTGATGTCGTATTTTGCGGGTGTTTATGTGCGAATGATTACGGGCATGAAAATCATGGACCCAACGGGTGGTTTTATCTGCTACCGCCGAGAAGTTTTGAAGACCATTCCGCTTGATAAAATTACATTTATCGGCTATGCTTTTCAGATTGAGATGAAATTCAATGCCTTTTTGTATAAATTTAATATTACAGAAGTACCAATCATTTTCACTGACCGCACGAAAGGCGTATCAAAAATGTCAACCAAGATTTTCCAAGAGGCTATCTTTGGCGTAATTATGATGAAAATTTGGAGTTGGTTTAAGAGTTTTAAGCGATAGTTTTTTAAGTCTACAGTTTTCAGTCTTCAATAGGCCATTAAAACAAAAACCTCGTAAGATAAACTTACGAGGTTTTTGTTTTAAAAGACTCTTCATTGTAAACTGCCAACTGAAGACTAATTCTTCAATGCCATTCCTTTTTGTTGAATCACATCGTTCATGATATTGAGCGTTTCGCCCAAATAAACGTCTTTTTTCAAGTATTTTACCCAAAAATCGTTTCTATCTTTCTTCAACGAATCTGAATTAATGGCTTCCAAATCGCTTGAAAGATTGGCTACTGATAAATCTTCTTTGAGTTGAGTCAAGTTTCTAACTTTTGTCGAAATATCTCTCACCTCTTTTTGTTGAGCCTTGTATTTCTGAATTTCCAACGAACGAGCCGTTTTACGGTTATCGGCCAAAATATTTGTATTATCTTTTATTTGCTTGAACACATTATTGGTCGTTAGACGTTCACTACTTTTTTGTTGTAAAGCCACCAAATCAGGTGCGTAAGTCCATGTTTGATAAGAAGCCTTCGGCATTTCGTCCCACACAAGTGCATTTGGGCTATCTTTTTCACGTACTTTGTAGGCTTCGTATAAACCTGGTAAAACAATATCAGATTCTACGCCTTTTAGCTGCGTTGCACCGCCATCTACTCTATAGTATTTTTGTAGTGTAAGGTGTACCGCTCCCAAATCGCCTGCTCCACTTCCGTTGCCATTGCCACCTACAGGAAAAGCACGTTGTACGGTTCCTTTACCAAAAGTAGAACTCGAACCAACCACTACGCCACGCTTATAATCTTGAATAGCCGAAGCAAAAATCTCAGAAGCAGAAGCACTGCGTTCGTTGACCATCACAACCAATGGGCCATCGTAAAGCACCGAAGGGTCGCTATCGCCCATTTGTGAAGGACGCCCCGCACGGTCACGAATTTGCACAACTGGGCCAGTTTTGATAAACAAACCCACCATATTTACGACCTCTTGCAAGCTACCGCCGCCGTTATCTCTAATATCCAAAATGATTCCTTCTACGCCCTCCGCTTTTAAGCGAGTTACTTCTTTGGCTACATCTTGCGAGCAACGAGCCGCTTGTGGACGTTGAAAATCGGCATAGAAAGCTGGCAAATCAATCAAACCAATTTTGTGTTTGCCGCTGTTAATGATTACGCTACGAGCAAAGGTTTCATCGAGTTTCAATTCTGCACGAATCATCGAAACCGTTTTCAATGTTCCATCGGGTTTCTGAACCGTAATTTTCACTTCTGTTCCTTCTGCTCCTCTGATAAGTTTCACGGCATCATCAGTTGTGTATCCCGTAATATCTTCGGCTTCGCCCGTTGCTTGGGCTACTTTTACAATAAAATCATTGGCCTGAATCTCGCCCGACTTCCACGCTGGGCCGCCAGTTGTTACGCTTTTGATTTTAATTTTATCATCTTCTTGCTGCAATAAAGCCCCGATTCCGAAGAAACGACCACTCAAACGCTCATCAAACGAGCGTTTTTCTACTGGTGGGAAGAAATCAGTGTGCGGGTCCATTTCGTTGGTGATTGTATTGACCAACATCGCAAAGCGTTGATTTTCATCAAATTTATTACGCAAACGGTCAAAATATTTGTCCATTGCTTTTTTCACTTTCGCACGGGCTTCTTTCTCCAGCTCTTGGTCAGACTTCACCACGAAGTCTTTTTTATCTTTGTTTTTTTCTTGGGTTTCTTGAGCATCAAGGTATCGGTCAAGCGTTTGCCATTTCAAATATTTTCTCCAACGCTCCTTTCTTTCTGAGTCATTCGAGGCAAAATCTACTTTATCGGCATCTAACTCCAACACATCATCTTTCGTAAACTCAAATGGCTTTTCGATGTAATTCTTGTAGATTTCTTCCGCCTCCACGATTCTGTTTTTGTAGATTTCGTCAGCTGCGGCAAAGAATGCCAATGGCGAGCCATGAATTTCATCGTCAATGGTGGTTTCGTACTTGCGAAGTTTGGCCACGTCTTTTTCGAGCAAAATACGCTTGCTTGGGTCAAGGCGTTTCAAAAACTCGCTAAAGATTTCTTTCGAGAAAGTATCATCAATTTTTTTCGGACTATAATGTCCTTGTTCGAGCATTGCTCCAACATATCGCAGAATCGTTTCGTTTTTACTTGGTGGGTCGTCATTGAGGGGAGTTGCCGATACCAAAATCGTCAACAAACTTATGCTCAAAAATGCCTTCGCAAACAAACTTGGCTTTTTCATCTTTCAAACAGGTGTTTTAAATGGATAATCAGCAACTAAGCTAAATAAGTGTGCCAGACTTGTTTGATGCCATAGAGAGGTGTGGCACACTTTGCCTAAATTGCTGCTACTAAATTAGCAAAAATCAATCCAGTCTATAACGATTATAGGCTAAATAAATTTGCTGAGAGGCGAAAAATATGATAAATGGAGTTTTTTGTATTTGGAAGAACTCTGAATAAAAAGATAAAGCATAAAAAATTACAAATCTCAAATCAATTCGCCCGTTTCTTTCAAAAAATCAAAGATAAGTTTATCTACTTCCGAAACCAGTTCACGGTCGGTGTAAGAAAGCCATTTTATTTCCTCAATTTCACTACAAGGCTCTAAACTACCTTCAAATTCAGCTGTGTAACAAGTCATTTTTACGATAATTCCTGCACTATGGCTATCGGCTTGGGCGGAGAAAATACCTAAATACTTGATTGTTGCCGAAATTATAGAAACATTCAACTCTTCTCGAATCTCTCTGATAAGTGTTTCTTCGTCGGTTTCGTTGCGTTCTCTTTTTCCACCAGGAATGTAATACTTTGTTTTTCCTTTAGATTTTGTGCTTAGAATTCTCCCATTTTCTACTCTAATGTAGGCGATTTTATCTATTTCGGGCAGATTTATCATTTCATACTACGTTTGAAAAACTCCCACGCTTCCAGATGCACATCAATATCATTCGGATAATCGTGCTTGCCGTTGATAACTTTCAGGAGTGTAATTTCGGGTTTTCTTTTCTTCTTAAACGTATATTTTTCTACTGTTTTACCATCTTTTGGGTCGGTATCGGGTAAGTTTTGCATTTGGGGTTTGCCTTTATAACCCGCCAACGACGACCAGTAGGCAAACGTTCGGTCGGTTGAGCGAACCAATCCTAAGCTAATGTTATTCGTAATTACTTCTCCCCCCTCATACGGATTCGTTTTATCGGCCGTACCATTAACAATCATTATGGGCAAAGCTCTGCGTTTTTCTTCACAATCAATATTGTTGGTATCGGGCAAATTGGCAATCAATGCCGTGATGGCTCTGAATCGTTCGGGCATTGTGAGTGCCAACTTATAAGCCATGTGTCCGCCACCCGATGTTCCAACGGCAAAAATCTGTTTTTCGTTGATTTGATAACGCTCTTTGAAATATACAATCATTGATTCAAAGAAAGCATTTTCGTTGATATTCTCTAAATTAGCCGCCGAATTAGCCGTTTTTCTACACTCATTCCAATAGTTTTTATAACCATCGGGATACACCAACAAGATATTTTCAGTTGGTGCAATTCCTTCCAACGACTTAGCTCTTGCTCGCATTTGCGTACCATTGCCACCCGAGCCATGCAACACAAACACCAACGAAGCATTGGGTTTAGCCGATTTTAAGAAGTGGAAACGTCGCTGATGCCCCTCAATCAAAAGCGAATCATCTACGATTTGGGCTTGTGCCGTGAACAATCCTATAAAAAGAAGTAAAGCGAAGATGTATTTTTGTTGCATTTGTATTCCGATTAAACTTTTCAATATTTTTATTTTTTTTCCACAGATTTCGCCGAAAAACGCTGAAGTTATGCGTCCTATTCTGCGAATACCTGCGATTTTAGCGGGCAATTAATATCGATGTTTGAAAACAAACGACACTTGTATTTTGTGTAAACCATTTCTAATAAATGCTTTAACACTACTGTGGAATGTCGACCATTGACTGTGGACTACTTAAATAATCTCTACCCCTTGTTTCTGAAAATCTTTTAGGGCGGGGTCAGTTGGTTTAAGGTTCGTAATCATCAAATCTAATTGCTGAAAATTGCAAACTCTGTGTGCTTCTTGCACATTTATTTTTTCTTCAATGATGCAACAAACCGTTTTTTTGGCGGCTTGCATCATTTTTTGCTTGATTAATGACTCTTCGTAATGGCGAATACTCAGACCTTTTACTGGATGCACACCATTCACTCCCATGAAATAATAATCGGCATTGATGTGTTCAAGCTGGCGAGAAACCTCACTTCCGAGCGTAATCTGATAACGTTTAAAATATGTTCCACCCAGCAAAATTACATCAATCCGTGGGTGTTCGTTGAGTGCCATTGCCAACGGAGCACTATTCGTAACGATAGTCAGTTCGAGCGTTTTGGCCAGTTGTTCGGCCATGAAAAAATTAGTCGTTCCGCCATCCATGATAATAGTTTGGCGGTTTTCAATGAATTTTTGGGCTTTTTTCGATAAAATCCCCAATTCTTCGCTACTTGCTCCATTCTTTTTTGTACCCAATACCGACAGATAAGAGTTCGCTACTGCTCCTCCATGTACTTTCTTCAAAAAACCTTTATCTTCCAATTCGATGATGTCGCGGCGGATACTATCGTACGAAACGTCTAAGAATTTTCCCAGTTCTACGAAGTTAATTTTCTTATCTGTATTAAGTTTTTCGAGTATTAAGCGTTGTCTTTCTTCCTTTAACATAATTCATTGCAAATATTTGTACAAATATTGCAAAAAAATGCAAATATTTCTTGACAATATCAAAAAACTTTGCATATCTTTGCAGTGTTCTTTTAGAATTAATAACCTATGATGAAATATATATGTATCTGAGTAGGGTTGTTGGATTAACCCCCAGCAACCTAACAAAGAATCAAGCATATAGAAAATTTAGTACTTACCTATTATTACGCTAACACTTACCTAAAAAATATATTGTCGTAGTTTTGTTTCATAATTTAAGTTAGAACAATTGTTTGAAGCTTAATTGAGTTTAAAATGGATAGGGTGGTCGGTTGTCTAACTGACCATTTTTTTTGAATATGCCCCAACGCCCCTATTTATTCCTCTTAAACAGTTTATTATCAAACTATTATGCAGCACCTGAAGTATTCTTAGTTTTCATGAACCAAACCTAAGGTTTTGGATTTTACGTAAAATTCTTATCTTCGTTTCAAAACTAATGAAAAACTTCTGTTAAATGAATCAAAATATACAAAAGGAAGAACCAAACAAGCTTCTTAAATTGCTCGGTGTAGGGTTTGGCATTGCCGTAACCATTGGTGGAACTATCGGAACGGGCATTTTACGCAAACCAGGCCCCATTGCTGCCAATCTCGGCGACCCATCGCTTATCATGCTTATCTGGGTTTTGGTGAGTTTGTATGCTTTCTTAGGCGTACTTTGTACGATTGAGCTGGGCGTATCGGTTCCTCGTGCGGGTGCGTGGTATGTGTACGCACGTCGTGCCTTTGGCGATTACGTCGGGTTCGTAACTGGAATTACGAGTTGGCTTGGTACAGTAGCAGCATTGGGCTTTGGAGCATACACCATGAGCGAATACATTGCTCTCATTTGGCCCGATACCGACCCCATTATTCGCTGGATGGCCATTAGTATATTAATTGTTTTGATGGGTTTTCACTGGCTTGGTACAAAATCAGCAGGAAAATCACAGGAAATAATGTCGTTTCTGAAAGCCATCGGGCTTTTTGCTTTTGTTGTTATATGCTTCATTTATGGCGGCGATGTAAAAACACAAGATTTGGTAGCTACCACTCAGCGAGTTGCTCAACCAGCTTTGCTTACAGGTTTAATCATAGCCCTACAACAAGTTTTTTATACATTTGATGGCTGGCACACAGCCGCTTACTTTACCGAAGAAAACACCGACCCTGCCAAAAACCTACCAAAATCAATGATTAGTGGTGTTTTGGTTGTAATTTCAATCTATTTATTGGTCAATTTGGCGATTCTCTATATTATGCCGATTGAGGTACTGGCTAC
>JALQYE010000340.1 GCA_023254245.1 Emticicia sp.
TATGATCCAACTCTGCTTGAAAAAGATGTAGTTGGCCTGTGGCTGAGAGCGGTAGTTGTTGTCTCTTAAAACAGATATATGGGGGATTAGCTCAATTGGTTAGAGCGTCGGACTCATAATCCGCAGGTTGGGGGTTCAAGTCCCTCATCCCCTACCAGATTTTTAGGATCAGTTCCGCAAACTTATGCTCGGATAATGCAAACAAGTTGATCCTGTTAAAAAATGGCGTGGTTCCAGAGCGGTCTAATGGTGCGGATTGCAAATCCGTTGTTTCGGGGGTTCGAATCCCTCCCACGCCTCCAATAAATTTTTGTTATAGTCAAATACTCCACTTCCGAGTTTAGAAATAAATTTCGAGATTTACCCACCACCACAGGACGTATTTGACTTTATCAGAAATTTAGGATGACTCCCGCAAACCAATGCATTTGACTATTAATCAAAAACGCAAAATCATCCTGATATAACAATGGCCGCATGGAGAAATTGGTAAACTCATCAGACTTAAAATCTGACGCTTCGTGCTTCCCGGTTCAAGTCCGGGTGCGGCTACCAAAGTTTCTGACTCCGTAGCTCAGTTGGATAGAGCAAGTGCCTTCTAAGCACTGGGTCGAGGGTTCGAGTCCTTCCGGGGTCGCCATATTTTTTGAAAGGAAAAATAATGTCTTATCGTAAAATTACTGTAGACAATGTAGAATATGAATATGTAGTTGGTAAAACTCATGTTAAAGTAAAAGGTGTAGGTTCTTGGCAAAAAAGCGAAGTTGGCTACGTCATTGACGAAAACGAAGTTCGTGTTCAGCCTATGCATGTCGCTGAAAAAATTAGACAAACTGTATAATATAATTTAGGATAAATTCCGCAAATCTAAAAAGCAAAACCAAACCTCAAATTTGTAATAGCTTACAAAGATTTATCCTGATAAAAGATTTTGGATCATTGCAGCATAAATTAATAGCATGTCAAGCCGTAAACAGAGGTTCGATTCCTCTACAACCCGCCATAATAATTATGGGTTGTTCGTCTAGTGGTAGGACTACGTAAAAGTTGATCCAGTTTAATAAAGGCTCAGTTCAGCAATTTTTGCCTTCCAAGCCGATGGCAGAGGTTCGATTCCTCTAAATCAACAATGTTGGTTTTTGCATAGTGGTAGTGCCTTGAAAATATGAGCCTGACCAATAAAGGATAATAAATGAAAATTTTAGTAGTTCATTATAGAAATACCAACGATAAAACTAAATTTATAGATGAAAATAAAGAAGTTTTAAAACAATTCGAAATCATATATGTTAATAACACTATGGTTAATGGCGTTGATGTTTCGGTAATACCAGAATAAAGAATTTAGATTGTATACAGCAAAAGTATAAAACTTAGCACAGGCTATTAACGTTGCCGTAAGGCCCGTATGCCACCCCAGTTTTCGATTTTCTGGTTTCAAAAAAGTAGGAATACAATCTGTTATAATAAAGGAAACGTCATGGAATTGATATTAGTAGTAAGCGTAATTTGTGCAATTATTTGTGCAGTTATGGCGGAACCTCGTGGTCGCAATAAAATTGGTTGGGCACTTGGTGGATTTTTCTTTGGTATATTTGCAATTCTGCTTATCGCAGTTCTTGGAAAAACCAATGAAAAAATTCTAGAAGAAAAAGGTATTATGTGAAAACATAAATACTTTTATGCCTCT
>JALQYE010000341.1 GCA_023254245.1 Emticicia sp.
ATTTTTGGTCGGGCGTGACGGTTGGAGAATATTCTGAGTCAATGGTATTGGTTATTTGTAACCCTACGCCCGTTTTAAGGTTATACGACCAAATATCTGTTTGGCCATCTTGCATGGCTGTATAATAAAGCAATGGCTGATTAGGATGAAAAAATGGTTGATTATCGTAACCTCGGCGATTGGTGATATTTTTAGGGTTTGAGAGCGTGATAGTTCCACCTGATTCTGAAATATCTAATAAAAAAATTTCATTTCCGTTTTGGGCAAAAAGCAAATTGGAAACGAATAGTAGGGCGAGTATTTTCTTCATGGGTGTAGTTTTGTTGGTTAGCGAAAATACCGAGAATCAGGCTAAGAAACAAATTTTGCTACTACATCCGTTGATTAAAACTAACGGCAATAACATTTTTATTGATATGAAATACTTGTTTCTACTGTGCTTCTGTCGCTAAGATTAGTAGCCATTACCTTGATAACCCTTCCTTGTGAATCTTTAGTATATGTAAACTCTGTTTTAGTAATGCCATTGTGGGTGACCGACTTAATTAAATTTCGATAAGACTTTGTCTTGATAAAACGTATAAATGAAACGTCAAAATTATCATCACCATTTATGAGATAAAATAAGAAATCAGTAGTCAAAGTATTTAACTCCGTAGATGGTTCATATTCAAATCCATATCCTGCAGTAGCAATTTCTTCAATCATATTACCGCCAATTGTACGATAATAAAATGTATCAGTGTTGCCTGAAGGATACTGTAATTCCATTTGTTTAATATAACTATCATCATCATACACATACAGAAATTTATAACCTAAACTCCCATACATCCTAACCTCACTTCTTTCTTTTATGTAGCCCTTATCATTTAACTTTGTATCTGTTGATGTATAAGAATCTGATGAATACAATATACACTTAGGTTCTGTTTTAGAATAATCAAATGTTAATAAACTACTACCTATCGTCAAACCATTTCGAACACGAGCAAAAGCTATTTTATCTAAATCGTTATATACTATTATTGTTGTATCTCTTCCGATAATACTTTTATCCACTGCTCTTTTTACTCTTGAAATTATAGTTGTTTTATTAGCTTTAGGTAGAAATGTTTCTTTTACAACAATTTGCTTTTTATTCTGAGCTAATATTTTTGAAGAAGCATCTCTAATCGTAAATGTAATCGTATAGGTACCTCCAAAGATGTATATGTGAGTAGGTGTTTTTTCTGTACGTGAATACAAACCATCCCCAAAATCCCACTCAAAATATTGCTCTTTCGCAGTTGATTCATTCTTAAAATTTATAATACATGGTGTATCATAGCTGGTTGTATTTAATGCAAATCTTGCATCTAATGCTTTATCTATAATAATGACATCAAGTACTTTTGTACTTTTATTACCATCTATTGATTCAGCCGTAAGTTTTACTTTATATTCACCCGCTTTGCTATAAGTATGAATGGGGTCTTTTTCGATAGAAGTTTGTCCATCTCCAAAATCCCATAAATACTTTACAGCATTTTCTGATTCGTTCGTAAACGTAGCTATCCCATCTTTGATTTCATAGCTAAAATCAGCAGTTGGACTTACAGGAGAAATATCCGCTTTCTTTTTTGAACAGTTTTCAAAAAATCCAATTAAAATA
>JALQYE010000342.1 GCA_023254245.1 Emticicia sp.
CCTTAAATTCAAGCATTAGTCTTGAGCGAAAACCACAGCAATTAAGCGTTTCGCCTGTGCCGTTTGCTACCTTGCTTAATGCCGATAAATTTATTCAAGACATCCAGCAAAATGTTTTGCAGTCGAGTTTTTTTACCGAAAATTCGGTGCAATATCTAAAAACGTTAAAAGGATTTTCATTTGATACCCAATTGGGCTTTTTGGTTGAGAAGCAGGCGTTAGAAAGTGATATTTTACTTATGAATTTTCTCGAACCTCGTTCGGCTGGGAGCGAATTTAGAAATAATTTAAACTGGCTAAATCAGAAATATTACGTGCATCTGCAAAGCCGATACCGCAAACAAAAACTGAATATCAACCTTTCTACTCCCCTCAATTTCAGAAGTTACGTCATTGAAGATGCAGCCCTCAGCAAATCCGAAAACCTCAATCGTTTCACCTTTGAGCCTCGCCTCAGCCTTAGTTATGATTTGAATAATTACCTTACTATCAATACTTCAGCAAGTAAAATCAATAGTTTTGGCGATATTAATCAAATGTACTATGGTTATTTATTGACAACCTACCGAGATATTAAACGCATGAATGTACCTTTATTGCAAGCAAAAAGTTATTCGAGTTCAGCAGGAATCAATTACCGAAATCCTGTAAATTCAACTTTTGCCACATTCACTTACAGTTATGCTCTTCGAGCAAATAACTTACTTTTTACTAATTTAATCAATCCAAACGGTAGTATCGAACGAAACGCCATTGAGCAAAACAATCATGCGTATAATCAATTGCTTAATGTAAATGCCAGCAAGTATTTTGGTAAACTAAAAACAACACTTAGCATGGGTACAAGTGTCTTTAAGCAGCAAAACCAGCAGTTTATCAATAATAGTCTCACTACGGTCATTACAAAAGGCATTAGTCCAAACCTGAGAGTTTCTTCGAGCCTTTCAAAATGGTTTGGAATGGAATATGCTTATAAGCTTTCGAGCATAAAAAATATCATTTCTGAGGCCTCGAAACCCACTATCGTTCAGCAAAACCATGATTTAAAACTCAATTTTAATCCAGCTGAAAAGTGGTATTTGGGTATAATAACTGAACTGTACATCAATAATTTTAATGCTACTCGAAACTTGTTTTCGGATGTAATATTCAGAAAAACCGTAGGTAAGAAAAAAATAGACTTAGAAGCGATTGGAACAAATATTTTTAATTCCGAATCGCTTCTAAGTGTAAGCAATGGTACTTTCAATTATGTAGAAACTTCTTATGATTTGCGGCCAACCCAAGTACTAATGAAAGTTAGATTTCCGCTTTAAAACTTCTTTTACAACAACTCATCATCAGCAGGTTTAGCCGTTGGTGGTGTATATTTTTGGGTAGAATCAATGTATGCACCTTCGCCAGCTGTAAACACACAATCGCCTGATATAGAAACCGTTGAAGGCTTCAAAAATGTTCCTTTTTTGTATTCAAGGGTTTTATCGGCATATACACGCTGGAAAAACCCCCCCCACGTTGGCATCGAAAGCCTTGCCCCCTGCCCGAGATTTATATCACGGAAGTGAATCGTT
>JALQYE010000343.1 GCA_023254245.1 Emticicia sp.
AGAGAAGATTATACTCCTGATTTTAATAAAATTGAAAAAGCTATTACTCCTAAAACCAAATTAATCATTATAAATAACCCGCACAATCCTACAGGAAAAGTTTGGACAAAAACTGATTTCGAACAACTGGAAACTATTTTAGAAAAACATCCTCATGTAATGCTTTTAGGAGACGAAGTGTATGAGTATATAACATTTTCACAACCTCATATTTCATTTAATACACGTCCAAAATTAATTGACCGAACTATTATCGCTTCTTCATTTGGAAAATCACTACATGTTACAGGTTGGAAAATAGGATACCTTATTGCCCCAGCACAACTAATGAATGAGATAAAAAAAGTACATCAATTTCAAGTTTTCAGTGTGAATAGTTTCTCTCAACATGTCATCTCGGAATATTTAGAACTTGTTGATTTTGAAGCAATTTCAAAAATGTATCAACAAAAAAGAAATCTGTTTCAAGAATTAATGAAAGATAGTAAATTTGACTTATTACCTTGTGAAGGCACCTATTTTCAAATAGTAAATTACAGCAGAATATCAACAAAAAAAGACTTGGATTTTGCTAAAGAGTTAATTCAAAAACACAGGGTAGCTGCCATACCAATATCTGTTTTTTATAGTGATCATACAGATCGGCACATGTTGCGATTTTGTTTTGCCAAAACAGAAGAAACTTTATATGCAGCCGCTGAAAAACTAAATAAAATTTAAAACCTTTTTTTTCCTCTAGGATGATATACCTCCATTACTTGAGCAAGATGCTTACGATCCAAATGCATGTAAACCTCTGTAGTAGTAATAGATTCATGCCCTAACATCAATTGAATAGCACGTAAATCCGCTCCATTTTCAAGCAAATGTGTAGCAAATGAATGCCTAAAGGTATGCGGACTTATTGTTTTTTTAAGGTTAATTTTAAGAGCTAAATCTTTTATAATTGTAAAAACCATTGCTCTAGTTAATTGTTTTCCTCTCCTATTTAAAAATAAGGTATCTTCAAATCCTTTTTGAATGGATATGTGATTTCTAATTAAGTCTTTATAGGTTTCAATGTATTTTTGGGTTGAAGAACTTATTGGCACAAAACGTTGCTTATTTCCTTTTCCTGTAACTTTTATAAAACCTTCTTCAAAAAACAAATCAGAAATTTTTAAAGAAATTAATTCTGAAACACGTAAACCACAACTGTATAAAGTTTCCAGCATAGCTTTATTACGTTCACCTTCAAGAGTACTTAAATCAATAGCTCCAATTAATAAATCAATTTCTTGAGTTGAAAGTGTATCAGGTAATTTTCTTCCTACCTTTGGGACTTCAATTAACTCCATTGGAGTATTCGAACGATAATCCTCAAATACTAAATAATTGAAAAAACTTTTTAATCCAGAAATTATTCGGGTTTGTGAACGCGCATTAAGTTGGGAGGCAATTTGATATATAAACGCTTGTATTTCTTCCTCTTGGATAGTTAAAGGTGTAGCATCGATTTTATGAGTAGTCAAAAACAAAACTAATTTATCTATA
>JALQYE010000344.1 GCA_023254245.1 Emticicia sp.
AAATAACTGCCTTATTAGTACTAATCCGAATCACGGCAAGTTTTCAGGTATCTTTACAATTAAGTTTGGCAATTATCATATTGGGTTCGATTACGATTGGAAATTTTTCTGCACTGAGGCAAAATAATATAAAAAGAATGCTTGGCTATTCTACGATTGCTCACGGTGGCTTTATGCTTGTTGGACTTCTTGCCAACAACGATATTGGCTTACAAGCTACTTTATTTTATGCCGCAAGTTATTTGTTTATTACTTTGGCTGCTTTTTTATTGATAGATTTATTAGCATTGAAGACCGAAAGTTATCAATTAGAAAGTTTGAAAGGTCTTGGGCAAGAAAATATAGCTTTGGGATTAGCCGCAGTAGTGATTATGATTGGTTTGACAGGACTTCCGCCCACAGTAGGATTTAGTGCTAAATTATTAATTTTTAGTGCTTTGTGGGAATCTTATCAACAAACGCAGCACGTGTATTTGTTATTACTATTAGTTTTTGGATTGCTCAACACTGCCATCGCACTATTCTATTATATTAAAATTCCTTTCTATATGATTTTCAAAGAATCTTCGATAGGAACAAAAAATTACTCCATCGGAAATCTTCGAAAATCACTATTGTTTTTCTATGTAATTATTATTGTCTATTTGTTTATTAAACCTGATATTTTGATGGATTTTATCATGCGTTTGCTTTAATCCAATTTTCAAAATCTACATTCAATTGTTCAGGATTATCGGGAGAGATGATAATTTTTTTGTCTTTTGTATGAATCAATAATAATTTGTCTCGACACGTGAGATACCACGTCATTTTGCCTAATTCGAAATTAGCAAAAATACCAAAATAACCGAATAATCCGCCTACACCAAATAACCTAATAGATTTTGAGATGTCGTCTTGCTTGATAGCTTTTACTGCAACTATTTGGGAATGATGAATTTTTACACTAAAAATAGGTCGATGAATGATGAAAAAATTATCTGCTAATTCGTAGTACGTTGGACGAAATAAAAAAGTAACAAAATAGATAGCCGCCAACAAGATATTTACTAATACATAGGTGATTATGCCTATTTGACTAATTTGAAAAGTTTGAAACAAAAAAATGGCAATAAACAACAGGCTGATTATAATTGTGATTGTTTTTGCCAATTTATCGAGTGGACTTGTTTGATATGTCATTAATTTACGGATAAAAGGATGAATCAAAAAATACTATCAGTTTCAAATTTAGAAAACTTAGCTTTACGAATAAAATTCTTGCAAATTATTTATGTTATTCTCTGAAAAATGAAAATATGCTGAATGTCAAAATGTTTTAAATATAGGAAATATTTGTAAAATTTCAACATACTTTCTCAATTGTAAACAAATTGTAAATTTTCTTTGCAAGACAAAGTTATTCTTTGGAAATTTGCGATACAAATCTTCAAAAAACCATAAATGAGCGACGCAATTAAACACGAATGTGGCATTGCCCTTGTTCGTCTTCGCAAACCACTTCAAT
>JALQYE010000345.1 GCA_023254245.1 Emticicia sp.
TGCGGTGGGCCTTTGGTTATGCCTCATTCGGCCAATTTTATTATTACACCAATCTGCCCACACAATTTATTTGTGCGACCAATGATTGTTTCAGACGATAGTGTAATTTCTTTTAAAGTAGAAAGTAGAAGTAATAATTTCTTGGTTTCGATGGATTCGAGAGCGAAAATTATTGGCTCTGACGAAGAAACTACCATAACCGTTAAGAAAGAGAATTTCAAAGCAAAAATGGTCAGAATGGAAGGCGATGATTTCCTTAGTACTCTACGAGGAAAACTAAAATGGGGTATTGATGCCCGAAATTAACAATAAAACTTTCTGTGATTACGTTAAATATTTCGACAAACCTTGCTAATTCGTATGAAATTGTTAAAACCTAACAAACTGACATTGGGTCTATTACTAAGTTTTTCGATTGTGCTTTTGGCCACTCAAGAAAACTTTGCTCAATCTGGAATTTTCAGTAAAAAAAATAAAATCAATCAGTACTCAACTGTCGGTTTTGGTGGTGGTAGTTCACATTATTTCGGAGATTTATCCCCATATTCGTACTTCTATTATGGTCTTATCACAAATGTAAGATGGAACGCTACCATCAATTACACACGTCAATTATCACCACAAATAGCTGCTCGTGTGGGTTTTACTTGGGCAAGAATCGCTGGCGATGACTATACGTTTTCACAACATAATCTAAATAAGTTTTACCAACCATTTCTAAGAAACTTACACTTTAGAAATGATATAAAAGAATTTGCACTTACTGGCTTATTTAACCTTCTGCCTCAATATAGTAAAGGCCCCCAAGGCAGAAGTTCAATTATGCCTTACAGTTTTATTGGGTTTGGTTTCTATGCTCATAACCCACAAGCAAGAGATGTTGCCACTGTCAACCCCGCCACAGGTGCGGTGACTTTAGGAGGCTGGACTAACCTAAAAGACAAACAAACATCAGGGCAGGGGATTAATGATTCATACCCGAAAGCATATTCTCTCCTTCAGCCTGTTTTTCCAATAGGTTTAGGAGTAAAGATAAAAATCAATGAAAAGTTTGACTTGGGGATTGAAGGAGGATTTAGAGTCACACCGTTTGACTATTTAGATGATGTAGGTAAAACCAACTATCCTGACCCAGCAGATTTAACAGCAATTTCTCCGTTGGGAGCTGTTTTTGCAAATCGTGCAGGAGAAGACTACACGGCTCGTACGGGTATAAGTAGGGTTGCAGAGTTTGCCAATATTGCTACTAACACTTTAGGAGTAGCAGGCTCACCAACCCCTTCTGCTAATGGGCTCCAAATATTTGGATATCCTAATAGTGCAAGAGGTACTGGAAAATGGGACTCATACTTTACAACACAAATAACACTAAGCTACGTTATTACCAGCCAAATAAAATGTCCACCAATTAAATAAATCCACCGATTACATATTCTGTGTTAGCATTAAAACTAATTCTTAATGATTATTTATAATTCGGTAGTACGAAAAGCTTTCTGCTC
>JALQYE010000346.1 GCA_023254245.1 Emticicia sp.
AAATCAGCGGATGAATTGTGGTTAGGGGTGAAATGCCAATCGAATTCGGAGCTAGCTGGTTCTCCCCGAAATGCGTTTAGGCGCAGCGGTAAATGTTATAATTTAGAGGTAAAGCACTGTTACGTATGCGGGCTGGTAATTCGGTACCAAATCGTTGCAAACTAAGAATACTAAATGTATAATTTACCAGTAAGACTGTGGGGGATAAGCTCCATTGTCAAGAGGGAAACAGCCCAGAGCACCAGTTAAGGCCCTTAAATAATTACTAAGTGGTAAAGGAGGTGGGGGTGCATAAACAATCAGGAGGTTTGCTTAGAAGCAGCAATCCTTTAAAGAGTGCGTAATAGCTCACTGATCGAGTAAGCCTGCACCGAAAATGAATGGGACTAAGTAATTTGCCGAAACTGTGCGATATACAAAAATTTGTATATCGGTAGGGGAGCGTTCTGTTGTAGGTCGAAGTATTAGCGTAAGCGGGTATGGACGAAGCAGAAGTGAGAATGTCGGCTTGAGTAACGAAAATATAGGTGAGAATCCTATACCCCGAAAACCTAAGGTTTCCTCCGGAAGGCTCGTCCGCGGAGGGTAAGTCAGGACCTAAGGCGAGGCTGAAAAGCGTAGTCGATGGATAACGGGTTAATATTCCCGTACCATTTTTATTGATATCCTAATCGAGGGACGGAGAAGGCTAAACTAGCCGGATATTGGTTTTACCGGTTTAAACGTTCAAGATGTTGAAAAGTGGTGAAAACACTTTGAGTTAAGACGTGATTACGAAACGCTAAGGCGTTGAAGTAGTGTATGTCATACTTCCAAGAAAAGCTCGTAATGTAGTTAAATAAAAATGCCTGTACCATAACCGACACAGGTAGGTAGGTAGAGAATACTAAGGGGCGCGAGATAACTCTCTCTAAGGAACTCGGCAAAATAACTCCGTAACTTCGGGAGAAGGAGTGCCTTATTCTATAAGGTTGCAATAACAAGATCCAAGCAACTGTTTATCAAAAACACAGGTCTCCGCTAAGTCGTAAGACGATGTATGGGGGCTGACGCCTGCCCAGTGCCAGAAGGTTAAAGAAGTTGGTTAGCACTCGCGAAGCTGGTAACTGAAGCCCTGGTGAACGGCGGCCGTAACTATAACGGTCCTAAGGTAGCGAAATTCCTTGTCGGGTAAGTTCCGACCCGCACGAAAGGCGTAATGATTTGGATACTGTCTCGGAGAGGGACTCGGTGAAATAGACTTGTCTGTGAAGATGCGGACTACCTGCACCAGGACAGAAAGACCCTATGAAGCTTTACTGTAACTTGAAATTGAAATTGGACTTTATTCGCGCAGTATAGGTGGGAGGCGTTGATTATAATCTTGTGGGATTATTGGAGCCATCAGTGAGATACCACTCTTGTAATGTTAGATTTCTAACTTTGAATCATGATCTGGTCAAAGAACA
>JALQYE010000347.1 GCA_023254245.1 Emticicia sp.
AAGGGCAAGCTATAAAATTAAAAAAGGTAAAACTTGAATGAATCAAATTTTACCTTTTAAGGTTGTTGACCTACCAGAACTTGGATTTTTACATTTTGTTGAACGGTATTTAAGTATAATTAATTGATAATGAGTTGTTTATGTGTTTTTATGTTTAAACTAAACTTAATAAAATACAATTAGATACAGTTTTAGTGTCCCCCGTAGTGTCCCCTCGAAATTTTGTTATATATTTGGGTGTTCGATTCAATACCATAAAAAAATAACAAAATGGCGGAATATAATTTCTACCTAAAAGAGCGTAATACTACGGGCGAAACACCGATTTATCTATTTATTAGATATACGATAGGGTCAAAACTTCAAACGGTTAAAATTTCAATAGGTGAAAAAATTGAGCCTAAATACTGGAATTTTGACACCAAGACACCTCGAAAAACATTGGACGGGTACTTGGAACTAAAAACCCGTTTAGACTACTGCAAAACCCGTGCAAATGAGTATTTTAGATGCTTTCAGAATGATAATGAAGGGAAACCGCCACGGGTGGAGGAACTGAAAGAAATTTTACTGAAAGAGTTTAGAAACATTACGACCACCCCCTCGAAAAATCAATTAGACTTTTTCAACTTTGTTGATGCCTTCATCATTGAGCGAAAAGACGGGATAAACCCCTCCACGGGAAAAAAGTTTAGTGATTCACTCACAAAACACTACTCCGTAACACTCAATAAAATCAAAGAATTTATCAAGATAAAGAAAATCAAAAAGTTTGATTTCGATAGTGTAACACTTGATTTTTACTTTGATTTCATCGAGTTTCTGAAAAACCAAAACTACTCCGCAAACTATATTGGTACTCAAATTAAAGTTTTGAAAACGTTTATGAGTTTTGCCCGTGAGCGTGGACTGCACAACAATACCGACTACACAAAAAAACGTTTTCAAAAACCATCAGAGGTAACAGACCAAATTTATTTGAGCGTTGAGGAACTGGAGCAACTCGAAACCCTCGACTTATCGAAAAGTAAGAAACTCGAAAACGTGCGTGATTTGCTCATTTTGGGGGCGTGGACGGGGTTGAGGTTTTCGGATTTCAGAAATATATCCGCCAATGATATACAACTCAATTCGCCCGATGGTGATTTTCTCGAAATACGCACCCAGAAAACAGGGAAAACGGTTGTAATACCTATTTTCCCACAGGTAAGGCGAATTATCGAACGCTACAAAGATAAAACCGCCAATTCGCTACCAAGACCGATTTCTAACCAACGATTCAACGAGTATATAAAAGAGGTCGGACAATTAGCCGAAATAGACGAACCCGTTAGTTTGAGCATGACAAAGGGGGGCGTT
>JALQYE010000348.1 GCA_023254245.1 Emticicia sp.
ATTGGCTACTGAAGTATGCTCCAAAAGGGCAACCCCTCATACACAAATTACGAAATTGGCATTTCGCCCGTCCCAATTCTGATTGTTCAGGGGTTGGGGCAGTGAGGTGTGCCGCTCTTGCCGCAATCACTTTTCTATCTTTAAATACTTCATTGACCTTCGAGCGAAACCTGGTTTCAATACAATTTTCAGGCAGTGCTGGTTGAAATACACCATCCGGCAAATGAGGAATACCATCTCTCTGCCCAGCAATTCCAGCAAATTTTTCGACATAATCATACCAAGGAGCAATATCTTTATAGCGAATCGGCCAATCAATTGCGATACCCTCTTTGGCATTCGCCTCAAAATCAACATCTGAAAATCGAAAACTATATCTTCCCCACATCAAAGAACGTCCACCAACATGGTATCCCCGAATCCAATCGAATGGCTTTGTCTCAATATAGGGATTTTCTAAATCATCAACAAAATGATGGGCAGTAGCCTCTGTTACAACAAAACCCGTCCGATTCTGAATAGCTTGTCGAGCTATCTCCTCCTCTGTCATTTTTAAATTATGATGCTTAAATTCCCACGGAGCTTTCATGGCAGTATGATAATCTTTTACATGCTCAATCATTCGCCCTCTTTCCAACAGCAATACTTTCAAGCCTTTTTCTGTCAATTCTTTTGCCGACCATCCGCCC
Source organism: Emticicia sp. (assembly GCA_023254245.1). Taxonomy (GTDB): domain Bacteria; phylum Bacteroidota; class Bacteroidia; order Cytophagales; family Spirosomataceae; genus Emticicia. The sequence continues at coordinate 690 of JALQYE010000348.1, forward strand.
GATATCCCCGACCCTACCACAATCGCATCATACGTTTGTTCTATTTTTGTGTTGTCTGTAGTATTCATTGATGTACAATTACTGAAGTGTTTATTCTACAAAAATGCCAAAATAAAACGAATTTTATTCAATTTTGAGATTAAAAATAAAGCTCAAGGGATTTAGTAGAGAATTGATGGTTTTTTCCAGAACTCGATTTACCTTTGTGTAATTGTTTAATTTAGGAAAAAATGCAGAAAAAAAACATTATTCAGGCTATATCTGAAGAAAAAACATCTCTTCACCCTCGTAATTTACACCGCCAGCAATATGATTTGGAAGCATTATCCACGCTTGTCCCTCAGCTAAAAAACTATCTGTATCTCAATCAATATGGCAATCAAAGCATCGATTTTTCTACCCCCAATGCCGTTAAGATATTGAACCAAGCCTTATTGAAATATCACTACGGACTTAAGTTTTGGGATATTCCCGCCCAATATCTTTGCCCACCGATTCCTGGTCGAGCTGATTACATACATTATGTAGCGGATTTACTCAATAATGAAGTAAATTTATCTTCATCCAATATTCGAGTACTTGATATCGGTACGGGTGCTAATTGTATTTATCCGATTTTGGGACATAAAATTTACGATTGGATATTTGTAGGTTCTGAT
>JALQYE010000349.1 GCA_023254245.1 Emticicia sp.
GGCAGTTTAGCATAAGTCATCAAACTCGCACACGGATTCTGCCTTTTGGCGGCTGGATTATTACAGAATTCTTTGCACGCACAATTAAACTCTGAAGCTGAATAGTTGGCTGGTTTGGGCAAAGTTTTATCAGCATTAGGACCGTAATCTTTCAAAATGGCAGCATACGTCAAGTCTTGTATGATATTATTGGCTTTTTCTGGGGCAATGGATTCATTGTAGGTCGATTGAGCATCCATTCCTAAATCATATTTGATGCCTACCTTGGCGGCAACATCACCCAATTCGGTGGCATCTATCAAGATTTTCGTTTGGATTATTTTTCCATCTGAAAAAATCGCTCGCCAACCATTCGTAACTTGCTTTATATCAGTTAGTTTTATATCGAAAATTAATGAAAGATTCTTTTCAGCCTCGCACATTTTTCGTAGAATTTTCTGCCCGACAGATGGTTCAAAAAGCGTATTACTGACCCAGCCCGTTGCAACTTTATCCGCTCCGCCGTAGTAATTTCTTATCTGCTCTCGAAATTCACCCCACAAACCAGACGGCATATTATGATTGCCGTCAACGGCCGAAACACCCGCCGAAGTGAGCATGCCGCCCAGCCACGGAGTTTCTTCAACAATGATAGTTTTTACCCCCATTCGTGCCGATTGTATGCCCGCCATTGTACCAGACGTACTTCCTCCGATTATCAAAACATCGGTTTGCTGAGGTTTTTGAGCGTTTACTTGATAGAAAAGACTGATATAAAAAACAAAAAGAAGTGTTTTTTTCATAACAAAAACTAAGTTGTCGGGCTGTTTTACTCTTCAATTACAATCGCAATTTTATTGCCTTTTACAGCCATTCGACTGATTTTTCTTTTCGGAAGCATATCGGGTAGAGAAACTGATTTCCATTCTTTAGTTATTAAATTGTAGCTAAAAATATCGGTATTGCGACTTTCAAAAATGATATTTTCTGATAACCAAGTATTATAATGCTCCGAATCTGGACTACTTTCTGCAATATCAGTTATGGTATTTTTTTGAGGATTAAATGAGCGAATCAGCCATTTTTTATCTATTTGCTGCACAAAACTAAATGCCTTTTGTTTAGGAATTAGGTGCAACGAACGGCCAATATTTGGAGCAACTACTATATCTTTTTTTTCAGTAAAATTTTGATAATGAAGCGTTTGTGGTTCACCTAATACAAACGTAATTAGCTCATTTGGGTTCAGCCAAGCTTGATAACCAATCTTACCAGTTTTTTGAGATTCAAAAATTAGCTGCGTTTCAGTTGGATTCTTGATAT
>JALQYE010000034.1 GCA_023254245.1 Emticicia sp.
CGATTTGTTAATGGTAATGGGAACAATCGCCAAGAAAATGGCTCCAGTCGTTAAGCAAGTATATCTACAAATGGCAGAGCCTCGTTGGGTGATAGCGGTTGGTGCTTGTGCTTCGAGTGGTGGTGTCTTTGATACATATTCAGTTTTGCAGGGTATTGACCGTGTAATTCCTGTTGATGTGTACGTGCCTGGTTGCCCGCCACGCCCTGAACAGATTTTAGATGGATTGATGCAAATTCAAGAATTGGCTGTGAATGAGTCACTTCGACGTAGAAATACTTCCGAATATCAAGCTTTATTAGAATCTTATAATATTCAATAAAGGATAGAATTCTTATTGAGGAAAGTTTAAAATTTAGAATTAGAATGACTAATCAACAAATAGCTGAAGATTTAGTGACCAAGTATGGTGAGAACGTGCATTCTTTTGAAGAACCATGGGGCTTACTTACTTTGACCACTAATCGTCAGAATATAATTTCGCTTCTTGAGTATCTAAAGAAACACGAAACATTTCGGTTTAATTTTCTTACTGATTTAACGGGAATTCATTTACCTGAGAATACTGGCTCTGAGTTTGGTGTAATTTATCACCTTCATAGCCTCGAAAATAATGTACGTATTCGTATCAAGGTTTTCTTATCTCAAGATGATTTACATATTCCAACGGCAACTACTCTCTGGCCAACCGCCAATTGGATGGAAAGAGAAACGTACGATTTCTTCGGAATACTTTTTGATGGGCACCCAAAACTTATCAGAATCTTAAATATCGAAGAAATGGATTACTTCCCAATGCGTAAAGAGTATCCGCTCGAAGATGCTACTCGTGAAGATAAGATTGATGCTTTATTTGGAAGATAATATACCCCCAGCTAATGGGTAATATACAATAATAAATACTTTTCATTATTAGTCTCCTTTAGGGGATAGGGGTTTTATGGAAGACTTACTAATACCAAAAAATACATCCGATGCGTTGGCCCTAAACCGCCCAATAGTTGAAGATACAGAATTTACTACATTAAACCTTGGGCCAACTCACCCAGCCACTCACGGTATTTTTCAAAATATCTTGAAAATGGACGGTGAGAAAATCGTTTCTGGCGAACAAACTATCGGTTATATTCACCGTGCGTTTGAGAAAATTGCTGAACGCCGTCCTTTTTATCAAATCACAACGCTTACTGACCGTATGAACTACTGTTCGTCTCCCATCAATAACATGGGATGGCACATGACAGTAGAAAAACTTTTGGGTGTAACCGTACCGAAAAGAGCTCAGTATATTCGTGTAATTATGATGGAGCTGGCTCGTATTGCTGACCATATTATTTGTAATTCCATCTTAGGTGTAGATACAGGAGCTTATTCTGGTTTCTTATATGTTTTTCAAGAGCGTGAAAAAATATACGAAATTTATGAGGAAATGTGCGGTGCTCGTCTGACAACCAATATGGGAAGAATTGGTGGTATGGAAAGAGATTTATCTCCAACTGCAATCGCCAAAATCAAAGATTTAGTTTACAACAGTCTTCCAAAGGTTTTAGCTGAGTTTGAAAAGCTTTTCAATCGTAACCGAATTTTTGTAGATAGAATTGTTAATGTAGGACCAATCACAGGTGAAAGAGCATTAGAATATGGTTTCACTGGGCCAAACCTACGTGCAGCTGGTGTTGATTACGATGTTCGTGTAATGGAGCCATATTCGTCTTATGAAGACTTCGAATTTGATATTCCAGTAGGACATAATGGAGATACTTATGACCGCTTCATGGTACGTAACCAAGAAATGTGGGAAAGTATGAAGATTATCCGTCAGGCACTCGAAAACCTACCCGAAGGACCATATTACGCCAACGAAAATCATTATTACTTGCCTCCAAAGCACGATGTATACAAAAATATGGAAGCCTTGATTTACCATTTCAAAATCGTAATGGGTGAAATTGATGCTCCAGCTGGCGAAGTTTATCACGCAGTGGAAGGTGGTAATGGCGAACTTGGTTTCTATTTAGTAAGCGATGGTGGCCGAGCTCCTTATCGTTTACACTTCCGTCGTCCGAGCTTTATTTATTATCAAGCATACCCAGAGATGTGCAAAGGGGTTTCGATTTCTGATGCCATCGTAATTATGAGTAGCTTAAACGTAATTGCTGGTGAGTTAGATGCTTAATAACAGATTATACAATGACTGAGAATAATAATATAGTTTTTACGCCCGAAAGATTGGCGAAAGTACAAGAAATAATAGCACGTTACCCCGAAGGAAGACAAAAATCGGCCTTGTTGCCCGTTTTGCACTTAGCTCAAGAGCAATTTGCTTGGATGAGCCAAGGTGTGATGGATTATGTAGCGAGTTTATTATCTATCAAGCCTGTTGAAGTTTATGAGGTAGCATCATTTTATACGATGTTTCATTTAGAGCCAGTTGGTAAACACGTAATAGAGTATTGTCGCACTGGTCCGTGTGTATTGATGGGAGGAGAAGAGGTATTTGGCCATCTTCAACAAAAATTGGGTATTAAGAAAGGTGAAACAACAGCTGACGGACTATTTACTTTGAAAGAAGTGGAGTGTTTAGCTGCTTGTGGTTGGGGACCATGTTTCCAAATTCGTGAAAAGTATTATATGCACTTGAACAACCAGAAAGTTGACGAAATTATTGAAGAACTTTCTAAGTAATACAGATATATGTCACTAAAAATATTAACCGAACATTGTAGTACACCGGGAATCGAGACTTTTGAGGTTTATCGTAAGAAAGGCGGTTATACAGCCGTTGAGAAAGCCTTAAAGAAAATGACTCCCGATGAGGTAGTAGAAGAAGTTAAGAAATCGGGCGTTCGTGGACGAGGAGGGGCAGGTTTCCCGATGGGAATGAAATGGTCGTTTTTGGCAAAGCCAGAAGGTGTGCCACGCTATTTGGTTTGTAATGCTGACGAATCAGAACCAGGTACATTCAAAGACCACTATTTAATGAAAACTATACCTCACTTATTGGTTGAAGGTATGATTATTTCAAGTTACGCTCTTGGTGCAAACAAATCATTTATCTACGTGAGAGGTGAGCTGATGTACGTGATTCGTATTCTTGAAAAGGCTATTGAAGAGGCAAAAGCAGCAGGTTTCTTGGGTAAAAACATTTTGGGTAGTGGCTATGATTTAGAATTGGTCGTACAACCAGGTGGTGGTGCCTACATTTGTGGAGAAGAAACAGCTCTTTTAGAGTCTTTAGAGGGGAAACGTGGAAATCCACGTAATAAACCACCATTCCCAGCAGTAAAAGGCCTTTATCAAAGTCCAACTGTTGTGAATAATGTTGAGTCAATTTCAACTGTATCTTGGATTATAAATAATGGCGGTGATGCTTATGCTGCTGTTGGTGTAGGGAAAAGTACGGGTACAAAATTGATTTCAGCGTCGGGCCATATCAATAAACCAGGTGTATACGAAATAGAACTTGGACTTTCTTGCGACGAATTTTTAAATTCTGACGAATATTGTGGCGGAGTTCGTACAGGGCATCGTTTGAAAGCAGTTGTTGCGGGTGGTTCTTCAGTTCCAATTGTACCAGGTTCATTGTTTTTGAAAACCGCTAATGGTGAAGATAGATTAATGTCTTACGAATCATTATCCGATGGTGGTTTCGCTACTGGTACAATGTTAGGTTCAGGAGGTTTTATTGCATTTGACGAAACCGCTTGTATCGTTCGTAATACATGGAACTTCTCAAGATTCTATGAACATGAGTCTTGTGGTCAATGTTCTCCATGTCGTGAAGGAACAGGTTGGATGCAAAAAGTCTTAAATCGTATCGAACACGGCAAAGGCTCAATGAGCGATATTGATTTATTGGTTGATGTGTCAAAGAAAATAGAAGGAAATACCATTTGTCCGTTGGGCGATGCAGCCGCTTGGCCAGTTGCCAGTGCAATTCGTCATTTCCGTGATGAATTTGAGTGGCATATCAAGCATCCACTTGAAGCAACAAAGCCTGGTGCAGTTTATGCAGGTGCAGTTTTGGTTTAAACCACTCATCTGTGAATTTTAGTTTAAGAAAAAAAGAAGCTTATTATCAGAAAACTGATGGAAGATATAAAACCAATAATGTTTAAGGTCACTGTCGATGGAGTGGAAGTAGAGGTTGCTCCAGGAACAACCATCATGCAGGCAGCTCGCCAAATTGGACCAGAAGTAGCCCCCCCAGCCATGTGTTATTACGAACCACTCAAAGGCTCAGGTGGAAAATGCCGTGCCTGTTTGGTGAAAGTGGCAGCTGGTTCTGCAAAAGACCCACGTCCGATGCCTAAATTAGTTGCTTCATGTATCACACCTGTGCAAGATGGTATGGTGGTTGAAAACTTCACCAATCCGCAGGTTGTAGAAGCTCGCAAAGGTGTAGTTGAGTTTTTGTTACTCAATCACCCGCTCGATTGCCCCGTTTGTGACCAAGCAGGTGAGTGTCATTTACAAGATTTCGCTTTTGAAAACGGCGTAAGTACAACTCGTTACGAAGAAGAGCGTCGTACATTCGAGAAAGAAGATATTGGGCCTTACATTCAGCTACACATGACACGTTGTGTGCTGTGTTATCGTTGCGTTTATACAGCTGACCAAATTACTGATGGTCGTGTTCACGGTGTAATGGGTAGAGGTGACCACGCAGAAATTTCAACCTATATAGGTCGTGCTATTGATAATGATTTCTCAGGAAACGTTATTGATGTTTGTCCAGTAGGGGCTTTGACCGATAAAACTTATCGTTTTAAAAACCGTGTATGGTTCTCAAAACCAGTTGATGCGCACTGTGATTGCGATAAATGTAGCGGAAAAGTACAGTTATGGTACCGTGGAGATGAAGTAATTCGTGTAACAGCTCGTAAGAACGAATGGGGCGAAGTAAAAGAATTCATTTGTAACACGTGCCGTTTTGAGAAAAAGAAGACCAGCGACTGGGTAATAGAAGGGCCAACAAAAGTAAATCGTGCTTCGGTTATTTCGGCTAATAAATATGGTGCAAACTTGATTAAGAAGCCTGATTTTGCATTGAAATTGGCCGAGTCTCAGTTCAAGAAGATTGATGATTCTCGTCCGTATGTAAATGATATGGCTGAAATTAAACAATCAGAAGATTACAAGGCTTTGATGCAAAAAAATGAAAGCTTTTTCAAAAAGTAATTTTTGAGATTAAATCTATACCAAACTATAGATTATAATCGTCATTCGTAAATCGTACTTTGTAAATAATTTGATATGAGTTCTTTTGTACAGTGGCTAACCGAAAGTATGTTTCTTTGGAAAGCTCTTATTATTATTGTAATTTTTGCAATTACGCTCGGTATTGCAGCTTATTCAACTTGGGCTGAGCGTAAGGTTGCTGCTTATATTCAAGACCGCCGTGGTCCGAACCGTGCAGGTTGGGGTGGTTTATTACAGCCTTTAGCGGATGCAGGTAAAATGTTTTTCAAAGAAGATTTTATACCAGCACAAGCCGACAAGTGGTTATTTATTTTAGGTCCTTGTTTATCAATGTTTACGGCTTTGATGTCAAGTGCTGTTGTTCCATTTGGTAATTCATTCATCATTGGCGGAAAAGAAGTTTTTGTTCAAGCTATCGAAATCAACATAGGTATTTTATATGTTTTTGGAGTTGTTTCGCTTGGTGTATATGGTGTAATGATTGGTGGATGGGCTTCCAATAACAAGTTCTCGTTGTTAGGTGCTATTCGTGCTGCTTCACAGAACATTAGCTATGAATTAGCAATGGGTATGTCAATCATTGCTATCCTAATGATGTCAGGTACTTTGTCAATTCGTGAAATTGTTTCCCAACAACATGGCGGTAATTGGAACATATTTTATCAACCACTTGGCTTCTTAATTTTCACAGTTTGTGCATTTGCGGAATGTAATCGTACGCCATTTGATTTACCAGAGTGTGAAACAGAGTTAGTTGGTGGTTATCATACGGAGTATAGTTCAATGAAATTAGGTTTTTATCTATTTGCAGAGTATATCAATATGTTTGCTTCTTCGGCAGTAACAGCTTGTTTATTCTTTGGTGGATATAATTATCCAGGAATGGATTTCGTAGAAGCTCAGCTAATATCTGCTCTTGGAGCAAATGTTGGTCACAATGTAGCAACGTTGGTCGGGATTGGCTCAATGTTTACGAAAATTTTATTTGGTATTTTCTTTTTCATGTGGGTTCGTTGGACCGTTCCACGTTTCCGCTATGACCAATTAATGAATCTTGGTTGGAAAGGTCTCATTCCATTGGCTGTTGCCAATCTTGTAATTACGGCTGGTGCAATTCTTTCAGGTTATAAATTAGTTGGTATTTGGGTTGGTTTAGCCCTGATGGTTGTGCTTATTTCAGTGGGCTGGTCAATACGCCCTAAAAAGAAAAATGCTATCTTAGGAGCTTAATTTGCTTCTTTCTAACAATCTTCCAATTTATTTTGGTGGTTGGTCATAAATAAAAATATTATTTTGAAGGCTTTAGTGATTTCTCTAAGGCTAAATTGATAAAATTATGCAGTTAACTAATAGAGCAAAAAAGACTGATAAATCCGAATTAAGTTTATTCGAGAGAAGTTATTTGCCTTCTCTTGCTACAGGTTTAGGAATTACGATTAAACACTTTTTTCAAAAGAAGCCAACAATCGAGTATCCTGAGCAAAAACGTTATTTGGGACCAGTTTTTCGTGGGCATCATATCTTGAAGAGAGATGAAGAAGGACGTGAGCGTTGTACGGCCTGTGGTCTTTGTGCTGTAGCTTGTCCAGCTGAAGCTATTTCAATGGTTGCTCAAGAGCGTGTTAAAGGAGAAGAGCATCTTTATCGTGAAGAAAAGTATGCCGCAGTATATGAGATTAATATGCTTCGTTGTATTTTTTGCGGACTTTGTGAAGAAGCTTGCCCGAAACAAGCAGTTTACCTACGTCACGATAAGTTTGTACCAGTATTTACAGACCGTTCAGATGTAATTTATGGAAAGGACCAATTGGTAGAAGATATGAATCATCGTTACCAGAGAGATGCTTGGACCAAGGAAGATGCCATGAAGCTTTGGAAATAATTTTTATTAAGCCTTAGATTTTAACCAGAATATGCAAAATATATTTAGTTTACCTCCAATTTGGTACACGTTCGCAATTTTATCAGTACTGACACTTTTTGGTGCATTAGGCACTATTATGTCGAAAAACCCAGTGCATAGTGTCATTTATTTAATCGTGACCTTTTTCTCGATTTCGGCACATTATATTTTATTAAATGCACAATTTTTAGCTGCTGTAAATATCATTGTGTATGCAGGTGCTATTATGGTTTTGTTCTTGTTTGTGATTATGTTCTTAAATATGAAACAAGAATCAGATGAAATGAAGAATAATAAATTAATTACTACTGCGGTGATAACCGCTCTTTTGTTGGGTAGTATCTTGATTATATTTTTGAGAAGAGCAGGTAAAGAAAAAATAGATGGAAACGCTTTCACTTCTCAGACTGGTATGGTAGAGGTTTTAGGAAAATCGCTGTATGGAGAATATTTATTGCCATTTGAATTAATCTCTATTTTATTTTTGGTTGCAATGGCAGGTGCTGTAATGTTGGCAAAACGTGAGTCTGGCGAACGACACTTCTAATCTAAATATCATAAATAAGTAAAGCGTCTTGTAGTTTTTACAAGACGCTTTTTGTTTTTACCTATTTTGTATGAATGAAGCTTGAGTTCTCTTTATTAAATTGACTCATAAATTCATTATATGTATCTTGCCTTTTCAGGAAATACCTATAAAACCAAATAATGGTGGCACTTGGAATGACATCAGTAAAAGGAATAATTTCTTCTAAGAAACCTGCCACTGCTCCAAGTGTTATACGGTGAACCGCGTAAATTAAAATAGAAACAATTGGAGCAATTACTAAATCTGCCGCTTCTCCAAATGCGGGAATTAGATAAGAAGCCATCCCTAAGGCATCAATTGCTAAACTTTTTATTAAATCTTTACGTTTTTTTTCTTTGAAACTCCGTGAAACGTTATCACTGTAATTTTTCATTGTTAGAAGAGAATGAGGAGTATATATTCATTCAATGATATTAAACGTAGATTAGATAGAAAAGTATCAAAATTTCATAGAAACTTTATGAAAGGTGAAATGAGTGGTCAAGTCGTAGCTAAAACAAAGAAGCATAAATAAATGTAGGTCCGTCATCAAAATCTATGCCAAAAAAAAATGAGCTCTTAATTTTACTGCTAACTCATTGATATAAAAGGTAAATAGATATAATTTTAAAAATATCCATTTAATAAGTTTTTGGCACGGTTTTGGATATATGTAGAGTGTTCGCAAAAGATACACACAAGTAAATAATAGCGTAGAATAATACGGCTATTATCGTAAAAATATTCAAAAAGGTTCACTCAATAGACTTAAAGTCATCTGATATTATTGGATGACTTTTTTACTTTTGTGGTGTATTGAGTAAAAAAACTCCGCAGAGATTTCTCCCTACGAAGTTCTCGAAATCACTCAGCAACTTGTCGAATTAAAAGGTTCACTCTTTTTAAACTTACATTTTAAGTGATTTCTCTAATTAGACTACCATATCTATTCTTTGGTCACAATTCAAATGTACTTTTTATCTAAATCAGAACTTTTAACTTAATTTCGACAATAATTACTCTTTGATTAATATTTTTTGTAAAAAAAGATTTATTTTACACAACTAATAGAATGTGAATCCTAAATTTCTTCAATGATAAATTTAAGTGCCAATATAGTAAATGTGTTTGATGGAACGATTTCGTACGGAACGTTGATTATTAAAAATGGTAGAATCCATCAAATAAATCTCCAAGGAGATGAAAAACAAGGTGAGAAGTATATCCTACCTGGTTTGGTTGATGCTCATGTACACGTTGAAAGCTCGATGCTTACACCTGCTCAATTTGCTCGGCTGGCGGTTGTGCATGGAACCGTAGGAACTGTTTCTGACCCACACGAAATAGCTAATGTCTTGGGGGTAAAAGGCGTTGAGTTTATGATAGAAGATGGGCGTCGTGTTCCATTCAAGTTTTGTTTTGGTGCTCCTTCGTGTGTGCCTGCTACAGGTTTTGAGACAGCGGGTGCTGAGATTACGGTAAAAGATATAGCTCATTTATTTACTTTCAAAGAAGTTGGCTATTTGGCAGAGATGATGAATTTTCCAGGGGTACTGCACGAAGACCCAATAGTAATGCAAAAAATTGCTTTGGCAAACGCATTTAATAAACCAGTGGATGGTCACGCTCCTGGTTTACGTGGTGCCGCTGCAAAAAAATATATTGAAGCAGGAATTGAAACCGACCATGAATGTTTTACGAAAGGTGAGGCTTTAGAAAAACTAAAGCTTGGCATGAAAATATTGATTCGAGAAGGTAGTGCTGCCAAGAATTTTGAAGCATTGATTCCGTTAGCTGATGAATATTATGCTAATATGATGTTTTGTTCAGATGACAAACATCCTGATAATTTAGTAGAAGGGCACGTAAATCAGCTGGTAAAAAGAGCAGTCGCCAAAGGAATAGATATATTTAAAGTGCTAAGAATGGCAACTATTAATCCAGTTTTGCATTACAGAATGAATATTGGTTTGCTTCGAGAAGGAGATTGGGCTGACTTTATAATTGTAAATAATTTAGACGAGTTTAAGGTAGAAGAAACGTATATAAATGGACAAAAAGTAGCAGAAAATGGTGTATCATTGATTGAAGATTTACAGAGCGAGATAATAAATAATTTTGATTGCGAACCACTTGAACCTAAACAAATTGAAATTGCCGCCCCTAAAAATGTTCAACGAATGCGAGTCATACAAACCATTGATGGACAACTGATTACAAATGAAATTTTTGTTGAACCCAAAATCGAAAATGGTTTGGTTGTATCTGATTTAGAGCACGATATTCTGAAAATTGTGGTGTTGAATCGCTATAAAACTTCTCCGCCTGCTATTGCATTTATCAATAATTATGGTTTGAAAGAGGGGGCTATTGCTTCTTCAGTTGGGCATGATTCGCATAATATCATTGCAGTAGGGGTGGACGATTATTCAATTTGTGAGGCAATTAACTTAATTATTCGAGAGAAAGGTGGAGTTTCGGCTGTTAGTAATACCAAACGGGGCGTGCTTGGCTTACCCGTTGCGGGTTTGATGAGTAGTGATGATGGTTATAAAGTGGCGGAAAGCTACACAAAAATTGACCGTTTTGTGAAAGAACAACTCGGAAGTACTTTGATTTCACCATTTATGAGTTTATCATTTATGGCATTGTTAGTTATACCAGCTCTAAAGCTCAGTGATTTAGGGCTTTTTGATGGCGAAAAATTTGAATTTGTTGATTTGTTTGAATAGAAATTAAAAAGGTGAGTTTTCAAACTCACCTTTTTAATTTTAGAATGGTAGTTTACCTAAATCTACATTTCCACCCGTAAGAATAATTCCTACTTTCTTGCCTGCAAATCTCTCCTTTTGTTTTAATAAAGCAGCGAATGGAACGGCACATGATGGTTCTATCACAATTTTTAAGCGTTCCCATATTAGCCGCATAGCGGCAATAATTTCCTCATCGCTTACGAGAATAATATCTTTTACATACATTCTGATAATCTCAAGTGTTTTGTCGCCCAGATTAGTCATTAGGCCATCTGCAATGGTTTTTATATAAGGTGCTTTCTCAATTTTTCCACTTTTGAATGATAAAACGGCATCGGCTGCACCTTCTGGTTCGCCCGCAATTATTTCTGCTTCAGGGAGTAAATAATGCGTTGTAAGAGCTGTCCCGCTTAATAAGCCACCACCACCAACGGGAGCCATCACAACCTGTAAATTAGGCACTTCTTCGATGAGCTCAAGAGTTGCAGTCGCTTGCCCTGCAATGACATCATAATTGTTGAATGGATGAATAAATGTGGCTCCTGTGCGGTCAATTACTTGTTGAACTGTCGATTCTCTTGCATCGAGTGTTGGTTCGCACTCGATGATTTCTCCATTAAGGGCTTTTACACCATTTTTTTTGATAATTGGAGCATTACTTGGCATTACTATATAGGCCTTTGTACCGACTGTTTTAGCCGCTAAAGCAATGGCCTGGGCATGATTCCCCGACGAGTGGGTAGTGATACCTTTTTCTTGCTCTTCTTTTGATAAAGATAAAACGGCATTCATACCACCTCGTGCTTTAAATGCTCCAATTTTTTGAAAGTTTTCGCACTTAAAGAATATTTCGCAACCCGCAAGTTCATTGATGCTTACTGAACTAAGCACTGGCGTTTGATGAATGAACGGTTTGATACGCTCGTGAACTTTTTTAATGTCGTCAAGGCTTGGAATGTGATTCATTTTTATAATTTATCTTACGTAAAGGATATAATCGGTTGTAGGTAATGTGTCAACTTTACCTTTGAGAAGTAAAACAACTTGACCTCTATGATAGGAAGCATGTAAAGCCAAATGGCTTAGGATTTGGTTGATAGTACTCGTAAAATGCCGCCCATTTGAGGTTTGATAAGCAATTAATCGCTCGAAATCTTGATTGTTAATAACTTTGAGGATATCGGAATAATTGATTTCCAACAGTTCGAGCATAATATTCGTATCAAAAACTTCCCAAACTTTTAGTTCTGTTTTATTACCATTGATGCGGTCGAGCCAGATACGTTGTGCTGCAATAGTATGCGAAAAAATTTCAATAATTCGCTGGGAAATTTCAGTGGCACCAATCATGCTCTCTAAAACCTTGAGATTTGCCCAATGTTCATGCTCAAAAACTTGTTTAAAATATTCCTTCATCAATATTTAAGTCACTTTTATCTTCTTAATTTTTCTACTTCTGCCAAGACCTCGGCAATGCCTTTCAACGGAATTTTTACCCAGCTTGGACGATAATTTACTTCGTAGCCAATTTCATAGACGGCTTTTTCAAGCAAGTGGAAAAGCAAAAGGTAATTGATTTCGTTATTATCTCGGAATAGTGGGTGCGGATTGCCGAAAACCGATAGATACTCTTCGAGATATGTATCTTTTATGAGTTTATACCAACGGTCGGCGGCACGTTGTAGTTGAAGTTCGTCAATATCACTTGTTTCGGCCGAATTATACAGTTTTGCAGATACAGCATAGTGATATGAGCGAATCATTCCTGCCACATCTTTTAGCGGCGAATGTTTAATTTTTCGTTCAGCAATGGTGCTTTCAGGCTCACCCTCAAAATCAATGATTACTAAGTCATTTTCAGTTGCCAAAACTTGCCCCAAATGGTAATCACCGTGAATACGTGTGCGATAAGATAAAAGAGGACGGGTAAGCACTTGGTCAACAAAATCGAGGATTAAATCTTTCGATTCCATGAATTTCCAGGCCAATGTTTGAGCTTGCTCATCGAGACGTAAATAGTTATCGGTTAATAGATTATACCTGCGTTCGAGCAGATTTTCCATTTTTTGGTGTAAAAACCTACGATATTGGCGGTCGAAAGGCTCAGCATTGAAGGTATCGGCACCCCGAAGAGCAAAAAGAGCTTTGTGCATTTCGGCAGTTCTGTGAGCCAATAAGGCCACTTTACCAAAAACAGATTCTTTAATCTGAAAATTACCATCGACGAAAGCTATCAAAAAGTCATTCAGATAGTCGCCAGTCATGCTCCAATCGTCTTTTTCACTCTTGATAACTTCAACCATTACGGCAAATGTTATTTCGATATTATTGGCACGTTTCCATGTGATACTGCCTGCAAATCGTGGGATGTTTCGGAAGTCAGAGTGTTGGGTGATAAACTCAACCATTTCTGCTTCTGGATTTGTTTCTGTGAATAGTTTTCGGTACAGTTTTAAGAAATATTTGCCTCCAAAAACCATTGCCGAATTAGAAGAATCAATGTTTGGTAAGAAAGAATCAATCACTTCTGATTCAGCTATAAATGCTTTCCCATTGAAGAAAACAAGTTTATCTTCATTCGATTGATTGTAAGTTTTTTTATTATAAACGCTGGTAAATAGAGCATTTCTAAAATTTTCATCATAAATAGCATCGACTAAATAGCCAGTTTTATCATCCATGCTGGCTTTGCTTAAAATACCTTTCTCTGCTATTTCTTGCGTGCCTTCTTCCACAAATGCGAGTGGTAAGAGATATAATTCGCTATCACCTTCTTCGTATTTAGACTCGAAAGTCATGAATATAAAGTTATCAAAATGTACTGCATCTCTTACTTTTAATTGCTTGATTTGGCGAGCTTTTCCTGCAAACCAACGGCACTGGGCAATGTAAGGAGGCAGAATATTATCTTCTAAAACTGTGTGTACATATTTATCTTTTTCAAAGCCTTCCCATTCAATAGCTAAAACAAATTCAGTCATTGTATTTTCGTGTTTAAGTTAGGTTTTCGAAATTATGCACTCCTGTTTGATTATGCAATGTTTTTGGTTGTAAATGTTTTTCAAAACATAAAAAAGCCTTGACTTTTATGGAAATGTCAAGGCTTTTTGAATCTTGCTGAAGAAATGATTACAGCACACCATCAAAAACTTTAATGGCTGGCCCAATGAGGTGAATATCTGAGAAATCTTCATTGAACGAAACTTTGAGGTTTCCGCCTTTGGTAATGACATTAATTGGACTTTTCATTCCATGACGCAAACAGGCCGATAAGGCAGAAGCCGTAACGCCTGTTCCGCAAGAATAGGTTTCGTCTTCTACACCACGCTCATACGTGCGTACATAAATTGTATCATCAGTGAGCATTTCTACGAAATTTACATTGGTACCTCCTCGTGCTACCCACTCGTCCGAATACCTAATTCTTTTTCCTTCAGCATACACATCGTAGGCTTCAATAGTAGTTACGTATGCTACATAGTGGGGCGAACCCGTATTCATAAAATCATAGGTTTCGTGATGTTCGAGACTATGAACTTCACCCATTTTTAATGAAATTACTTCGCTATCTGCTTGGGCGGTATGCTCACCATCGACGGCGATAAATGTGGTATTTTCTTTAAAAATACCTAAATCTTCGGCAAAACGAACCGTGCAACGGCCACCGTTTCCGCACATACTCCCTTCACGTCCATCTGCATTGTAATAAACCATGCGGAAATCGTAATTTGGGTCGTTTTGGAGTAAAATCAAGCCATCGGCACCGATGCCGAACCGACGATGGCAGAGATGCTCAATGTATTCTTGGCTTGCAGGAAAGCCGCCATCGCGGTTATCAATCATCACAAAATCATTGCCTGTGCCTTGGTATTTATAGAATTTTATGTTGTTCATTCCAAGTAGTGATTTGAAATTGGTTACTTGTTATTGGTAAATCGGGTTGTGGAGATATAAAAAAAGCCGCTCCAATGGGGCGGCCTTTTCCTACACAAAATTATGAAAAAGCTATTACTTTTATCTTTAGACAATTTTGAAGGGAAAAAGTTAAGTTTTTACATAACTTTTTTTCAAAATATTTCTTAGTTTTTCTTTAATTCTTTGATACGTGCAGCTTTACCTTGTTTTCCACGTAGATAGAATAATCTTGCACGACGTACTTTACCGTAACGAACTACTTCGATTTTGTCAACGCTTGGTGAAAGAACAGGGAAAATACGCTCTACTCCAACACCATTAGAGATTTTACGTACAGTAAAAGATTCTCCATTTGTACCAACGTTACGACGTTGAATTACAGTACCAGTATAAACCTGAATACGCTCTTTGTTTCCTTCAACAATTTTAACGTGAACGCTAATTGTATCACCAGCCTTAAATTCAGGTTGTGTTTGTCTCTTGCCAGCAAATTCTGCTTCGACTAACTTAATCAAATCCATTGGTTTGTTATTTACTTGATTATCAAATGTTTATACGCTTAGTGAAGCGGCTGAACCGTACAAAGCCCAGCATTCTCCTAATCGGATTGCAAAGTTAATAAATCTTAATCGTAAATCCCAAACAACGAATAAAAATTTAGTTTGTTGTATTTGCTGTGACTAAAGTATAAAAAAAATGATTACTTGTAAAGTTTTCTTGAAAAATTTACAAAAATATTTTATTTGACCCGAGATTGGCCCGCATACCATTTTGTCTTTAATCTTAATGCTACATTGACTAATAAAACAAGGGCTGGTACTTCGACCAATGGGCCGATTACGCCCGCAAAAGCTTGTCCGCTGTTAATTCCAAAAATACCGATGGCAACGGCAATGGCCAGTTCAAAGTTATTACCAGTTGCTGTAAACGAAATTGCCGTGTTTTTTGAATAATCTGCACCCAGTTTTTTGCCGAGAATAAAACTTACCACAAACATTAGTAGAAAGTAAATAACCAAAGGCAATGCAATTTTGAGTACATCAAATGGAATTTGCACAATCAACTTACCTTTTAAGCTAAACATTAACACGATTGTGAAAAGCAAAGCAATGAGTGTAATTGGCGAAATAAATGGAATATATTTGGTATTGAACCATTCTACACCTTTCCATTTAATTAAAGTATATCGACTGACAATGCCCGTAAAAAAAGGAATTCCGAGATAAATTAGCACACTTTCGGCAATTTGACCAATGGTAATGTTGATTTCGGTACTTTTTGTGCCAAAATAAGGTGGCAAAACCGAAATGAATAGATAAGCGTAAATACTATAAAATAAAATTTGAAAAATACTGTTGAGGGCAACTAAGCCAGCGGCATATTCTCGGTTGCCGTCGGCGAGTTCGTTCCAAACAATAACCATCGCAATACATCGGGCAATACCAATCAGTATTAATCCAATCATGTATTCTGGTTGGTCACGAAAGAAGATTATTGCTAAGAAAAACATCAGAAGTGGGCCAATTATCCAATTTAGTAAGAGCGAAACTGATAAGATTTTGGTGTTTTTGAAAACCTCACCCATTTGCTCATAACGTACTTTTGCTAACGGTGGGTACATCATCAAAATCAGCCCAATTGCGAGTGGAATATTAGTCGTTCCACTTGAGAATGAGTTGATGAATGCGGAAGAATCTGGTATGAAATAGCCGATTCCGACACCGACAACCATCGCCAAAAATATCCAAAGTGTTAGAAAACGGTCAAGAAAACTGAGTTTTTTTCTCTGAATTGGGTTACAATTATTTGCACTCATACTATTTTAGTGTACGTATTTATTGATGATTGCGATTTGTCCAGCATGGTAAGTTGTATGTGAGACAACTCGGCCGAAAGCTTCTGCTTTGGTTTTTGTACCAAATTCTTGCGTCGTAACACTCGTTTCCCAATCCTCATCATCTTGTTTTTCAATAATTGCTTTAAGCGTAGTAAACGATTGCTTTACGTAAGCTTTTAAGTCTGCCAAGTTTGTCCACTCGCCAGTATCTTTCTTGTCGATAACGGTTTTGGCGATTATTTTTACGGTGCTATCGCCAAAGACATTCTTTGCAAAAAGTAATTCTACATCGCAGATGTGCCGAATGAGAAACCCGATGCTATTAGGCGAAGGACTTAGTTTTTTTGTTAAATCGGCTTCTGTCAGATTTTGTAATTGATTCGAAAATCTGGTGCGAGCTTCTGACCATAATTCCAGTAAAATGGCTGTTTTGCTTTTCATTGTATATGTTCTTTTTAGATTATTTCACCAACGAGAAAGCATAGAGCGTTTCGGTGGCTATTTGTTTGAATCTTGCCAAATAGATTTCATTTTGCTGAGGCGTACCATCTGATATCTTTGGGTCTTCGTAGGTCGTACCTATTCGCAAAGTAACCCCAGGAATAAAAGGACAATTTTGTTCGGCATCTGAGCAAGTCATAATAGCCGCAAAGTCAATTTTTGGATTAGATTCGTGGTCGTAAACTTTAGAAAAACAAGTTGTACTTAGATTGTTTCCGAAATTAACTTGATAAGTCGGATTGACTTCTTTTTCATCAGAAATGACATTAAAACCAAGTGTTTTTAGTGCATTAATCGCATTTGGATTAAAAGCCGTTGCTTCTGTTCCGCCCGAAAAAGTAGCTACCTTATCAATATTATAATAAGCCGCCGCAATGGCTGCCGCTACTTGCCCAAAATGACTGCGGCGAGAATTATGCGTACAGATGTAAACAAGATTGATAGGCTCATTTTTATCGTATCTCGCTTGAATGTAATTACTTATTCTTTGCAGTAAATCTTTTCTTTCGTCTGGAATTATCGCAAAATCTTGCTCGATGTTTTTTAAAAAACTTCTAATAGATTGATACATTTTTTGAATTTCAAGGTCAAAAGATTAGCAACACCCTCCACCTGGAGTGCAGCACGCACTGGCAGAAGCTACTTGAGAAATGTTTACTTTTAGTTTTTCGGCTGGGATACCGCAAGAATCTTGTGCTAAACAGGCTGTTTGCTTATTCAAAAGCGTAAAGTCTTTGCCATTAAAGCCCAGTTCGTATTTGCCGATGGTTTCGGCTTGGTATTCTACTTCGATTTCGAGGTCTTCCATACCTAAAATTTTCTCTGAAAGGGCAATAATATCAAGTAATTTCTTTGGTTTTAGACGGTGGTCGGTATCGTTGGCATTCCATAACTGAAAATTGGCTACTTTCTCCTTGCGAACGGTTCCACCACAATCAATAAAATGTTTGGTAATAACACCCACTTCGGTCACGTGGAAGTGCTCAGGAACTTGTGTGCCATTTTCGAGTTCAAAATTTACACTATCAAGTGTGGGGAGTAACGATTTTACTTCTGAAAGTTTCATTGTATTGAGAGTTAATTTTGGTTAACAACATTTATTATTAGTGGGAAGTACTGCTCCGAATAATCCTTGTATTTTACTAAAAACTGGCTCGTTTATGCAGTAACAAATGGCATTCCCTTCGATATTTCCTTTGATGATTCCTGCATTTTTTAGTTCTTTCAAATGCTGTGAGATGGTTGGTTGTGCCAATGGTAGTTCATTGACAATGTCATTACAGATGCATGCATTTACTTTTAATAAGTACTCAATAATTGCCACACGAGCTGGGTGAGCGATTGCTTTGGCGAGCATCGCTACTTCGTTTTGGTTCTCGGTGAAAAGGTCGGTTTTTGTGATACCCATTTGAAATAATATTTTTATATTGCAATATTACGATATAGATTTTATTAAAAAAAGAGAAATCGTAAATTTCTCTTAATCTGAGGAAGGCTTTCTTTGGCGTTCGGTTTCAGTTTTAAATGTCCAAGCTACTATTCGGCTGATTTTCTGTCCTTGTGCCATGTTGATAGTTTTTACTTCTACGGCATTTACTTTCTTTAGATAGTAATAGATACTCGGTAAATGTTCTTTTTTGGCGATGAGACTTGTAAACCAAGTAATTTGTTGACTTATTTCTTTACTTTCAAAAATCATATTTCTAACGAAGGCCTCTTCGCCACCTTCGCACCAAAGTTCGGCATTTTGTCCACCAAAATTGAGTTTATTTTTATCTTTCAATCCTAAGTTTTTGTTTTTTCGTTGGCTTCCCGCAGCTGCTTCTTCGGCCGAAGCGTGAAATGGTGGATTGCAGATGGATACATCAAAAGATTCGTTGGGTTTTAAGATACCCGTAAATATTTGTTTGCTGGAGGCTTGTAATCGGTACTCAATTTTATCGACTAAAACACTGTTGTGTGTACCAATATTTTGAGCCGATTTAATAGCGATAGGGTCAATATCTGTACCAACAAAACTCCAACCGTATGCCTGTGAGCCAATGATTGGATACACACAGTTTGCCCCCGTACCAATATCTAAAACCTTAACTTTCTTGCCCATGGGAATTTGTTTGTTAGTAGTATCATCAGCCAATAAGTCGGCAATATAATGTATGTAATCGGCACGTCCAGGTATAGGCGGACAAAGATAATTACGTGGAATGTCCCAAAACGAAATTTGGTAAAAATGCTTGAGAATAGCTTGGTTGAGCATTTTTACGGCTTCAGGATTAGCAAAATCAATGCTTTCATCGCCGAATTTATTGAAGCTAACAAATTTCTGCAAATCTGGGCAAGAGGTAATTAAAGCCTTAAAATCATAGCGAAAACGATGCGGATTTCGGGGGTGAAGTCCAGATTTTTCGTTTGAATTTGTCGATTTTTGCTCTTTTTGCTTTCCTTTTCCGTGCATACACTTAATTTTTAGACAAAGTACGGCTATAATTGGCAGAAACAAAAATAGCACACTCCCTAAAATAGAGGTGTGCTATGCGTTCTTTTAACTAACCCTAAACTAATGAATTTTCTAACTTTTTATTTTTAAGTATCAAATTATTGGCATATTTGGTTGTAACGAAACCATGCTCAATGAGATATTCTAAGTTCCATTTACGAACCATACCATGATTTGGCAAGTTCGGGCTTTCAACGTGATTAATTATGTGTCCCTCTCCGTAATACTCATTCACTTCTTCGGCTGGAATACTGAACGGTGCCGAGTTTATTAATGGAAAATATTCGAGCGTAATAATTAATTGCTTAGTGCCAATATCTGATAAACGGTCAATTGCTTTGAGATACGCTTTTCTCATTTCGAGTGGCAACGCAACCAATGAGGCACGGTCGTAAATCCAATCAATGGTGCCAATTTCTTGATTGGTAAGCGACATGAAATCTTTTTTGAGCAAGGTAATATTGCCCGAAACGAAGGTTTCATTATCGAGTTTTTGGTAAGAAAGGTTGTTTTCGCTGAAAAACTGTAAGATAGCTTCTTCTACTAATTCGACGCCAATAACTTTGTTGGCATATTGTGCCAGATAAAGCATATCCACAGTTTTTCCGCAGAGGGGTACGAGTATATTCTTGTTTTCGATTTCTTCGGGAGTCATGTACTGTAATACATACGGGTGAATGTCTTTGCGGTGAAAAGAGGTGTAAAATCCACCGAGTTCCCATGACTTAATCCAAAATGATGCTTCCATTGCTTTTTCGTAAATTTTGTGTTTTGATATTAGTTTTCTATGTTTTTTGATTTGAGGAAGTAAAAGCCGACTCCGAAGAGCCGACTTTGTATACTAACTATTTCATGGCTGCTAAGTGATTACAAAATTAGGTGCTTATGGTGAAGCTGCATAGAGGTAAACTACTACAATCAATAGGGGTTTTTACTTGATTTTTAAGTTTAATGCGAAGCCCAGAAAAAGTTTTTG
The DNA here is from genome assembly GCA_023254245.1 of Emticicia sp. Lineage (GTDB taxonomy): Bacteria > Bacteroidota > Bacteroidia > Cytophagales > Spirosomataceae > Emticicia. The sequence goes on from JALQYE010000034.1 coordinate 20,153, forward strand.
AGCCACAACGATATATTTGTATATTCACGGATAAAATTATCTAAGTAGTGCAACAAACTAACGACTGAAAATGAATATTCAAGGAAAAGCAAAAGAACAAATGACTTATGACGCCATTGTGGTAGGTTCGGGGATTTCGGGCGGATGGTCAGCAAAAGAATTATCGGAAAAAGGACTTAAAGTTTTGATGCTTGAGCGTGGCCGAATGATTGAACACGTGAAAGATTATCATACTGCGATGACTGCTCCGTGGGAGTTTCCGCATCATAATTTAAAATTATCTGACAAAGAATTAGAAAAATATCCTGTACAGAACCGCACGGGTTTTGCTATTACCGAAGCTACCGCTCATCATTTTGTGAACGACTTAGAAAACCCTTATGTGGAAGAAAAACCTTTTGATTGGATTCGTGGCTATCATGTAGGAGGGCGTTCGTTGATGTGGGGGAGGTATTCGTTTCGTTTTTCGGATATTGATTTTGAGGCAAATGCAAAAGAAGGAATAGCCATTGATTGGCCAATTCGCTACAAAGATATTGCACCGTGGTATGACCATGTAGAGCGTTTTGCAGGAATTGCGGGTAATAGAGATGGATTACCTCAATTACCCGATGGAGTTTTTCAGCCCGCTATGCCCGATAATTGTATAGAAAGCCATTTTAGAGCAACAATCAATGGAAAGTTTGAGGATAGAAAAGTGATTTCGGCACGGGCAGCCCATTTAACTGCTCCGACCGAAGAACAACTGGCTTTGGGGCGTGCGAAATGTCAATACCGAAATCTTTGTATGCGTGGATGTCCGTTTGGAGCTTATTTTAGTAGCCAGTCGGCCACGATTCCTGCGGCTCGTAAAACTGGAAATCTGACTATTCGCCCACATTCGATTGTTAATTCTATTATGTATGATGAAAAAACAGGAAAGGCGTCGGGTGTGCGAGTAATTGATGAACAAACCAACGAATGGTTGGAGTTTCATGCAAAAGTGATTTTCTTGAATGCTTCGGCAATGGGTTCGACCTTTATATTAATGAATTCAAAATCGAATCGTTTTCCGAATGGCATGGACGATAGCGGTCAGCTTGGGCATAATCTGATGGACCATCATTTTCATGTGGGTGCCAACGGTGATTATGATGGCGATTTAGATAAGGTTTATTACGGCCGTCATCCAGCGGGGCTTTATATTCCGCGTTTCAGAAATGTGAATGGCGATAAGCAAAGTTTTATACGTGGCTATGGGTTTGAGGTTTATACGTGGCGAGAAGGCTGGGGAAGTGCTGCTGAAATGGAAGGTTTTGGAGCTAATTTTAAAGAACAAAACACACAGTTTGGCAACTGGAAGATGATTTTAGATGCTTTTGGTGAGTGTTTGCCGTATTATGAGAATAAAGTTTCATTAACCGATGAAAAAAAGGATAAATGGGGGCAACCTGTGCTAAAATTTGATGCCCAACACCGAGATAATGAACTTGCGATGAGAAACGATGCTCAGCAGCAAGCAATAGCTATGATGGAGGCTGCAGGATTTAAAAATATTGAAGGCTTCGATGCCAAAGCAACGATAGGTTTGAGTATTCACGAAATGGGAACTGCTCGTATGGGGAATGACCCTAAGACATCGGTTTTCAATAAATTCAACCAGCACCATGCTGTGAAAAACGTTTTTTGTACGGATGGAGCAGTAATGACTTCATCGCCTTGCCAAAATCCATCATTAACTTATATGGCTCTTTCGGCTCGTGCGGCAAATTATGCGGTTGAAGAGTTGAAGAAGATGAATTTGTGAGAATAAACAAAAGCCCTTTGCTGTGAATTCTGCGAAGGGCTTTTGCTTTTAAAAACTAAATCTGCTCTACCTCCAAAACCGCACTTTTATTCAATCTTCCATACAAATGAGGGAAAAATTCATTATTTGTGGCTCGTTCATATTTCAATTCGGTTGAAAGTTTTTCAGTATCCACATGAAGTTTTAGTAAATCAGTTTGTCCAGAGTAGTAGCGTTCTAATACGCCTGCTACTTGCTCTGTTGTGCTAAGATGAATAAAGGTTTCTTCATTAAAAGTCGGACTTTCGTAATAGTCTAAACCTTCAAATTTAGCCCACCAAGATTTGGTTGTGATATGATAGATTGTTGCCATTCTATTGTTTTGTTTCTAAAATACACAAAATAGAATTTTGTGTTACAAAAAATGCCCATTATGGGGCATTTTTGAAATTTACTAAGTTTATCGGTAACTGAGAGTAGTCAGATTTATGCTTTTACTTTTCCCCAACCCATCGTCGAAACCATCCAATCGGGAAGTGGTTTTTGTGTTTTTCGTTTCTTGAGGTCGAGATACCAACCTATTTTCTTTAAAATCGGCACTTTGTGCGTTTCCACAAACTCGATGAGTGTACCGTCGGGGTCTTCCAAATACGTAAATCTCCCTCCAGCTTTACCCATGGCAAAAGTATCAGCACTATCTACTGTAAATGGAAAGCCGTTGGCAGCACAACGCTTTTTGAGAGCGTCCATGTCAAGTGTATCGAAACACACATGAATGAATCCTAAATCTCCCCAACTTCTACCTTCAAATATTGTTTTGGGCGTTCTGTCTAATGCTTGTACTAACTCGACTTCAACATTTCCGAGTAATCTACTAAAAGCCCCATTATTAGTCATTGTTTTACGGAGCAAAACTCTGCGGAATTGTTTGTTTTGGGCATCTAATTTCGAAAAATCTTCAAAAGAACCAGTTTTATCATAAACCAACTCATTTATTTGCAGTACATCTTTGTATAGTTTCAGTGCTTTATCAATATCACTTACGCCAATTACTACGCCAATAACTCCACCCGTGAGGCTTTCATTTGCCTTAAACCAAGAATCATCACTGACAATTTGTAAGGGGTTTCCGTAGCTGTCTTTAAGCCATGCAGTTGGTTTTGATTCGGGAGTTTGAGTCGTGGTAAGTCCTTGATTTTGAGCAAATTGTCTGACATCAGTCGATTTGATTTTTACGGCAAAAATGCCCAAATCGCCAATTTGTGGTTCAAAATTCGGAGCGAGAGGTTCGGGACGGTTCGACTGCCAAATTTCCGCTCCACCACCACCTGCCATGTTTAGTGCTAAAATTGCTCGGCGTTGGCGAATATTGCCATTGGTGTGGCGAGTCATAAGGGTTGCTTCGGCAACGTCATCAAAAAGAGGGACATTCAGCCCTAAAGTTTTATTATACCAACTGAATGCTTCCTGAGCATTTCGCACGCCAATTCCAACTTGCTGAATTCCACTAATCAATTCTGACATAAAATATCTAATAGGTTTTTAAGATTTTTACTCTATGACATTCTAAGAGTAAATTTCCCCTACACATATCATATTTCATCATCGGTAATCTAACATTTTGCGATATGTTTCGGTCATTTCTTGCTGAGAAGCTCTTCCACTCAGAAACATTCGCATGACTTTAAAATTTGCTTTCTGAACCCGAAGATAGGAATTAGTTTTGTATTTTCGGGCAGAAACAATGACATTTTTAGGAATTATCTTGAATTTCAACACTTTATTTGCACGAATAATAAACTCATAATCTTCCATGATTTGATAATCTTCTCTGAATTTTCCTACTTTCAGGAAATCCTCTTTCCGAATAAAAAGCGTTTGGTCGCCACCTCGGCACCAAATAAATGGTAGGCGAGTAAAGAACGCATTGACTTTGAGTAACCAATCATCGACATCGAACTGATAACGATAGCACCCAAAATCATGACCTTTGGTAATGGCTTTGATGATGTCGGAAGCATAATCGGGGTTTATTTTTGTATCAGCATGAACAAAGTAAAGAATATCGCCACTTGCCATTGAAGCACCAAAATTCATTTGGCACGCTCGCCCTTTTTTAGTGGATTTTAGGGCAATAGCTCCTAATTTTTGAGCAATTTCTATAGTATGGTCGGTAGAATTAGGAGAATCTGCGACAATTATTTCGTGTAGATACTCCTTTCCATAAACCTTCAAGGATTCGATGAGGCAACCAATATTATCGGCTTCATTAAAAGTTGGTATAATTACACTTATTTTCAATGGATTCAACGGAGTTTTATGTAAGAAACAATAAAGTTAATTACGATATTTACGAATTAAACACATTTTGAGATTTAAAAAAAGTGAATCCATGAAAATATTGTCGGTTGAGCAAATTAGAAGAGCAGATGCTTATACAATTCAACACGAGCCAATCGCTTCGATTGATTTGATGGAACGTGCTTCAAGAGCGTTTGTTAGTTGGTTTTGTGAAAATATTGAAACTGGGATTTTCAAAGTGAAAATCGTTTGTGGGCTCGGCGATAATGGGGGAGATGGCTTAGCAATAGCCCGAATGCTTCAACCTTTGGGGTATGATTTGGAAGTATATGTGGTAAAATATTCTGATAAAACTTCGGAAAACTTTCAGATAAATTTAAAGCGTTTGGAAAGACAGTTGACTATAAATTATATTGAAAATGAACGAGTTATCTTAGATTTCGCAGAAAATGATATTGTAGTTGAAGCACTTTTAGGGTCTGGCTTATCACGCCCAATTGAAGGTTTATTAAAATCGGTAATTGAGAGAATAAATAGGAGTGAAGCAACAGTTATTTCAGTGGATATGCCTTCGGGATTGTTTGCGGATAGGGCTAATCAAGCAACCGATGTGATTGTTAAAGCTACTCACACAGTTGTGTTTCAATTACCAAAATTAGCATTTGTTTTGCCACAAAATGCCGAATTCGTAGGCGATTGGCATATAGTTGATATTGGTTTACACAAAAATTTCATCCAAAGTGCTGAAACACATTATTATTTTTCGATTTCAAAAGAGGTAGAAAAATTAATAAAACCACGCCAAAAATTTTCTCATAAGGGTACATTCGGGCATGCGTTGCTCATTGCTGGAAGCTATGGAATGATGGGTGCGGCTGTGTTGGCGGCTCGTGCATGTATGCGTTCTGGGGTAGGAAAACTGACCGTTCATTCAGTACCTGCTGGATTACCTATTTTGCAGACGCTTCTGCCAGAGGCTATGTACTGGGAGGCGGGGAAAAGCGATAATTTTATCGCTACTGATTTTCAACCAGCAGAATTTATAAATCGTTTTCAGTCAGTAGGAGTAGGGCCTGGTATTGGTGTCAATGAAGGGGTAAATAAAATGTTAGAAAAGCTTTGTGAAATTTGCCAAGAACTGGCAATACCAATGGTTTTAGATGCTGATGCCCTCAATAATTTCTCTTCTTACAGAGAGAAACTGAACAAAATTCCGAAAAACTCAATTCTGACTCCACACCCAAAAGAATTTAAAAACCTTATTGGTAAATCTTGGAAGGATGATTACGAGAAACTGGCATTCTTACGTGAGTTTTCGGTAAAAAATCAACTAATTGTTTGTTTGAAAGGAGCTAATACGGCCGTAGCATTGCCCGATGGAACGATTCATTTTAATTCTTCGGGAAATACAGGAATGGCTACCGCAGGCAGTGGCGATGTACTTACGGGAATCATTACTGCCTTATTGGCTCAAGGTTATAACCCACACGAAGCAGCAATTTTAGGTGTTTACCAACACGGAGTAGCGGGCGACCGTGCCGCCGAAAAATTTGGTATGACAAGTATGATAGCGAGTGATATTGTAGAAAATATCCGATTTTAAAGTTGTGAAGTCTGGAGTTTATAAAACAATACCACTAAAACTTATGGGCTTTAGTGGTATTGTTTCAATTACTTCCTATAAATTATTCTTTCAATCATAATTTAAAACTGGAGCGAGCCATTTTTCAACTTCTTCGAGTGGCATATTTTTACGATTAGCGTAGTCAATCACTTGGTCTTTGGCAATTTTTCCGATGGTAAAATATTTACTTTCTGGGTGTGCAAAATACCAACCACTTACCGAACTCGCTGGGTACATCGCAAAACTTTCTGTCAATTCGATGCCGATTCTGCCTGCATCTAACAAATTAAATAAAGCTGTTTTTTCAGTATGGTCTGGGCAAGCAGGATACCCTGGTGCTGGACGAATACCTTGGTATTTTTCAGCAATTAATTCTTCATTGCTCAATGTTTCATCTGACACATAGCCCCAAAACTCCTTTCTTACACGTTCGTGCATTAATTCGGTAAATGCTTCTGCCAAACGGTCGGCGATGGCTTTTAACATAATCGAATTATAATCGTCGTGTTCTTTTTCGTATTGTTCGAGTAATGCCTCAATCCCTAAACCTGCGGTAACGGCAAAACCACCGATATAGTCAGCCCCACCCGCCCCCGATAGGGGAGCTACAAAATCTGATAAACACAAATTTGGTAAATTTTGTGCTTTTAAATTTTGCTGACGCAGGTGGTGTAAAACCGCCAATGGAGGATTTTCTACTAACTCTCCCGTTGATGATACGGCCGTTTCGCTCAAAATTCTGTACCCAGTATTTTTCAATGCTCCTTGTCCAGCGGCATCGTATTCGTAGGCTTCAAAATTATGTAAAACAATATCGTCGCCTACCGAATTAGCTGGATAAAAACCAACAACAGCTTTAGCCTGTAATGATTTTTCGATAATTACTTTTTTGAGCATTGCTTGGGCATCATCGTATAGTTTTTTAGCCTCCTTTCCTACGATTTCATCATCAAAAATCTTCGGGTATTTTCCTGATAACTGCCAAGTTTGGAAGAATGGCGTCCAGTCAATGTATTTGGCAATTTCGGCTAAATCATAATCTTCAAAAACTTTTGTGCCCAAAAACTTAGGTTTTGTAGCTTTGTAGTTCGACCAATCAATTTTTACATGATTCTCACGTGCTTTCTCAATCGGAATAAAGTTTTTATCTTTCTGACGGCTGGCGTGGTCAATTCTTAGTTGAGCATATTGGGCCTTGATTTCATCAAAAATCTCTTGGCTTGTCTGCTCATTTTGCATTAATCGCCCAGCTACTGGAACACTCTTCGAAGCATCTAATACGTGAATTACTGGCCCAGAATAATGTGGGTCTATTTTCACGGCTGTATGAATGCGTGAAGTAGTTGCTCCGCCAATCAATAAAGGTACTTTGAAGCCTTGACGCTCCATTTCTTTGGCCACACCCACCATTTCATCGAGACTTGGGGTAATCAAACCACTCAAGCCGATAATATCAACGTTGTGCTTTTTGGCTTCTTCCAAAATCTTATTAGTTGGCACCATCACGCCTAAATCAATGATTTCGTAATTATTACAAGCCAAAACTACACCCACGATATTTTTGCCGATGTCATGCACATCACCTTTTACGGTTGCAAGCAAGATTTTTCCCGCATTCGATGAGGTTTCGGCGTCACCTTTAACTCTATTTTGTAATTTTTCTTCTTCAATAAATGGTAATAGATAAGCTACTGCTTTTTTCATTACCCTTGCTGATTTTACTACTTGCGGCAAAAACATTTTTCCTTCGCCAAACAAATCTCCGACCACGTTCATACCGTCCATGAGAGGGCCTTCGATTACCTGCAATGGTTTTTCAAATCCTTGGCGAGCTTCTTCTACATCTTCATCAATAAACTCGGTCAAACCTTTAATGAGAGCGTGTTCCAAACGTTTTCCAACGGGCAATTCTCTCCACGAATTATCAACTACTTGCTCTTTTCCTTTCGATTTTACGGTTTCGGCAAACGTTACTAATCGCTCAGTAGCATCAGGGCGACGATTGAGCAATACATCTTCGCAAAGCTCCAACATATCTTTCGGTATATCATCATAAACACCCAATTGGCCTGCATTTACGATTCCCATATCCATACCTGCTTTGATGGCGTGATACAAGAAAATCGTGTGCATGGCCTCACGCACAGGCTCGTTACCTCTGAAACTAAATGAGATATTGGAAACCCCACCAGAAACTTTGGCGTAAGGGAGATTCTCTTTTATCCAACGAGTAGCATTGATAAAATCAACTGCATAGTTATTATGCTCTTCCAAACCTGTAGCTACGGTCAAGATATTTGGGTCAAAAATGATGTCTTGCGGAGGGAAATTTACTTCATTAACCAAAATGTCGTAGGCTCTTTTACAGATTTCAATTCTACGCTCGAAAGAGTCGGCCTGTCCAACTTCATCGAATGCCATTACAACGGTAGCTGCTCCGTAACGTTTTACTTTTTCGGCCGATTCCTTAAATTTTGCTTCACCTTCTTTCAATGAAATCGAGTTTACGATTGATTTTCCCTGCACACATTTCAAGCCAGCCTCAATTACTTCCCATTTTGAGGAGTCAATCATGATTGGCAAACGAGCAATAT
>JALQYE010000350.1 GCA_023254245.1 Emticicia sp.
GACACCATTTTGTGTCAGATCAAACATCGTCGTTGCGTTGACAATCCGACTAAAGATTTTGCCTAGGCCTGTAGTAAATGGCGTCGCTGACAAACCAATCACCACAGCACCAGTCTCTTGAGCAAACTCAGTCCAGGCCTTGTAGGTAGTGTGCGCCTCATCAACCACCAGCACGTCAACCTGTGGCCAGTACTGACGCTTGGCAATTGTCTGCACACTGGCAATCTGGAATAGCTCATCAGGCCTTCTTCTCCAGTGCTGAGCCTGGATGATGCCGTGCTCTTTCATGCCGTACTGATCAGCCACCTTCGATGTCTGGTTGATCAATGTTGTGCGGTCACACAAGAACACGGCACGCTTGCCGCGCTGAATCGCCTCGTTACAAACACGCAAGCCCAAATAGGTCTTGCCAGCCCCTGTAGGGGCCATGATGATTTGATTCTTATGCCCTTCGCGAAAGCCCTGCCTTAACGACTCATGGGCTTCGATTTGAAAATCTCTTGGCGGTGGGAATCCATCATCGCACTCACTCGGTGCTAGGACTGTATTCATTTTTTACCTTTCAGTTTGTCAAGTTCTTTCTGGAGTTTTTTAACCATCTTGATAGCTTCATCACGCTCATTCATGAGCCCCTTCATGCGCAATTCCAACTGTGCGTGCTGAAGGTTTAGTCGCTTGATTTCCTCATGAGCATGCTTCAAAGGATCGCTGGATTCAAGTAAGTCATACATGGCTTTCATGTCGGCCTGCTGAGCCAATTCAGCAGCTTCTATCTCATCAGCATCAGGCGTTGCACCCTCGTAAGGATTGGGCTCACTACTAATCGGATTAGTAGTGGTCGGCTCAATACTAATCGGATTAGTATTTCCTGCCTTCTTCTCTGCTGATTTTTGCCGGTTGCTGTCTTGCCGCTCTTTGGCCTTGGCATCACGCACTGACGCTACAAACGGCTGGGACAACTCACAAAGCTTAGCGATTTCATAGTTGCTTTTGTCGGCATAGCCTGGAAGGGCAATGGCCATCAAAACCTTGTTGCGCTTGTCCTCATTGGTCAGCGATAAACCATGCTTGCCATTGGCCTTAAGTGCTTCAAGGACCGCCTCGTCATGCGTTCCCGGCTTGTACTCCACATCCACTGCTTTGACGCCCAACAACCTGTAGGCGTGATACCGGTGAAACCCATCAGTCAGCCAATGCGTCGTGCCGTCAAAAACGGTTTGCAGAGCAGGGAA
>JALQYE010000351.1 GCA_023254245.1 Emticicia sp.
AATTCTTTAGCGCAGTAGTAAATAACTGGCAATAATCTATCAGGATTCATTTCACCGTAATGGTCAAACACATAAAGATTATTAGCGCAGTACCCCATAAACTCAGCTACCGCATCATAATCACCTGTACCACTATGGCAGAATTGCTTTGCCATACGGATGATTGTTTTAATAGGGCGCATCTCAAAGCTGGCAATTGCTACTTTCTGGTTTTGCTTTAAAAATTCAATCGAGGCATAACCTAGCATCATTGATTTTTTATGACCGTTAAACCCAGTCCATAAAGTAACTTCGCCATCACGGAACCTAAACTTATTATGAGTGATAGGGAAAGGTAATTTAGCACCATGAATCTCATCACCATTATCTAGAAACGCTTCAAGCTCATCGTAATAATCAACAACTCGCTTAAGTTTTTGTTTGTCATCTGCATGTGCTTTGTAGTAAGCATCAAAATCAACATCAGGCAATTTTGCGCCACTAAGTTTTTCTGCTATATCATCGTATTTAGACATTTGCCGCCTCATAAGCCTTGTTTATTGTTTGCATAGACCTTTCCATTCGTTTAATCATTTCAAGGTCTGCTATGCCTGTTTTTGTAATGTCGTAAGCTATTGCCAGCATTACTTGAGATTCAAACCTGATAATTCTTAGCGCGTCACTAGCGTAAATAATCTGTTTAACTGGCTTTTCATTATTTGTAATAGATTTTTCAGGCATTACATCAGCCCACTCAAGGCCAACACTTCGTAAAATTGAATATGTATCACATCCTGCAAAGCAATTTATTAAAATACGACCATCACCATTATCAGTAACTGCTAGGCTTGCAGTTCTATCTTGATGAGCTGGGCAACAAGCTATCCATTTACCCTCACCTGTTCTCTTAACTTTTTGTAAATTGTTTAATAATTTATCTACGCTCATAGCATTTTCTTCTTCCATTCAGGCAATTCTTCGCTATTTACTTTAACTACTTTTGCCCAATTGCTAGATATAGCCTTCATAAACGCACTATCCCAATCAATATATTTGTAGCTCTTGGCCTTTGCCGTTAAAACAAAATTATCAAAATGCTTTTCAAGGTTTGAATGTCCCTTTTCTTCTGCCCATTTTTTAACTCGTTCACTAATAGAAAAATCATCAGGAATAGTTGTTTCACGTAACGTGGGTTCCTTCCTTTCCTTTCCT
>JALQYE010000352.1 GCA_023254245.1 Emticicia sp.
ATACAAAATGGCTGAAACTACTTCTAATAAAAAATCAGTTTCACATGCTGTTCCTCGTAATCCAATAGAACTGATTTAAAGTTTTAATATTCTACACCACTGAATGATGGTAACAATGTAATGCCAAGCAGTCCAAGATTTTATAGAAGTATCTTGCCTAACAAGCAAAGTTCGATAGGCGTCTTGCCAAGCATTGTTTCGTTCAATGACAAATCTGGATTCATACATAAGTTCATCGAAATAGTTATGGTTATATTGGAAATCATGGATATTTCGGACATTAACAGGTGTATTTAAATGAATTTGATGCTTTAAACAAGCCTGTCGAAATGTTTGAGAATCGAATGCTGCGTCAGCATTCACAAAGAGCCCATCAACAGCAATGGTACTTTTTTTGAGTTGTTCGACTAATGAATCTATCCGTTTTTGAGCCTCATACACATCATGATGATTACCTGCGATGGGTGGTGTAAAACCCACCGCTAATCCTTGTTTGTCTGTTAACCATAAGGTATTGCTGGTTTTAGCCTTTTTACGACCCTGATAATCTACCTCTTGACCACCTCGTTTGGCAATGGTTTGAGTGCCATCTAATTGAGCGACACTCAAGTCCAAAAATCGTTTATTTGAACACAGAAAACCGTTAAAAACTCGTTCCCAACTCCCGTCAAGCGTCCATTTCCTAAATTGATGATAAATAGCTCCCCATTTTATTTTTGCCTTGTATATGAGCGAATTAACAGGCAATAAATACCATTGAATACCTGTTTTTAGCTTGTAAATAATCGCATTGACTATTTCCCAATGAGGATGTTTTGTCCCTCCTCTTTTCGGTTTAGATAGGTGTGGTAAAATGTGTTTTTTTATACTACTTTTGTGTAGGATTCGTATCATAAAGAGAACAATTTTGTAAAGGGTCAGATTTTTACAAAGTTCACTCTTTTTACGAATCCTTTTTCTATTAATTTAAATTAGTTCATACTCAAATTTGGTAATATATACTGTTGGATTGTATTTTTACTCAAGATTTCCATTGTAGGTGTTTTTTATGTTTCGCACCACAAAATTCATCCTATTTTGGGAATCTTTTATTAATCCTAAACAAACTCATTATTAAAACGTAATGGCTACCCTAAACGCTGTACTTACCTATTTTCGATTAATTACTACTTTTTTGGCCTTAGTA
>JALQYE010000353.1:0-240 GCA_023254245.1 Emticicia sp.
CTCGGAGATAGCTGGTTCTCCCCGAAAGCTATTTAGGTAGCGCCTCGGACGAATACTACTGGGGGTAGAGCACTGTTTGGGCTAGGGGGTCATCCCGACTTACCAACCCGATGCAAACTCCGAATACCCAAGAGTGCAATCATGGGAGACACACGGCGGGTGCTAACGTCCGTCGTGAAAAGGGAAACAACCCAGACCGCCAGCTAAGGTCCCAAACTTCTAGTTAAGTGGGAAACGATG
>JALQYE010000353.1:250-1179 GCA_023254245.1 Emticicia sp.
AAGGCTTAGACAGCTAGGAGGTTGGCTTAGAAGCAGCCACCCTTTAAAGAAAGCGTAATAGCTCACTAGTCGAGTCGGCCTGCGCGGAAGATATAACGGGGCTCAAACTAGAGACCGAAGCTGCGGATGCTGTAAAGCATGGTAGAGGAGCGTTCTGTAAGCCGTTGAAGGTCAAGCTGTAAGGCAGGCTGGAGGTATCAGAAGTGCGAATGTTGACATAAGTAACGATAAGGGGAGTGAAAAACTCCCCCGCCGGAAGACCAAGGGTTCCTATCCAACGTTAATCGGGGTAGGGTGAGTCGACCCCTAAGGCGAGGCTGAAAAGCGTAGTCGATGGGAAGCAGGTTAATATTCCTGCACCTCACATAACTGCGATGGGGGGACGGAGAAGGTTAGGCTAGCACGGCGTTGGTTGTCCGTGTTTAAGGATGTAGGTTTAGGACTTAGGCAAATCCGGGTCCTTCTAAGACTGAGATCTGATGACGAGTCTCTATATGAGATGAAGTAGTTGATACCAAGCTTCCAGGAAAATCCTCTAAGCTTCAGGTTATGTGGGATCGTACCCCAAACCGACACAGGTGGTCAGGTTGAGAATACCAAGGCGCTTGAGAGAACTCGGGTGAAGGAACTAGGCAAAATGGCACCGTAACTTCGGGAGAAGGTGCGCCGGTTTTGGTGATGGGACTTGCTCCCTAAGCTGAGGCCGGTCGAAGATACCAGGTGGCTGCGACTGTTTATTAAAAACACAGCACTCTGCAAACACGAAAGTGGACGTATAGGGTGTGACGCCTGCCCGGTGCTTGAAGGTTAATTGATGGGGTTAGCGTAAGCGAAGCTCTTGATCGAAGCCCAAGTAAACGGCGGCCGTAACTATAACGGTCCTAAGGTAGCGAAATTCCTTGTCGGGTAAGTTCCGACCTGCACGAATG
>JALQYE010000354.1 GCA_023254245.1 Emticicia sp.
AAGTATCTTCTGGGAATAACTCTTCAACTTCACCTTCTGTATCTGAAGCATCTAGTAAATGCTTTGGAACTAAACCATAATAACGTAATACTCTAACTTTATCATCTTCATATTCTTGGTCAATCCATGAGACTTCCAAGTCTTGGTCTGGAGAGGAGTCATCATTTACATCTGTGTCTTTATAAACACCATCTTTTACTTTTTGAGCAATAGTATGTGCAGATACAAACTCTTCAATAGCAACACCAAGAGCCTCTTCAATAGATTTAGCATTAGGGTCAATAATAAAGTTTTGTGGAGAGATTGGATTTAAGCCTACAATAACTCGTTTCTTCTCTTCAACACCAACAGCTACAGCATCCATACCATCAATAGGTTTAGTTGCTGGTACTAATTCTTTAATTTCTTTAGTGACAATCTCACCAATGCCAGTGCCATAAATTGCACTTAACAGGATAACATCACCTATAGATTTACGAATTTTATTCTTCTTAAAATTCTCTTTCATATAAGCTTGGATATACTCTACATCTCGTTTATCCATATCTTGCATGTCATCTTCAATAGTAAAGAAGTTACCACCTTGCCCAAAGATAGCCTCCTCAATCTCTGAAGTATGATTTTCAATAGCTTGTTGTAAAGCTGGAGAGATTATACGACTACGTTCAGAGTCACGTTGTTTATCAGAGCCATCCCATACACCACGCCATAACCTCTCATAGCGTTTCCATGCCTCAAGATAATTGTTATCCCTATTATCTTTCCAATCTTCAGTATTATCTAATACCCAACTAACTAGACTATTCGCCATATTCATTACTTCCATTTAAAATGTTTTTATATTCAGGTAAACTAAGTTTATCATCATCAATAGGCCCACCCATTTTCTGAATATCACAAGTTCTAACAGGGGAACAAGTAATATCTAAAGCAGTACAATATGCTTGTGGGCGTGATTCAATATCAGCCCATTTAGGTTTTACTGGTAAAGCAGAGGCTTTTAAATCTTTTACAGGGTAGCTATCAATACAGTCTTTAATGAAAGTGGCATTTACATAGAAGCCACAGTTAGCACAAAGTCTACCTTGGGCATCTCCCTCTTTGCAAGTCCATTTCTTAGCTTTGTCTTGCCAAAATTCATCATTAGGGAGTTTTGGGTTTGCAG
>JALQYE010000355.1 GCA_023254245.1 Emticicia sp.
TAGTGCTTTCAGATGATTTTTTAACATAATATTGGAGTAGGATTGATTTTTTTGTAAATATGTGAATAATGGGTTAATATAAAAACAGAGATAGCTTTATCATATTCCTTAATTTTATGGTGACCAAACTATAAAACAGTGATTATGAAAGAATTAGAATTAGTCCAACTCTACTGCTACCTCTGTGAGTGCTATAATACAGAACTTTGGTGTTATTGCCAACGTTTTACACCAAATACATCACCTATTAATCAAAAAATAACGGATGAAGAGCTTTTAACTATCTATTTTTACTGTCGTCGTTATGAAAACAAACATACGAAGGTTCAAATTTATGACTATGCTGACCGTTATTTGCGTAGTTGGTTTCCTCAATTACCCGCTTATGCAAACTTTAACACACGACTTAATTTCTTAGAAAATGCTTTTTTATCTTTAATCCCAATGGTACTAAAAGACATTGAACATCAAAACATGATAAAAGGAATTATTCAAAATGTATCCTTGATTGATTCCCTCCCTATTGTGCTTTGTAAAGGTAAGCGTCAAGGAAAGGTAGCAAAGGAAATTTCAGATAAAACCTACTGTGCCTCCAAAAATATGTACTATTGCGGTGTTAAATTACACGTAGTAGCTAATCAAGTGGAAAAGAAATTACCTTTTCCTAATTTTATCAGCATGACCAAAGCCTCTGAAAATGATTTAACAGCTATTCGTCCAATTTTACCTCAATTAGCTAATCATGCTATATTTGCAGATAAAGCCTATTGTGACAAACCACTTAATGAACAATTACTAAAAGAACAGAATACGTATATTTACACACCTGTAAAACTTATAAAAGGGCAATCTTTACAAACAAGACAATTTAATAAAGCTGCTGATGATTTGTTCTCAAAAGCTATCTCATCTGTCAGACAACCCATTGAAGGGTTCTTTAACTGGATGATTGAAAAGTCTAATATTCAAAATGCAAGCAAAGTTAGAGCTACTAAAGGATTATTTGTCCATGTTTGGGGAAGTTTAGCCACTACCCTAATGTTTTACCTATTTTAACCCATTATTCGCATAATTGGTAAAAACCGCGGGTTTCATCACAAATTTCCATCGTTTCAACACACTTTTATTTTCTCGGTTGGCATTTA
>JALQYE010000356.1 GCA_023254245.1 Emticicia sp.
AAACCATACAAGAATTGGTTGATTTTATAGAAAACAAAGACATAAAAAATAGCCAAAAGAAAAAGTTTATTAATAGTTTAATCGAAAATCAGCTATTACAAAGTGAACTCGAACCTGTTATTTCTGGTAGAGAATTCATATCGGTATTAACCGAAAAAGTAGAAAAACTTGGTAAAAAGACATATAAAATAGATTCTTGGAATCGTTTGATTAATGAAATTTCAGGTGTTTTAAATTTAATAGACTCTCAAGCGGAGTTTAGGATTGAAAGATACAATGAAATTAAAAAGATACTACAACAGGCAGCAATACCTTTCAGGGTAGATAGGCTATTTCAAACGGATGTTTATTTTTTAGATTCAACTGTATTGAAGCAAAAACAAGTTGCTGACATTGTTTTAAAAGGTATTGAAATTTTAAGTAAACTATCTTCAGAACAAGATGATACTCTCAGAGCGTTCAAAGATGCTTTCTCTGAAAAGTACGATAGACAATTTATTCCTCTTGGAGAAGTATTAGATTCAGAATTTGGTATTAGCTTCCCTCAATTAAAAATGTTCGGCACGGTGGAATCATCTCAAATTATAAATCAGATAGACTATCAATCCGAAGGTAGAAGTAGGTCTAACCTTAATGCCAATGTAGAAAAACTTTGGGTATTGTCCTGCTCCCCTAAGCCGCAACCGAATTAAAGTAGAGATTTTGATTATTGTCAATAAACTGTTTAGGAGTCATATATCCTAACGACGAATGTGGTCTGTCAAAATTATATGAGTTCCACCATATGTCCAAATCTTGTTGAACCTCTTTGACGGTTTTGAAATATTTCAAGTTTAAGCACTCACCTCTTTGGGTTCCATTTAAACGTTCTATCAATCCATTTTGAGTAGGTTTTCCTGGTTGAGAAAAGCGTATTGTGATGCCATTGTCATGAGTAAATTTAGCTAATTCTTTGCTGATAAATTCAGGTCCATTATCACAGCGAACATAAGATGGTTTACCCTTTTCTTTGATTAATTCACATAAAAGTGTTACCAATTTCTTTGCTGAAATACTTTTAGCCGCAAATGATAATAAGACCATTCGAGAACACTCATCAAGCACATTTAGCACTCGTACTTTTTTTTCATCGCTAACTAACG
>JALQYE010000357.1 GCA_023254245.1 Emticicia sp.
ACAATACAACTCCTTGATTATTAGTTAGTTACATTTAATAAGTGTACATTTTGCCAACTATTTTTGAGTATTATACCCAAGTTATTAAGGATATTTCTCTCTACATGATATTTTTCAAACTCTTCTCTACCACCAAACCATTTTAAAACATCCTCCCTCTTTAATCTTGTAGTGGTAGTTCGCAAATGTGACTGATAAGAAGAATGTGGATACTCTTTAAAGTCATTTGTAAAGCAATGCTTTTCGGGATTGTGATGAATATAGTAAATTAACTCTGTAAGGTATTCGTCGTTATCCACCCATACCCTACGAAAAGGCTCTTCAAATAATCTTCCAGTACGTTTATACGCTTTATTGATAGTTTGAGAATAGCTCTTAAAAAAGCTCGCAAAAGCATTACTCAAAAGCCAATGAATAGGTTTATCAGTATTTTTAACCGAACCATCTTCTGAAAACTTTATTTCCTCTTCAGAACAAGTTTTTACTAATAGATGAAAGTGATTTTTCATCAAGCAATAAGCATATGTCTCGGCAATTGGACTCACAAACTGTGTATATTTTTGCAGGAAATACGCATAATTTCTTTCTTCTTTAAAGATATTTTCACCATTAATTCCACGATTATATATGTGATAATAACTATCAGCTTGAAGTGGCTCGATATTGGTTTTCATACCAAGTTCTATATTTTATATTCAGCAAAAGATTACGATGTAAAAAAGGAAGACTTCGCTTAAAGCGAAGTCTTCCTTAAAACTCCAACTACTCAGCCTTTCTCGAAAGAGTCCAAAGACCTACAAAAGTTATAAAACCATTAAGCATCAATTTCGAGAAACCAAATTCAAAATCAAGGTTTTTCTTTGTAAATTCTTCAATTCCATAAGTTAAAAATGGAGCAGCTACGCACACAAACGGCACGTATTTATCTGTTAATGGACGTTTTAGGTAAAGTCCAAAAGCGAAAAGGCCGAGTAGTGGGCCATACGTGTAACCCGCAATATTAAAGACCGCCGAAATCACTTCTTGGCTATTCAAGGCTCTAAAAATTAAGATTACAATAATAAATACCACCGTAAAACCAATATGAACATAGTGTTTTAGACTTTGACGTTTAGCTTCTTCATACTTTTCGATATGCAAG
>JALQYE010000358.1 GCA_023254245.1 Emticicia sp.
ATAAGTAACGATAATTAAAGTGAAAAACTTTAACGCGAAATGTCTAAGGTTTCCTGATCAACGTTAATCGGATCAGGGTTAGTCTGGTCCTTAGGAAAACCCGAAAGGGGCATCTGATGGAAAGCTAGTTAATATTCTAGCACCTACTATGCATTAAAAGTGACGCAGGGACGTGGTGGTTACGAACAGACGGATGTTCGTTGAGTGGAACCTTCGGGGGAAGCGAAATCATAAAATCCCTGCCAAGAAAAGCGAGCATAGCAGCCAGTACCGGAATCCGACACAGGTAGACGGGATGAGTATTCTAAGGCGCTCGGGTGAGCCGCGGAGAAGGAACTAGGCAAATTAACGCTGTAACTTCGGGATAAAGCGTACCGCAGTGATGCGGTCACAGTAAATAGGTACAACCAACTGTTTAACAAAAACACAGGGCCCTGCAAAAACGTAAGTTGACGTATAGAGCCTGAAACCTGCCCGGTGCTGGAAGGTTAAGGAAGGGTGTTCGGCGCAAGCCAAAGCTCCTGACTGAAGCCCCAGTAAACGGCGGCCGTAACTATAACGGTCCTAAGGTAGCGAAATTCCTTGTCGGGTAAGTTCCGACCTGCACGAATGGTGTAATGATCTGGACACTGTCTCAACCGTGAGCTCAGTGAAATTGTAGTATCGGTGAAGATGCCGATTACCCGCAACGGGACGAAAAGACCCCGTGAACCTTTACTATAGCTTAACATTGAATTTGGGTAATTGATGTGTAGGATAGGTGGGAGACGTTGAGGCTGCATCGCTAGGTGTAGTTTAGTCGTCCTTGAAATACCACCCTTGGATTATCTGATGTCTAACCCCGTCTTTACGGGGGACATTGTGTGGTGGGTAGTTTGACTGGGGTGGTCGCCTCCAAAAGTGTAACGGAGGCTTCTAAAGGTACCCTCAGGACGATTGGTAACCGTCCGTAGAGTGTAATGGCATAAGGGTGCTTGACTGGGAGACCGACAAGTCGACCAGGTAGGAAACTAGAGCATAGTGATCCGGTGGTTCCGCATGGAAGGGCCATCGCTCAAAGGATAAAAGGTACTCCGGGGATAACAGGCTGATCCCCCCCAAGAGCTCATATCGACGGGGTGGTTTGGCACCTCGATGT
>JALQYE010000359.1 GCA_023254245.1 Emticicia sp.
CTAATGTTGTACCATAAGAACCATTTTGGTCTGAATTACCATCAGTAGTAATTGGGCGTTGGAAAGTATGAAGATGTCCGGGATCAGTAATAGCGTGGGTGTGTGCCACTACTACAGCATCTTTACTACCACCTGTCCCAGCTACAGCATATGATGTACCTGCGCCAACTACAAACCTATCTCGTAAATCGGGAGTACCATTACTACCATTACATAAGTACCAACCACTAGGAATAGTAGCAATACTCCCTGCCCACATGATAATAGAACCTGTAGGGAGAAGGTTAGTTAAAGCAGTTGCTACAAAAGAAGTAGTGGCTACTCGGTTACTTGCATCACCAGCCGGAGCAGTAGTTGCTGTTGGAGAACCTGTAAAGTTAGGTGAAGATTTATCTGCCTTACTATTTACAGCAGTAGCAATGTTATTAAACTCTGTATCAATCTCACTTCCGCGAATACGTTTAGAAGCATCCCCAGAAGTTAGGGAATCCTTTATCGTGAAATTAGTTGATTTAATGAAGTCAGACATGAATATTTCCTAAAGAATTTTACCTGTTTTAACAAAACAATCTATTTTTTGAATACTTAGTGGATAACCTTGAATCTCTGCTTCAAAGCCTAACTGTAACACTGTGCCACTTCCCCCAGCATTTACTTTAACTTTCTCTGCTACAATCCCCCCAGAGTATTCTCCAATAGCATATTCAGCTATGTTATACTCTGCTATGACAGCATTATTAGAAAGTTTTAATGGTTGAGAAGTAAAGGCACTAGAATAGTCAAATCCATACTTAACTACAAAGTCTTGTCCACTACCACCAATAGAGATTAATGCAATTTGCTTTAATAGTTTTAGTGTAGTAGCAGACCCAAAATCAAAGTAAGTGGTAAAATACCGCATACGGAAAGATGCGTTATTATCTGTATAACCAAAGTATTCACCAATACCTCCAATAACCCCAAGTAGTAAGCGTCTGTCTGATGTTGCACAGAAAGCAGTATAATTTAATCCTTCCCAAGTAGTAACACGAGCTGCTCCATTCGGGAGAGCTGTCCTAGTGTCAAAACAAATAATCTCATTTAGAGAAGGGATAGACAGGATGTAGAATGCATCTCTTTCAAAATAAGC
>JALQYE010000035.1:0-10533 GCA_023254245.1 Emticicia sp.
ATGTAGGCCGACTCACAGCCTGGGCCAGTGAACCAATCTTGGCGTTCGATGCCCGCTCCGTTGGTGCGAGAAGCCGTACCGAGAGAAGAATTATCTTGCTGCCCGCCATAAACATAATAAGGAAAACGATTATCGGTAATTACTCGATAAAACTGTGCCGTTGGTTGGTTGTTTTGGCTGCTCCAACTTGCTCCACCATTAAACGAAATATTAGCTCCTCCATCGTTGGCGTTTATCATTACTTGATTATTGGTCGGGTTTATCCAAAGGTCGTGGTTATCGCCGTGAGGCACACGCATAGGAGCAAAGCTACGGCCCCCATCACTTGATTTCAAGAATGGAGCATTCATGATATACACCAAATCGGCATTGAGTGGGTCGGCAAAGATTTCGATATAATACCACGCACGAGTTATCGTTATTCTCTGCTTCGATGATTGTGTCCATGTTTTTCCTGCATCATCACTTCTATAAACGCCCGCTTTATCGCCTTCGGCTTCGATATTGGCATAAACTCGGTTAGGATTTGCCCTCGAAACCGAAACCGCCGCTTTACCCATGTTTTTGGGTAAACCTTCGGTCATTTTGGTCCAAGTATCGCCACCGTCAACCGATTTGTATAAAGCACAACCCGCTCCACCACTTTCCACTTTCCACGGATAGCGGCGATGTTGCCACATGGCAGCATACAAAATTCTTGGATTGGTCATATCCATGCTTAAATCGGCACAGCCAGTATTGGCATCAACATAGAATATTTTTTGCCATGTTTTGCCTCCATCAGTGGTGCGATAAATGCCTCGGTCTTCGCTGGGGCCGTGTAAAGCACCTTGAGCTGCTACATAAACGACGTCTGGATTGGAAGGGTGAATTCTGACTGCTGCTATATGCTTCGTTTTTTCGAGGCCAATATTTTTCCAAGTTTTTCCAGCATCGGTCGATTTATAAACGCCATCACCGTGCGAGGTCATCATGCCACGAACGGGGTGCTCGCCCATGCCCACATAAAGCACGTTTGGGTCAGACTCGGCGACTGTTATTACGCCAACTGAGCCAGTTTTTAATTGCCCGTCAGAAATATTTTTCCACGAAATACCCGCGTCTTCGGTTTTCCAGATTCCACCACCCGTCGAGCCGAAATAATAGGTCATAGGGTTTTGTTTCACACCCGTAGCCGTTACGCTTCTGCCACCACGAAAGGGGCCAATATTTCGCCATTTTAAGCCTTTGTAAAGGTCGGGATTGAAAGGGTTTGATGGTGCTGGGGTTGGTGCTTTTTGAGCGAATGTATTATTGAAAAGAAAAACTGAAAACAACAGAAATAAAAGAGTTCTCATAGTTTGATGAATAGGTTTAGTTAAGATGGGTTAAAAATAGCTTTATTTTTAATTGCAATGTTTGAATTATAAAAATTTCTTATAAATCTGACCAAAATCATTCATTTTTCTAATTAGTGTCATGTATAAATAATTGATAATCAGTCAGCTTTGTTAAAGCTAAATTGTTTAGATATGAAAAAGATAGTAGGGTTATTTGTTTTGATTTTGCTTGGGGGATGTAAAAAAGATGATGTTCCCGCAAAATTAGATTTGAATGGTATCTTTGTTGGAAAAGTGACAGGTTGGGCTCAGCCAATGGTAATCAACGGGACAGCTACATGGACAATCGTGCATGTGGGGAATGAAATAACAGCAAACATTGTATATGGTTCTGATGTGGTGGGTTTTAATGTACCTAAATACAAAGGAATAGTCGTCAATGATACAACACTTATTGGTGGTTTCATTGATATTCCAGCTAATAGCAATATCAACGGGAAAATTAGTAAAGACGGAAATCGAATAACTTGTAGTACTGCTTCTAATGACCCTTCGATAAGTTATGTAAGAGTTGCTTTCGATTTGACGAGAAAATAAAAATCATTTTTCTATCATCAACTCTACCCTTCGATTTTTACTACGAGTAAGTTCGTTGGCATTGCTGGCTATTGGGAGGGTGCTACCAAAGCCTTTGGTTTTGATTCTGTTGGTAGAAATGCCTTTCTCTATCAAATACTTTTTGATAGTTTCGGCTCTGTCTTTAGATAGTTTTAGGTTGAGGTCAAAGTCGCCTTGATTATCGGTATGGCCTTGCAGCTCGATTTTTACATTGACGTTTTTATGCAAAAAATCAAAAATCTTATCCAGCTCAGGATTCGATTCAGGTAAAAGTATTGGTTGGCTTTGAACAAAGTAAAGGTTTTTCAAAACTCCAACGGGAGAGGGGGTAGAGATAATGGGATTTTCGGTAAAAACTTTGAATATTTCTTGAGCAGTAGCCAAATCTATAAAATAATTGTAGAGTTTTATCATGGCTACTGTTCCAGAGGTAGTTGTTTTACTTGAATCAGTAAAAAATGTAATCTTGGCGGTTTTGTCCATCTCCATTTGGTTGTCGGTATCAACAAAATCAAAGCGAAGTTTTCCATCAATAAAAATATTGACTTGTTTGGATTGCTGATTACGACTCATCACTAAATGTACATATTTACCTTGTTTATTAGCCAAATCATCGCCTAAAAGTTGGCCATACAGGAGCATGCTACCATCATCATACTTGAAGTACATTTCGATTCCGTATGAACCATTAATAAAATTTTTAATTTTACTATTATCAAAAACTAAACCCGAATTAATAGGAAATCGGTAAACTTTGCGTTTTTGATTACCAAATTTTTCTACTATTTCCTCCTCAAAATTACCCAAATTTCCTGCGATTTTTAAAGGAGGGTAAGTGTTACTGAATTCTTCAAAACCTTTATCAAAATAGTAAAGTGCTGCTTTCTGGGCCGAAAGGTTGGTAAAGAATAGGCAAAATAGAATAAACAAGAAAGACTTCATGGGTATCTTAGAATTAAGAAAGCAATTTTACATCAATTTACACCAAAAATAGCTTGTTTTTTTATAGTTTTGCTCCCGAAAAACAAGATTTTATTTGTTTTAAAATACTTCCAGTTTCACTATTCGAAACAAGCCAAAAACTTGTTCTACTGCCAATGCTTCAGCTACTCTATAATTTTTCGATATACGCATATTCATTTATAATCAGAGTTTTAGCCCCGTTTAATTCAAAAGCAAAACTTTGGATTGATGGTAGAAAAAACATTTTTGAAAGGCTTGGTTCGACTTCGCTCACCAATCCGTTTACCGAGCGAAGTCGAGGTATGCTTGCTTGGTTTCACTGTGCTTCTTTAGGTGAGTTTGAGCAAGGAAGACCTGTCATTGAAGCGTTTCGTGCAAAATATCCAGCCTATAAAATCTTGGTGACATTTTTTTCACCTTCGGGTTATGAAATCAGAAAAAATTATGCAGGTGCCGACTACATATTTTATCTTCCAGCCGATACGCCTGCAAATGCTCGAAAATTTATAGAAATCGTAAAGCCATCGATTGTATTTTTTGTGAAGTATGAATTTTGGAGAAACTATTTGACCGAACTCGAAAGAAAACAAATTCCTGCGGTTTCTTTCTCTGCAATTTTCCGCCCAAACCAACTATTTTTTAAATCTTACGGTGGATTTTACAGAGAAGTTCTTACGAAGTTTAAGCATATTTTAGTGCAGAATCAGGAATCTTTTGATTTGTTGAAAAGTATTGATATAGAGTCAATTACATTGGCAGGCGATACTCGTTTCGACCGTGTAAAGCAAATTGTTGATGCAAGGAAAGATATTCCGATTGCCGAGCGATTCAAAGCAAATCGACAAGTATTTATGGTAGGTTCTGCTTGGCAAACCGACATGGCAGTCTTGATTCCGTTGATGAATTCATGTAAAAATGATTCAAATTTAACTTTCGTCATCGCTCCGCACGAAATCCACCGAGAAGAAATAAACACTTGGCAAAAACAAATAGAGTTGAAAAGTATTTGTTTTTCGGAAGTAAAGCCCGATACAAAATTGATTGATTATCAGGTGCTTATCATTGATAATATCGGAATGCTTTCATCGCTTTATCAATACGCCGACTTTGCTCTTATTGGAGGCTCGTTTGGTAAGGGGCTACACAATATCTTAGAGGCTGCTACCTTCGGAATGCCTATTTTCTTTGGCAATAAGGCTTATCATAAATTCCAAGAAGCAGTCGATTTAGTCAACCAGGGGGGAGCTTATGCCATTACCTCAACTGAAGATTTGATCGAAATATTGAAAAATTTACGCTCAAATGAGGCAAGAAAGAGAGAAACTGATAAAATTTCGCAGAATTATGTTTTGCATAATATCGGTGCTACCGAAAAAGTGATGGCCGTTGTGCAATCAATTCTTGACAATTAGATAAACGCCTGCTACAATTAGCAGTCCGCCCGCAATTCGCCAACCATTAATTTGGTGTAATTTGAATCCCAGAAGTCCAAAATGGTCGAGTAACATAGCCGTTATGAGTTGACCTGCTACGATTAGACAAATCATATTTGCCGAACCGATTTTCTGTACGCTCAAAATAACGGTTGTTACAAAAAAAGCACCCAAAACTCCACCTGTTAGTTTCCACCACTCTAATGATTTCAACGTTGCCATTGTGGGTACTGATTCTTTAAAAAAAGGAATTATTAAAATTAGTGCTACCAGACCCGAAGCAAAAGAAATAATAGCTGCAAAAATTGGATTATTAATAGACCTCCGTAATTCTGCATTTACACCCGATTGTGTGCTGTTTGTTACGCCACATAGAAAAGCGAGGATGTAGTAGATGATGCTCATGGCTAAAGATTTTGGTAGAAATTGAAAGTCACTTTAGTTGGTGGATGCTTACTGTAATAGAAAAACAAGTGTACCACACCTATTTCTTGCGATAACAAGGTGTGGCACACTTATTTTAAATTATCACCTTACCAAGCATGGTAATATACAGCTTGATACCTTCTTCGATTTCATCAAGATAAATAAACTCGTCGGCTGTGTGTGAGCGGGCAGAATCGCCAGGCCCCATTTTTAAGGATGGACAATCAAGCAAAGCTTGGTCGGAAGTAGTTGGTGAGCCGTAAGTGTTGCGTCCCATGCTGATTCCTGCTTGCACAATCGGATGTTCCTTCGGAATACTCGATGGACGCAAACGAATCGAACGAGGCACTACTTCACTTTCGATGTTTTTCTTTACAACATCCGTAATTTCCTCTAAAGTATATTGTTCCGTTACTCGAATATCGACCGTAAACTTACACGTATCAGGCACAACGTTGTGCTGCGAACCCGCATTTATCATCGTTACGCTCATTTTGATTGGCCCCAAATTTTCGGAAACTTTTGGGAATTTATATTCTTGAAACCACGCAATATCTTTCACGGCTTTGTAAAGTGCATTTTCGCCTTCGTCACGAGCGGCGTGTCCTGATTTTCCGTGAGCGATACAGTCTAAAACTAAAAGACCTTTTTCGGCAACGGCTAAGTGCATTTGCGTAGGTTCGCCTACAATCGCAAACTCGATTTCGGGTAATTCAGGTACAACCATTTCAAGCCCTTCACGTCCCGAAATTTCCTCTTCGGCCGTGGCAGCCATGATGACGTTATATTTGAGGTCAGTTTTGTAGTAAAAATAGCAAAAAGTAGCAATCAATGATACCAAACAGCCACCTGCATCATTGCTACCGAGGCCGTAAAGTTTGCCATCTTTCACCAGTGGATTTAACGGATTGAGTGTCCAAGAAGGGTTTGGCTTTACGGTATCGTGGTGAGAATTTAATAAAACCGTTGGTTTAGAAGCATCGAAGTATTTATTTCTCGCCCAAATATTATTTTTTTTACGACGATACGGAATGTTCCTTT
Source organism: Emticicia sp. (assembly GCA_023254245.1). GTDB lineage: Bacteria > Bacteroidota > Bacteroidia > Cytophagales > Spirosomataceae > Emticicia. Next base: position 5,801 of record JALQYE010000035.1, read on the forward strand.
CACGAAAAAATTCTTCGATAATCGCTGCTGTTTCGTCTTCTTGTTTACTAAAAGATTCCGTCTGAATTAAATCTTTCAGAAGCTCAATGGCATCTTTTGTAAGTGTTTCTACTAATTCTGAATTTTGAAGCATAAAATTTAATGAGTGAAGCGGAACGCCGCCCGTTTTAATTGAGCAAATAAAGGAGTTTTAGTTTCATCTAATTTGCTCAAATAGTATGGTTTTTATTGTTGACTGTGAACTGTTGACCGTGGACTTACAAAATTATCTGTGTTCCTCGTATGCCTTCGGCAACTGCTTGTTTTAGTTCGTCGGCATGGCAAATCGTTACTTTCGCAACGCCTCTTTGAAGTGCCGCAAAAGCATTGTCAAGTTTTGGAATCATGCCCGCATTGATTGCTCCTGAAGCCTTATAGTCAGCGTAAATGCTTGGCGTGAGCTGCGGAATCACGGAGTCGTCGTCATCTGGGTTTGAAAGTACACCTTTTTTCTCAAAACAGTAAATTAGATTTACTTCATACTGCTCTGCCATAGCCACCGCCACTGAAGAAGCCTGCGTATCGGCATTTGTATTAAGCATATTTCCTTCTTTATCAAACGTCAGCGGAGCAAAAATAGGCGTAAGATTATTTTTCAAGAAATTATCTATCAAGGAAGCATTTACTTTCTCTACATCGCCTACATAGCCGTAGTCAATGTCTTTTACGGCACGTTTTTTTGCTAAAATCACACCACCATCAGCACCAGTTAGGCCAAGAGCATTACAGCCAAGAGCCTGTAATTGTGCCACTATTTGCTTATTAACGAGCCCACCATAAACCATCGTCACTACTTCGAGCATTGGCAAATCTGTAATTCGGCGGCCATCAACCATTTTGGTTTCAACATCAAGTTTTACCGCAATTTTTGTGGCTACTTTTCCACCGCCATGAATTAATATCTTTGAGCCTTCGAGGGCGGCAAAATCTTCTAAAAATTGCTTACATGAGCGAGGATTATCTATGACATTGCCTCCGATTTTGATGATGTTTAGTTTCATATTATTTCTTTGTTAAGGAAGTCTTCGCTTCAAGCGAAGACTTCCTTGAAAAATATAGGCTTTTACTTATATTTGTAAACTTTAATAATACAAAATTACAAAATGAAAATCGAAACTCTTGCGATTCACGCAGGAAATCATGGCGACCCGACCACGGGTGCAGTTGTTCCTCCTTTGATTCTTTCTACTACCTTTGAGCGTGCCGCCGATGGAAGCATAGTAGAAGGTCGAGATATTTATACTCGTGCTTCGAACCCCAACCGACGAGCCTTAGAAGACAAACTGGCAGCTCTCGAAGGTGGAAGCGAAGCCGTTGCGTTTGCATCTGGGCAAGCCGCCACGATGAGTATTTTTCATTCGTTGGGCGGGAATAGTCACGTGATTCTGCCTGATGACATTTATTATAACACAAAAGTTATTATCGATAATCTCTACGCCAATTTTGGTCTTACTTGCACGGCCGTAGATATGACCGATTTGGGAGCAATCAAGCGAGCCATTAAGAAAAATACGAAGCTGATTTGGGTAGAAACACCCTCAAACCCAAGTTTGAAAATCACCGATATTCAGGCAGTAGTGAAAATTGCGAAGGCTAAAAATATTATGGTGGGTTGCGATAATACTTGGGCTACGCCATTTTTTACTCGTCCATTCGATTTTGGTGTTGACGTCGTGATGCACTCAACTACTAAATACTTTGGTGGTCATTCTGATATTTTAGGTGGGTGTGTAATTTTACCAGCCAATGCTGCATCAAGCGATTTAGCCACAAAAATCCGTACCTTCCAAAGTGTTGGCGGTGGGGTGCCTTCACCTTTTGATTGCTGGTTATTGAATAGAAGTTTATCAACTTATGCCATTAGAATGCATATTCATGCTCAAAATGCCATGAAATTGGCTACTTTTTTAGAAGCTCAATCGCAAATCGAAAAAGTAAATTATCCTGGTCTGAAATCAAACGAATACCATAAGGTGGCTAAAAAGCAGATGGCTAATGGATATGGAGGCATGATGTCGATTTTAGTGAAAGGTGAACAAAAAGAAGCCATGGAATTAGCTTCTAAACTTAATATATTCAAACACGCCACGAGTTTGGGTGGTGTCGAGAGTTTAATCGAACACCGTTATTCGGTAGAGGGTATTCATTCAACCAGTCCCGAAAACTTATTGCGTATTTCGGTTGGCATCGAAAATATTGATGATTTAATTGCCGATTTCGAGCAAGCCCTTCAATAAATACCTGAAAGCTCTTAAATAAATCTCAAACTAATTCGTTTAATTCGCAGTTTATTCATCACTAAAGCATCATAGTCCCAAAAGATGCTTTTTCTCAAAATAAAACTTATGCTAATGAAAAAAATCCTTTTTTCGATTTTAATTTCCTCGTTTCTTCTTCAAACAAACGCCCAAGAACTAAAAACTAAATTGAATTGGTTTAACCTTGATTTTGAGAAAGATGGTGTTCGTGGAATGAGTGTGGAGCGTGCTTATAATGAGCTTCTGAAAGATAAAAAATCTAAGCCAGTTGTGGTAGCCATTATTGATGGTGGAACAGATGTAAACCACGAAGACCTAAAAGATAGACTTTGGGTAAATACCAAAGAAATTGCAGGGAATGGCAAAGATGATGATAAAAATGGTTTCGTTGATGATATTAATGGCTGGGATTTTTTGGGCGGCAAAGATGGTACTGATGTAAATCACGAACAACTCGAGATGACCAGAATTTTGAAGCAATTGAAAGATAAATTTGGTGACAAACCATCGAAGAAATTGATTCGTAAAAACAAAGCTGACTACGAATTATTACAGACCTTACAGAAAGAATATGATGAGAAAAAAGCTGAAAGTGAACAATATGCCCCATTTTACAAGCAACTATATACAAATTATGTAGAGTCGGAGAAAGTTATAAAAGAATATTTAAAAGTTGATAACCTTACGCCAGCGGCCATCAAAGGAATAGATGAAAGCCAAGCTGACCGTAAGGTAAGAGCGGCTAAGAAAACCCTCGAAAAATTTATTGAATTGGGGGCCACGGGAGCCGATATCAAAGAAGCAGCTGAACATTTTGAAAGCGAATTGAAGTATAACTATAATCTCGATTTTGATGCTCGTAAAGTAGTAGGTGATAATCCGAAAAAACTCGAATACGGAGAATACGGTAACAATGAAGTAACTGGCCCAGATGCTATGCACGGCTCGCACGTGGCGGGTATCGTTGGTGCAAACCGCAACAATAATTTGGGTATCATGGGCGTGTGCAACGATGTACAACTAATGGTTGTGCGTACGGTGCCTGATGGCGATGAGCGTGATAAAGACGTAGCCAATGCTATTCGTTATGCCGCCGATAACGGTGCTGAAATTATCAATATGAGTTTTGGTAAGAAATATTCTCCAGATAAAAAATGGGTAGATGATGCCGTAAAATATGCACAATCGAAAGGTGTATTAATGATTGCAGCGGCTGGAAACGATAATACAGATATGGATACTGACCCACAGTTTCCGAATGATACGTATGAAAATGGAAGCGTAGCAGAAAACTGGATTTCGGTAGGTGCTTTATCTTGGAAACCAGACGTTGATGCCGTGGCTACATTCAGTAATTATGGCAAGAAAAATGTGGATGTTTTTGCTCCAGGTGTTGATATTTACTCGACAGTTCCAGGCTCAAAATATGAAGAAAAAAGTGGAACAAGTATGGCTTCGCCAGCAACGGCGGGTGTAGCTGCTTTATTGAAATCTTACTTCCCTAACCTTACAGCAGCTCAAATCAAGAAAATCATTTTAGAATCATCGGTGAAAGTGCCAGATTTGAGAGTCAAAAAACCTGGTGGAGACGAAATCGTGAAGTTTGAAGATTTATCAGCTACGGGAGGAATCGTAAACGCTTACAATGCCGTGAAAATGGCGATGGAAATGAAATGATAGACTAAAGTTAGTAGTCGATAGCAAGAAAGCTCTTTTGATTGTCAAAAGAGCTTTCTATTTTTTTAACTATGCTATCAATGTTCCAACTAATTTTTCTCTTTTATCAGGATTATTCTTAGTGTTTTCGGAAACGCTACTCAAAAGTGTAATAGAAACTTTATTATCATCAAAAATTACTGTCAATTTATCGCCGTGAATCTGGTCAACAAACTTAAAGTTTATCTGTAATGTATTGTCATTAAGCCAAGTGGCAGTGCTGGCAATTCGTGAAGGAACCACAATCGGATTTGACGAGAAAGGATTTTTCTGTTTAGCAGGATTTACTTTCCACTTTTCCCAACCGAAACCAATTTTTTCTATTCCTTTACCAAAATTCAAGCGTAAAACCCCTGCATCAGCAAATAATCCAAAGCCCACTTGCGTGATACCGAAAGCATTTTTATCTACATTAAAAATCTTATCGCTGTATTTACTCATCAATGACGATTTTATAGAGCCTTTCGGAACACTCAAAGAAAGCTCGCTAAGTTCTTTTTTCAAAGCACTTAACTCAGCAGGATTTTCGGCTAAAGAGGTATTTTTAATAGCGGGTAAAATTGTTTGGTAGGCTGTATCCATTGACTTTTGTAGATTCCAACTTTCTGAAGTCATTACCAAAACTGCATCTTGTTCGGGCATTACCATGCAAAATTGGCCATAAGCACCATCGCCACGATAAAATCCTGGTTTGCAACGCCAAAACTGATAACCGTATCC